>JAJECW010000076.1 GCA_022821865.1 Pseudomonadales bacterium
AATTCCATCCATGGAATTTTTCATTGTCGCAAAACAAAAGCGTGGTTTTGTTTTGCTCCCGAATTCAATGGCTTACGCCATCGAATTCGGCGGCACTTCCATGTGCCGCAGGGAAGCTCTGACTTAATCAGAGCTTCCCTAATGCCGAACTTCCTTTTGCGCGGTGATTTTGCGCAATTGCCACTTTTTGGCCAGAATTGCCACAAAATTGCCCGCATGGAATAGACACACGGAAGCAAAATGCTTATGCTAGCTGAATCGCACGCGCCAGGAGGCGGGAACTTTGCGGTTCCGTGCTTCCGCCGCTTGCTTGGGATGGCCTTTTGGCCAGTACAGCACTAAATCAAATCTTCCTTGGGGGTAGATAAATGTTTAGACAAAGAAAGGCAGCCAGAGTTCTGTCTCCTGCGATAGCCCTGGCGCTTCTCGCGCCCGTGGCCTATACGCCGATGGCCCTGGCGCAGCAAGACACGGCCGATCTCGAAGAGATCATCGTGACCGGCGCCCGCGGCCGGCCGCGCACCGTAACGGATTCGCCGGTTCCCGTCGACGTGTTCAGCGCCGAAGACATCGAAGCGATTTCCTACACCGACACCAACGACATCATCAAGACGCTGGTGCCCTCCTTCAACATCTCCCGCCAGCCGATTTCCGATGGCGCGAGCTTTATCCGCCCGGCGTCATTGCGCGGCCTGCCCACCGACAAGACGCTGGTGCTGGTGAATTCGAAGCGGCGCCATAGGGCGGCGCTGGTCACCATCGGCGGTTCGGGTACGCAAGGCCCCGACATGGCGACGATTCCAGCCGTGGCGCTCCAGAGCATCGAGGTGCTGCGCGACGGCGCGGCAGCGCAATACGGTTCCGACGCCATCGCCGGCGTGATCAACTTCCTGCTCAAGGAAAACCGCGAAGGCGGCAGCGTCAGCATCGATTCCGGCCAGTACAGCGAAGGCGACGGCGCCTCCACCACGGTGCAGGGCAACATCGGCCTGCCGTTGGGCGACAATGGATTTCTCAGCATTTCCGGGGAATTCTACGAAGCCGACCAGACCACCCGCTCGAACCAGTATTGCGAAGGATGGTTCTGTCTGAACCCCAACGATCCGAGTTGGGACGCCTTTGTGAACGCGGGAAGCGCAAGTTCGATCAGGGGTGTGGGCTGGAACGGGAATCCGGCCACAAGGCTCCACTATGGTAGGGATAATCAGACCTTCCTGTCCAACACCCATATGGCCAATATCGGCGATGGCGACGTCGTGCAGCCCTGGGGTCAGCCCGACGCGGAGGCCGCCCGGGTATTCTTCAATGCCGGCATCGAACTCGATGACAACAACGAGCTTTATGGCTTCGGCAACTTCTCCGACAGCACGAGCAACGGCAGCTTCTTCTATCGTTATCCGTACAACGGCACGATCGAGGAACTGCGTGAACCCGATGGTTCTGTCTACTTCCCGCTTGAGAAGCATCCCGGCGGCTTCACCCCGCGCTTCTTTGGCGATGTGCGCGATGTATCCATAGTCGGTGGAATCCGCGGCGAGATGGACAACGGCCTCGGCTACGATTTCAGCGCGCGAACCGGCGAAAGCGAAATCCAGTATACGCTCAAGAACACCATCAACCCTTCGATGGGTCCCGACTCGCCGACTTCGTTCCGCCCGGGCGACCTGATCAACAGCGAAACCCAGTTGCAGGCGGACTTCACCTATGAACTCGACAACGGCGCGCTGTTCGCTTTCGGCGCATCGTGGATGGACGAGTCCTACGAAGTTGTGCAGGGGGAGGAAGACTCTTATCGCGCTGGGCCTTACGCAAATATCGATCCGCACGATTTCTGCGAAGCGGGCCCTGACGGCATGCTCACGGGATTGGGTGCTTATGCCGACAACATGGTGGCGGCCAAGGGATCTGGAGTAGACGGTCTGGATTGCACCAACAGCAACGACCCGGTGTTCAATGTCGTCGGTGTTGGCTCCAACGGCTTCCCCGGATATTCGCCCCAGTTCTCGGAGGTTTACGAGCGCAATTCCGTTGGGCTTTATGGCGACATCAGCGGTGACGTCACCGACCAGCTTTTCCTGCAAGCCGCGGTGCGCTACGAAGACTACGACGACTTCGACGCGGAACTCGTGTGGAAACTGGCGGCCCAACTCGACATGACCGATAATTTCGGTATTCGCGCGTCGATCGGTACCGCTTTCCGTGCGCCGACCCCAGGCCAGCAGGGCACCACCAACGTATCCACGAGACTGCCCCAAGGCCTTCCGGTGGCGACCGGACTGTTCCCCGCGGGTGGCCCGGTGGCCCAAGCCCTTGGCGCGGTTCCGCTCAAGCCCGAGTTGTCCGACAACTTCACGATCGGTTTCACCGCCCAGGTTCTGGACACCATCGATGTGTCCGTGGACTTCTTCCGCATCGACGTGCAGGACCGCACCCGGGCGATTTCCACCTTGCAAGTTTCCAGCACTGATGCGGCTCAGGCGGGCAATACCGCGGCTTGGCAGAATTTCGTCAAACTCAGGGATGCGGGCGTACCCGGAGCAAACTCGATCGGCGGCGTTTTCTACTTCACAAACGGCTTCGACACCAGCACCCAGGGTGTGGACATTGTGGCGACCGCACCGATCGACTGGGGCGACATGGGCACGACCACGGTGACTGCGGCGTTCAACTTCAGCGAAAACAAGTTCGACACGGATCGCACGGTTGTGAGCAGGTACCTCAATAACGAAAACCAGTACGATTTCGAAAATTACGATCCGAACTGGCGCGGTGTCATCACCGCCCGGCACGAGTTGAACCAACTCATTCTGATCGGTCGCGTGAGCTACTATGGAGAGTCGATCAACTCCAACACAGGAGGTAGCGACCCCCTCGGCTTGCGTTATCAGACTTTCGATCCGACCTGGTACACGGACATCGAAGGCCAGTACCGCTTCAACGACACCTTCCGGCTTTCGCTGGGAGCAAGGAACGTGTTTGACGAGTATCCGGCCCAGGGGGTCGTCGGCGATACTTGCTGCGGTCGGCTTTGGGAGTCGGCAACCGGAATGGACTGGCAGGGAGCGTATTACTACGGTCGTCTGACTGTCGACTTCTAGGGAAGCTCTGATTAAGTCAGAGCTTCCCTGCGGCACATGGAAGTGCCGCCGAATTCGATGGCGTAAGCCATTGAATTCGTGAGCAAAACAAAACCACGCTTTTGTTTTGCGACAATGAAAAATTCCATGGATGGAATTTTTCAGAGAATACCTAG
>JAJECW010000116.1 GCA_022821865.1 Pseudomonadales bacterium
GTCGTCAACTCGAGTCCCACCGGCGACAGCGCCGGACAGCGTGACGTGACTTCGATCTTCGCGGAGTTGCAGATTCCGCTTCTGGAAAACCTCGACGCGCAGTTGGCGCTGCGCAACGAGAACTACTCGGACCTGCAGGACAGCAACGTTACCGTGGGCAAGGTCGCATTCGGCTATCGTCCGGTCGAACAGATTCTCCTGCGCGGCTCCTGGTCGGAGACCTTTCGGGCGCCGAATCTGGTAACCGTGAACGAGGGACTGGTCGCGCGCAGCAACGGCCGCACAGATTGGGCTTGTTTCTACGCCAATCAGGCTACGAACGAGGTTTACGATCTGGATTGCAGCAACTCGACCCAGCGTTCCGCGCAAGGCAGCGAGCTTCTCGTGCCCGAAACCGGCACCAGTACCTCGCTGGGCCTTGTGCTCGAACCCGTGGAAGGTCTTACCTTGACCGCCGATTGGTGGTCGATCGAGAAGGAAGACACGATCGGGCTGTTCGGCGAAGAAAATCACATGATTCTCGACCTGTATTACCGGTTGCAGGCCGGCGCGGGTAATTGCCCGGCGACTTTCAACGCCGCGGTCGTTCGCGACGAGCCGGATGACGATCAACTCGCCGCTTATACCGAGGCGGGAATCTGCCCGGCGGGCACCGCGCTTCGCGTTGACGACGCCTACGCCAACCTGGATACGCGGACCCTTGAAGGCCGTGACATCGCCGTCTACTACGACCTCGATACCGACATCGGAAACTTCCGTTTCAGTTACAATGTTTCTTTTCTCGACATCTTCGAACAGGAAGCTTCGGGAGATGCGGCACTGCTGGTGGCCAGTCAGGCTGCCGGCGAAATTCCGGTCGATATTCCGATCGACGGATTTGCGGATCTGATCGGTCGCGACGGCAATCAGGACGAGCGGCACAGCGCGCGCCTGAGCTGGCGGCAAGGAGACTTCGGCGCTTCCCTGGCCATGTACGAGATAGGATCTTTTTACCAGAGCTCGCTGACCTTGTCCGACGGGATGCGCTACGTGATTCCGTCCATGACGACCTATGACGCCACATTCGATTATCGTTTCGACGTTTCCGATGTGGGCGCCAGGGCGCGGCTGGGGATCAAGAATTTCACCGACGAGCGCGCGCCGCTCGCCGACCGGTTCTTCGGTTACTTCGCCGATGCCCATACCGACTACGGTCGCTACATGTACCTCGATCTGCGGTTGAGCTTCTGAACAAAAATTGGCCGAATCAACCAATAGGCCGAGAATAAGGGGGTGTTATACGAACTGTTGATAAAATCAATGGCAGTCGGTAAAGAGACATTTCCCAAAAGGAAGAAATGATGGAGACCTCGACTGCGCGGGACATCATCGAAACGGCGGTCAGGCAGACCGCCGAGATGAATCCGCAAGAGACCGACGGCAACTGGCTCGAAGTCGTCACCGTGGAGTCCGGCCCATACATCAAGGAATGGGATATCGCGGAGTGCTGGCATTGGGACGAGTGGCCCGACAGGGAGAAGCACTTCCCAGAGACCACCAGGCGGGATGCGGGGATAGACGCCGTAGCCACGCGGCGCAGCGATGGGAAATACATCGCAATTCAGTGCAAGTCGCGACGGCTCGACGATGAGGGGCGCGGCGACTCAATCAAGAGCGACGAGATAGCCAAATTCGCGTTCGCATCCGCTTCGGACTTCTGGGCTGAACGCTGGGTAGTCACCAATGGCGACAATCAGCTTGCCAGCGGCGCGAAGCAGTCGGCTTCGATGCACCCAAAACCTCTCAAGCTCGTCAACATAACCAACGACCTCAACCAGCAGCGGGAGGCGAATTCCGCACCCGAGGAGAGTGACCGCTACCTATCGAGCCCCGACGGCAATGAAAGGCTGCAAAGCAAATCCTCCATGCAAGACGAAGCCGTCTCCCACAGCGTCCGCGTACTCAGGGAACAGGAACGCTCGGCAAGCGGTGGACTGCCGGTGGGCGAAGCCCGAGGCAGAATCATTCTGCCCTGTGGAACGGGAAAGACTCGCATATCGCTCCGAATCGTCGAAGAACTCACGCCTGGGGACGGAGTATCCATCGTGCTTTGCCCGTCCATTGCGCTCGTTGGCCAGATCAGGCGCGAATACCTGCAACACGCACGCGATTCGCTAGACGTGCTGGCGGTCTGTTCGGACGCCACCGCGGGCTACGACCCCAAAAAAGAAGGAACCCGCAACGCCACGCTCGACCCGACCGTCGACAACAGCAATGTCAGCGCGTCCGACGTGAAAGGCAAGGTGACTACAGACGCCGGTGAAATTGCGAACTGGATGCGCCAAAGTTCTTTCGGCAACGGGATCAAGGTTCTCATTGGCACGTACCAAAGCAGCGCCAGGGTATCGGAAGCCCTGTTGAGCGCGGGTGTCAAAGCGTGTGTATTGATCGCCGACGAAGCCCACAGAACGGCGGGACTGAAGCGCAGGAACTCAAAATCCGCTGCCGCGAACGAAGAGGAGCAGCGTCTTCGCGACTTTACCGTCTGTCATGACAACGGCAGATTCCCTGTTACCTACCGCGTCTATCAGACGGCCACGCCGCGCATCTACGACGGCAAGCGGCCCACCGGCAATCCGAACTGGATCGTACGCTCGATGGATGACGAGACCACGTTCGGGGTGGAGTTGTACCGCAAGAGCTACCTGGAAGCCGTCCGCAACCGCTGGTTGTCCGACTATCGCATCATCGCCATGGGCATCAACGACCCCGAGGCGTTCAAGACGGCGAACGATCTGGCCAAGGCAACCAAAAGCACGGGACGCGCTCAATTGACGACCACGGATTACCTCCGGGGTCTGGCCTTCGCGTTGACGATGGGCGGCGCCACCCAGGGCGACGAAGTGAACATCAAGTCGTGCATCGCCTTCATGAACACGGTGGACAAGTCCCGGAACATGGCGGCGGACCTCCAGGCCGAGAATGTCAAGAAGTGGGTCTCTCGATGGCTTGGCGAGAACTCGGACGGCAGAACCGCGTCGGATTACAGCCTGGAACACCTCGATGCGTCGAGCAACGCCGCGGCGCGTGAAACCGCGAAAGGACGGCTGGCCGCGGCTGACGCGGCGCACCCTCACGGCATCATCAATGTGGGCATATTCGGAGAGGGCACCGATTCGCCGTCGCTGAGCGCGGTAGCGTTTCTGGAAGCCCGAAAGAGTCCAATAGATGTTGTGCAGGCCGTCGGTAGAGCCATGAGAACCGCGCCCGGCAAGGAACTGGGCTACATCGTTTGCCCTATTCTGATTCCACCCACCGCCGACCCCGAGAAGTGGCTGAGCAACAGCGCCGCCGAAGAAGGGTGGCAGGAATTGGGGCAGATATTGCTCGCCTTGCGCGCCCACGACCAGCGTATCGAGGAAAACCTTGAGGAACTCTTGCAGTTGTACATTCCCAAGCCGCCCCCGGTGGAGCGCACCCTGGTGGCGGTCGCCACGGGTGAGGGCGGGCGCATACGCTACGGTGAAGTTGAAGGGCCGCCCGGCGCCGCGCAGGAAGCGGTCGAGCAGGCATTGGCGGGGAAATCCCGCGCCGAGGCCGGCATAGCGCCAGTCGAAGAACCGCGGACCGAATCCGGCGCAAGCGCAGCTCAACTTGGCGTACGCACCCATGCGGGTATTCAGGAACCTGAAGCCGATTACGCCATAGGCGGGGTGGAGATTACGCAGGTTCTCACGGGGAAGAAGAACAATGACGGGACTGTCGAGCTTCGCGCGGACTCCGTAGCCCGGGACAAGCCCGAAGCGGGCGCGGCGCGGGGCATTGTGAACATACAGAAAACCAAGGCCAAAGCCCGGAAGATGATAAACACCGGCGAGGGCGGTATACGCGTGCAGCCGGGCAGGCAGCGCAAGGCCGGAAAATCCGCCAGGGAACGAGCGGAGGAACAGGGCCAACTGATGCTCAAGCTGAGCGGGCTCGAAGACCATGGCAGCGCCATCAAGATGAATCTGCTGTCGAAGTCCGGGCTGAGCGACAATCGCGTGAT
>JAJECW010000143.1 GCA_022821865.1 Pseudomonadales bacterium
ATCGGCACCGGATAGATTCGGCTTCCAGACACTAGCGGTTGGGCTGCGCGTCCAGCGTATTGATTCAGATTGGCAACTCGCAAAGACCATTCCAAGTAAGTTAGTTCGACCGGTTTTCGAATTTCCCGCACATAGAGGGCATTATCGGTAATCCAGCTTTTCGGGCGACTCAGATGCACTATTCCGCAATTCGCGCCCACCCGGCCTATGACAATCTTGGGGTCTTCGAACATAAAATCGGAATGGTAGCCGGTAATCCCGTTGCCTCCGTATACCGGAAAAATTCCGGGCATCATGTGTTTGGCGGAAAGGCCTTGACCACTCGATACTCGAATGACCTCGCCCAAGGGGTATTCTTGCCACCCCTTGGGATTGGTGGAGGGATCTCCAAACATCTTGATGAACAGGGCGGGTATGAACTCCTGCAACCGCTCCTGTACCTTTTTTCGCAGTTGCACAACCTTTGCCGCTCGGTTCAGGATGCCAGCAATTTGCCGCTGACGGTCGAGCGGGGGGCGGGGCACAGGAAGCGAGAACAGAACTTTCATATCGGTTCGAGGCATCCTTGACCCTGTCACGGACGACATGGCGAGATCGACGGTCTTTCGCCTCCGTAGCAAGTGCCCAAGGAACTCGCGGTCGACTCCTTCCCGCGGAAGCAGCGGAATCAGTTCGGTTGAGCACTTGCCGGCAAATGCTGGAACGGCGACTTTGTTCAGATACGGGCGAAGCTTCCCATAGAGGACATGGCGATCATCAAAGCGAAAGCTCGTGCTTTTCTGGCTACCGACGCGGGCATTGCTATTCAGGTCGATGACGCCGCTTTCCGCTTTGACATTCTCGACCCCCAGGAAGGGCAGCCGCGCCGCATCCGGATCGTCCGGTCGGACTCCCTGACGATCCATTTCGCACAATTCGCTGAGCGGCGCCATTGGCCAGTTCATTCCAATTCTACCTCGCGCACAGCATCGGTCAATGTATCAATCTCCCCCAGAATCTCCGTCTCGATATCCCGCAACTCCTCCAGAATCTCTAGCGGGTCGCGATGCTCCACAGTTGCCCTGCTCTGTGGCTGATACCGGTTGGCGCTGAGGTTGAAGTCGGCTTCGCGGATTGCATTGGCATCCGCGAACCACCACTTGTCGGTCCATTCCGAATCTGCATCGTGCCGACACCACTCGTCGAACTTGACGTCCCTGCTCTTGAACGCATCAATCAACCCGGGCAGGTCGTCTTCGTCCACCGGCTGGTCGTGGTTGGCGTCGAGCTTGAAGCCGTCGTTATCGGCGTGCAGGAACATCACCTGTTGCGTTTGGCCTCCCTTGCGGAACACGAGCACCGACGTCTTTACCCCGGAATAGGGATTGAACACGCCGCCCGGCAGCGACAGCACCGCCTCGACGGTGTTGTTCTCGATCAGCCTGCGCCGCAGTTCCTTGTGCGCGCCGGTGGAGCCGAACAGCACGCCCTCGGGAACTACGACTCCGCAACGGCCACCCTCCTTCAACTGGTTCAACATGTATTGCAGAAATAGTAGTTCGGTTTGCGCCGTTTTGCCGATTTTTACGTCCTCAACGATGCGGTCCTTGTCGAGCCGCCCGGAAAACGGCGGATTGCCCAGAATGACATCGAATCCTTCGGTCGGAAGGCCAAGGTCCGCTTTCGCGGCGCGGTCGAGCGAACGGGTCAAGGCGTCGCGCCGCAGGATGCGCACTTGGTCGAGGCCGCGCAACGTCAGGTTCATCGTGGCGAGGCGCACCATCTGCGGGTCCACGTCAGCACCGCAGAAGGTCGCTTCGCGCAACTGCGTCACCGCGTCGCGGCTAAGCGTGTCGCCGAGTCCGCGCCGCATCGTTTTACCGTCGGTTTTGATCTCTTCGATGCCCTCGGGGGACGAGTTGGCGAGCCGGATATGGTCCCATGCGCCGACCAGGAAGCCTGCGGTGCCGGCCGCCGGGTCGTAGATCGTCTCACCGATGCGGGGATCGACCAGTTGAACCAGAGCGCGAATGACATGGCGCGGCGTGCGGAACTGTCCCAGTTCGCCCGCCTGCCGAATCTGGCGCAGCACATGCTCGAACAGGTCGCCCTTGGTGTCCGCGTCCACTCGATCGAGATGCAGATCGTTCAACTGGCTGATCACTTGCGTCAACACGGTCGGCTCGTCGATCACCAGTCTCGCGCCGTCCATGAAGTCCGTCGCGCCGTTTTGGGCGAGTTCGGCGTGGAAAGGGAAAACCTCCTCGCGCACCCAATTGACCAGTCGTTCGCCATTGAGCGCGTCCGCCCAGGAGGACCAGCGAAGATGCGAGCGCGGCACCGCCCCCTTACCGGGTTCACGGGCGTTGCGCGGGTCGCGCAACTCCCATTTGCCGCTGAAAACGCTTTGATATGCTTCCGCGCCCGGCCTTTGCGAAGAGCGCACCCTGGCCGCATCCGCCGCCTCGTACATGTAGAAGTAGATCAGGAAACTGAGTTGTTCGGCGTTTTGGGCCGGGTTCGGATAGCCGCCGCCGAACAGATAGTCGCGGATGCGGTCGATACCGCGCCGTAGTTCGGGCGTCATGGGCATATCGTTGTCCTTCCTCCATGCGGAATCGTCCAGGTGCGGTAATGTTGCACCCGTTCGTCGCTCACAACCGGTCGAACACCGCGGCGTTGAAACCGGCAATCAGCCGGTCGAGGTTTTCTTCGCCGCCAAACACACGCCGCGCCTGATTGTAACCTCCCAGCGCGGCGAAGGGATGTTCGTCGAAATCCCACCCGCCGAACGCTTTCATGTTCATCGCGTCCGCCCTGACCCGGCTGCCGATCAGGCTGGCCCAGCGCGACTGTTCCGCGTTGAATTCTTGGTGTTCACCCCGCCACGCTTCGAAGCGCATGCCGACTTCCGCGGCGCGGGATTCGTGTTCCGGGGTGCGGACGATCCTGCCGTTCCCGTCGAGTGTGAGCCAATCACGGCTCGCCGGGTCGATGTGGTCGTTCACATCGAGGGTCAGCAGTGTGCGCTGCCCACTTGGCCGTCCCTTCGGCGGGCGTTCCTGAACGAAACCGCCCGAGATCTCATCATCGTCATCGCCGTGGAAGTCGGTTACTCCCACGAAGTCGAAGATTGTAAACCCATTCTTGCCGATGTGCGAAGCTTTTCTCGTTCCCCGGCCGCGCATCTGCCGGTAGAGGATGGCGCTGCGGGTGAACCGCGCCATGACCAGGGTCACTACCTCAGGGCAGTCGAATCCGGTGTCCAACATGTTCACGCTGACAAGGATTTTCGGGAACTCCTCTTCCTTGAAACGCTTGATGATGGCGCTCGCGTCGGGAGCGGGTCCGCCGCCGACATCGCTTACCACGAAATCCGCGTAGCGCGTGGATGGGTGGGGCTTTTTGTCGGCGAAATGCGCGTCGAACATCTCGGCGAGCGTTTCGGCATGGCGCTTGGTGACCGCGAACACGATGGTCTTGCCGGCGGTGGGCCAGCGCTGTTTTCCGTCGCGGCCCATGAAGCCCTTCTCGTGGGCGTCCCGGAACTCCCGCACCATGGCGCGGTTGCGCTCGGGAATGGTGAACTTGCGCTCCAGGGAGCGTGGATCCACCTTGATCTGGTCTGAAATCGTGAACAGTTCCTCGAACCCGGTGCGGGTTCGCTCGTCCATTGCGCTCCAGTCGAGTTCGCCCCGACCGATCTCGAAACCATTTTCCCCGGCGGTCTTGACGGTCATCGCCCGGTAAATGCGGTAGGGAACCAGATGGCCTTCCCTGATCGCCCGACTCAGGGTGTAGCGATAAGTGGGTTCGGCCAGTTCGAAGAATCGCAACGTGTCGCGCACGAACAGCCCGTCCTCGGGATCGGGCATTTCATCGGAATCGACGACGCAGGGGGTGGCGGTAAGGCCAAGCTGGATGGCGTCAAAATGCCGGAGCGCGCCGCTCCACTTGCCATAAATCGAACGATGGCATTCATCGGTGATGACGAGATCAAAATAGCCGGGAGAGAGTTCGCGGTACTCCGTGATCATGGTTTGCAGGGTTGCGATGGTGATGCGCTTGGCGCGGTCGAAGTTCCGGCTGGTCCGCAGCACCTGGGAGGGATAATCCCGCAAATGGTCGGTAAAGGCGTCCTCTGCTTGTCGGGCCAAGGCGATTCGGTCAACCAGAAAGAGTACGCGGGTGACAATGCCCGCCTCGAACAGTCGTTTGATGAGGGCCGCCGCGGTGCGGGTCTTGCCGGTTCCGGTGGCCATTTCGACGAGGAGTTTGCGGCGGCCGAGGGAAACTTCGGTTGAAAGCGCCTCAATGCATTCGATCTGGTAATCGCGGTTTACGATTTTCTGGTCGATGGCCACTGTCGAGAGGCAGCGGCTGACCCGCCGAGCGGCAATCCGCCTCTCAAGATCATCCTGGGCATAAAAGCCCGCGATTTTTCGGGAGTGGGCGTCCGTGTCCCGGTCCAGAAAACGCACTTCCTCGCCGTTCGAAAGAAACACGAACGGCACATTGAGTTGTTCGGCGTAATGCCATCCCTGGTCCTGCGCGGCGATAGGGTCGATACTCGCCCGCTTGGCTTCCAAAGCTGCCATGGGGCGGCCCTGCCGGTCGCAGAGTACATAGTCTGCCTGTGTGCCGTCAGTAAGTGCATGCTCGAACAGTACGCTTGAGCCGTCAGCAAGATTCCAGCCCGCATCCTTGAGCAGGGCATCAATCTTGACGCGGGAAAAAGCCTCGGTCTTGTTCATTCGCCGGCCAGTCTGGTCCAGTGAGTTCTTGCTGTTGAAAATCGTGCATGAACTGTGAGAATTGCAACAATGAATTGCTATGACCCAGGCGCGGCATCATTCGCTGCGCGCCAGCAGCCACCAGCGCATGGTTTGGGTGACCAGTCCGGCGGCGTCCTGCTGGACGAAATGGTTGGCGCCGGGGATGGCGACGATGGTGGTGTCGCTGTCGTTCCAGTCCCAGGTGTTGTTGAGCCCATCGGAATGCAGGGCGGTGTCTTCGAGGCCGTGGAAGACCAGCAGCGGGGCGTCGAGTTGGGGCGCGGGGCCGCCGGCGATGGAGTCGCCGCCGGCGGCGGAAGGGTAGTTCTGCTTGTAGTAGGCGAGCATGGCGTCGAAATCGGAGCGCTGGAAGGCTTCGATGTAATGCGCTCTGGCTGCCGGGTCGCTGACCCAGCCGGACAGGGTTTCCGCGGTCATGGGGCCGCCGAAGAAGATATCCGGGTCGCTGGCGTTGCCGGCCTGGAAGGCCCGGGCGTAGCCGCTGTTCTGTTGCTGTTCGGCGTTGTTCGCCAGTTCCCGGCCCAGGCCATTGGGATGGGGCAGATTGAGGATGATGAGGCGATCGAGCATTTGCGGCATGGCGAAGGCGAACTGCCAGGCCACGGCGCCGCCCCAATCGTGGCCGACGATGGTGGCGCTTTCCTCGCCCAGATGGCGGATCACCGCCGCCACGTCGCTTACCAGCAGGCGCATGTCGTAACTGTCCCGCCCCGCCGGGGCGCCGCTGCGGTTGTAGCCGCGCTGGTCGATGGCCACCACCCGGAAATCGTCCCGCAATCCTTCCATCTGATGGCGCCAGCTATACCAGAAGTCGGGAAAGCCGTGGATCATCACCACCAGCGGCCCTTGGCCCAGGGCGGCGTAGTGAATTTCCACGCCATTGCTGTCGGCATAACCGTGTTCGACTTCGTCCATGATGTCGGCGAATGCGCTTGCCGCCATCAGCCACGAGGCTGGCAGCGCGATGTATCCGAGGATGAGTTTCATATGATTTCTCCAGTCAGGCGATTACCAGGGCCGGCAGGCGTTCGATGAACCAGTAGGTGGCGATGGCGCCGAGGCCGTAGGCGAGGCCGCGTTCCACGCTGAACATGAGGTCGCGTCCCAATCGGTTCAGGGCGTACCATCCACCCAGCAAGACGCAGATGAATCCCACCTGGCCGAGTTCCACGCCGATATTGAAAAACAGCAGCGCCAGGGGAATATCGGTGTCGCTGAGGCCGAGTTCCCCCAGGGCGCCGGCGAAACCAAAACCATGCAGCAGGCCGAACAGGAAGGCCACCAGCCAGGGGCGGCGGTGGACCAGGGTCAACTCGCCGCGCTGGCCCATGATGATCTCCCGGGCGAGAAAGGCGATGGACAGGGCGATGAGCACTTCCACCGGCGCCCCGGGCACGGGAAAAATCCCCAGCACGGCGCAGGCCAGGGTGATGCTGTGGGCGATGGTGAAGGCGGTTACCGTTTGCACGAGCTTCCAGAAGCCCCGCATCAGCAGCAACAGGCCAAGCACGAACAGCAGGTGATCGATGCCGAACAGGATATGTTCCGCGCCGCTGATGAGATAGCGCCCGGCGAGCCGGGTCCAGGAACCCGCGCCGGCCTTGAGTTCGCTCATGGGAACTTCGATTCCCGCGCCGTCGCCGGGGATGTAGGCGCTGGCGCCGTCGCCTTCCAGCCAGTGGGCGATGACCAGCACGCCGGAAAGCCCCCAGGGGAAATCCAGGCTGTCGTCGATGCTCAGCGCCGGTTCGCAGGTGAAGAGATAGGCATAGGCGGCCGGCGGCAGGCCGGTGCAACGTTCGGGCAGGATACGCTCGATATTGAACAACGGCGGCACCTGCGCGTCGACTACCGAAAGCCGGTACGAGCCGGGCGTTTCCTCCTGCAGAATCACCCGGGCGACGCCGGTGATATTGATGTCGTGGGCGGCGGCTTGCAAGGCGGGCAGCAACAGCGCCAGCGCGAGCCATCGCAGCCCCTGCCATTTCGGGCTGGCAAAGCCAATCCCTTCCGCAGGGTCAGTCATTGATGACGATAACATGGTTTTCCCAAAGCCGATCGACTTCGACCTGCAGCAGGCGGTCTTCCTCGGTGGCGATCCAGTCGAGCCGCACCCGGTCGATGATTTGCTCGAACTCCGGCAATTCCGCCTCTTCGCGTTCCCGCACCCGCATCCAGTGCTGGCCGCGGTTGCCGACATGGGGGCCCACCCATTCGTCCATCGCCGCGGCGAAGACTTCCTCCGCGAATTCATCGCTGAAGATGTTCGACAGGTCGAGGATGTTCACCCGGGGCAGGGGCGAGACCGTGCCCGCTTCCAGTGCGAGCATCGCCTCGGGCTCCTCGTCCGCCGCAAGCATGGCGGCGACTTCCGGCGCAAGCTCGTCTGCGGCGTCGAATACGAGTTCGTCCACGGTTACCGTTTCCAGCGAGGTATAACGGTCGCGATTGGCGTCGTAGTAACCGCGCAGTTCCGCATTGTCCGGCTGGATGACCTCGCCGGACAGCACATGGCGCATTTTCTGGGCGAGCATGTCGTGGATGCGGGCGTCATTGTCGAGTTCGAGCCGCCGGGCTTCGCGCACCAGAATCTGTTCCTCGATGTATAGCGAGGTGACCTGTTCGCGCTCCTGCTCGGTCAACTCCCGGCCGGTGGAAAGCTCCCGCATGAAGATGCGGGCGTCGATATCCCGCCGGCTGATCTCGAGCAACTCGCCGCCGCCGAGGCTGGAGGCGCCGTAGACGCCGAACAGCAGCAGCGCCAGCGCCGTGAAATGCGTCATGGGTTCGCGCAGCAGCTTGCGCGAGATGGATGTTTCCGGCTGGTTTTCCGACATGGCCTGCACCGCGGTTTTTCCGTCAGGCTGAGTTTCTATATAGTAGGGGCTCGATGCAAGCGCTTCCCTCGGGCGAAGCGCAACGAAGAAATCCAGCCAGAGCAGCGCCGGAATGGAAAGACTGAGCGACGAATACCTCGCTTCCTGTCCCCGGGACGGCAAGCTCATCCTTCGCGGACACGGCATGACCCGTATCGAGACCTTCGTCGATGCGGCCTTCGCTTTCGCCCTGACCCTGCTCGTCATCAGCATCGACGAGATTCCCCGCAGCCCGGCCCAGCTCGTGGAAACCGCGAAGGACATTCCCGCCTTCCTGATCAGCGCCTTCTTTATCGGTCAGTTGTGGCTGGTTCACGTGGGCTGGAGCCGGATATTCGGCTTGCAGGACCGGCTCACCGTGGTGCTCAGCCTCGCCGTCGTCATGTTCGTGCTGGTATTCGTCTACCCGCTAAAACTGATGTTCCAGTCCGGCATCTTCTATTTTTCCGGCGGCGCTTTTGGCGCCAATATCATGGTCGATGACGGCGAATGGGCCGATATCCACGTGGCGGACATGTTCCTGTTTTCGGCCGCCGGCGTGCTGGGTCTGGCGCTGATCGTCATCGGCCTCTATCTGAACGGGCTCCGCTACCGGGCGCCACTGCGACTGACTCCCTACGAAGTGTATCTCAGTTGGCGCCGAATCGCCCTGGCGTCCACGGTGGGCGTGGTGGCGATACTCTGCGGCGGCGGCGGCTTGTTCCTGACCGGCGCGGCTTTGCCCTGGGCCGGGCTGGGCTATTCGGTCCTGTTCATCGCCATGCCGCTGGTGGGCCGGATCTTTGCCTATCTGTACCCGCCCCCGGAGGGTTGACGCCGCTATACAGTTCCGCCGCGCGTCTGTATAATCCGCTCTTTGCAAATACTGTCATCCCATGTTGCGAATTGTTGAAGAAGCCCTGACATTCGACGACGTTCTCCTCCTGCCCGCCCACTCGACCGTTCTGCCCGCGAGAGTCGCCCTCGGCACCCGCCTTGCCCGGGAGATTCCGCTCAATATTCCGCTGATTTCCGCCGCCATGGATACGGTAACCGAGTCCCGGCTCGCCATTGCCATGGCCCAGGAAGGCGGCCTCGGGGTAATCCACAAGAACATGAGCATCGAGCGGCAGGCGAGGGAAGTGCGGCTCGTGAAGAAATTCGAAAGCGGCGTGGTGCGCGACCCCATCACCATTCCGGTGGAAGCCAGGGTGCGCGATCTTGTGGAACTCATGCGCGAGCACAATATCTCCGGCATGCCCGTGGTGGACGACAACCGGCTCGTGGGCATTGTGACCGGCCGCGACGTGCGCTTTGAAGCCGACCTCGCCGCCAGCGTGGCGAACATCATGACTCCAAGGGAGCGGCTCGTCACCGTGGGCGAGGATTACGATATCGAGGAGGTCAAGAAGCTGCTGCACCAGCATCGCATCGAGAAGGTGCTGGTGGTCAACGGCGATTTCGAACTGCGCGGATTGATCACCCTCAAGGATATTCGCAAGTCCGAGGATTTTCCCAATGCCTGCAAGGACGGGCTCGGCCGCTTGCGGGCGGCGGCCGCGGTGGGAGTCGGCGGCGGCAATGCCGAACGCGCCGGGGCCATCGTCGAGGCCGGGGTGGATGTCATCGTGGTGGATACCGCCCACGGCCATTCCGAGGGCGTGTTGAACCAGGTGCGGGAGATCAAGAGCCGCTACCCGGAGATTGCCGTGGTGGGTGGCAATATCGCCACCGCCGAAGCCGCCAGGGATCTTGCCGCGGCTGGCGCCGACGCGGTGAAGGTGGGCATCGGCCCCGGATCGATCTGCACCACGCGCATCGTCACCGGCGTCGGTGTGCCGCAGATTTCCGCGGTGGCCAATGTGGTGGAGGCCTTGCGGGGCACCGATGTCTGCGTGATTTCCGACGGCGGCATCCGCTATTCCGGCGATATCGCCAAGGTGCTCGCCGCCGGCGCCCATGTGGTCATGGTGGGCTCGCTGCTCGCCGGTTCGGAGGAAGCGCCGGGGGAAGTCGAGCTGTACCAGGGCCGCAGCTACAAGTCCTATCGGGGCATGGGTTCGCTGGGGGCAATGTCGTCCTCCCAGGGTTCCAGCGACCGCTATTTTCAGGATCTTGCTTCCGGGGCGGAAAAACTCGTGCCGGAAGGCATCGAGGGCAGGGTGCCCTACAAGGGCTCGATGTCGGCCATTGTTCATCAGTTGATGGGTGGGCTGCGCTCAAGCATGGGCTACACCGGCTGCGAATCCATCGCGGAATTGCGCACCCGCACGCAATTCGTCAAGATCACCGCCGCGGGCATTTCCGAATCCCACGTGCACGATGTCAGCATCACCAAGGAAGCTCCCAATTATCAGGTCTATTGAGAACCATGACCGCTGATATCCACGCGCAGAAAATCCTGGTGCTGGATTTCGGCTCGCAATACACCCAGTTGATTGCGCGCCGGGTGCGCGAAGCCGGGGTGTACTGCGAGATTCGCGATCACGACATCAGCGAAGCCGAGGCGCGGAAGTTCAATCCGCAAGGCGTCATCTTTTCCGGGGGGCCTGAATCCGCCGGGGAACGCGCCGCGCCGGCGCCGCCTGATCATCTGTACGAACTCGGTGTGCCGATTCTCGGTATCTGCTACGGCTTGCAGGTCATGGCGGAACGCTTTGGCGGCAAGGTGGAAGCTTCCCCCAGATCAGAATTCGGCTTTGCCCGGGTTGCCATCGAAAGCCCTTGCCGCCTGTTGCGGGGAATCGGGAACCGCATCGACCTCGATGGCAAGGCGCAGCTCGATGTCTGGATGAGCCATGGCGACAAGGTGAGCCGGGCGCCGCCGGGCTTTGTCATTGCCGCCGCCACCGACAGCGCGCCGATTGCCGCCCTTGCTGACGATGAGCGGGGCTTTTATGGCCTGCAATTTCATCCCGAAGTCACCCATACCGCCCGGGGACAGCGCATCATCGAGCGATTCGTGCATGAAATTTGCGGCTGCGAATCGCTGTGGACGCCAGCCAACATTATTGACGACGCCATCGCCATGGTGCGTGACAAGGCCGGCGGGGACCGGGTTCTGCTCGGCCTTTCCGGCGGCGTCGATTCCGCGGTGGTGGCGGCCCTGCTGCATCGCGCCATCGGTGATCAATTGTGCTGTGTTTTTGTGGACAATGGCCTGTTGCGCCTGCACGAAGGCGATCAGGTCATGACTACCTTCGCCGCCAATATGGGGATCCGGGTCATCCGCGCCAATGCCGAAGAAAAGTTCCTTGAGAGGCTGCGGGGCGTTGCGGAACCAGAGGCCAAGCGCCGGATTATCGGCAATACCTTTGTCGAAGTTTTCGAGCAGGAAGCGGCCCGGCTAAGCGGGGTGCGCTGGCTCGCCCAGGGCACCATCTATCCCGATGTGATTGAATCCGCCGGTTCCCGCACCGGCGGGGCCCGGGTGATCAAGTCACACCATAATGTGGGCGGCCTGCCGGAAACCATGAGGCTCGAATTGCTTGAGCCATTGCGGGAATTGTTCAAGGATGAAGTGCGCAAACTCGGGCTTGAACTCGGGCTGCCATACAAGATGGTCTACCGCCATCCTTTCCCCGGTCCCGGGCTTGGCGTGCGGGTAATCGGCGAAGTTCTCAAGGAGTATTGTGAAGTGTTGCGCCGGGCGGACGCCATCTTTATCGAGGAACTGCACCGGGCGGGAGTGTATGACCAGGTCAGCCAGGCCTTTGCGGTTTTCCTACCGGTAAAATCCGTGGGCGTGGTGGGGGACGCCCGCCGTTACGCCTGGGTGATCGGCCTGCGGGCGGTGGAAACCGTGGACTTCATGACCGCGCGCTGGGCGCGGCTCGACGTGGAACTGCTGGAGGCGGTTTCCAATCGCATCATGAATGAAATTCCCGATGTATCACGGGTGACTTACGATATTTCAAGCAAGCCACCCGCGACCATCGAGTGGGAATAGCCGAATTTCCTAGCTCGACTTTTCGTTGCGAACCGCGACAAATCCCGACTGTCCCTTGCCCCTTGCCCGGCGCACGGTGTAACCATAAAGCCCGAGATTGAGCTTGCCGCCCGCCGTGTGCGCGGTAAGCGCTTCCACAATCTGGTCGGCCACGGGATCGGACTTTGGCGCTTCGGCAACGGCCTGCCGCACAAGCCACTTGCTGAACGCATCATTGGCGAGATCATCGCCAATGGATTTGCGCAAGGCAGTCAGTTTTCTGATTTGTCCCTTCGTCAGGGTTGATTCATCAATAGCCATATTCGTTTCCTGCAAATTTTCAATAGCGGTCCTGAAGACCCGGAAATCCCATTTTGAAGACCCGCTCCAAAACGGGAAGAAGAGAATACGCAAATTTTTCAGCGGCATCAAGCATTGACATGCAGTTTCAGTGATGAACCTGTTAATAAACTTGCCAGGACACTTCTTATCACCAGAGTACCGTTGAATTTCTCCCAAACAAGTATTTCCAAATTGAAATCTGAAATCCTTTGTCGAGTTTTTGAGATACACTTGTCATCATGGACGGGGAGTGCGCCGGAATTGAATCAGTGAATGCCAAAAAAGCGGTAGGGACTGCCCGGGATTTGCGCTTTATGGAAATGGCGCTGGAACTTGCCCGGGAAGCCGGAAATCATGCTGAAGTTCCCGTGGGAGCCGTGCTTGTTCGCGCCGGCGAAGTCATCGGTCGGGGACGCAATGCCCCGGTAAGCGCCAGCGATCCGACCGCCCATGCCGAAATCGCCGCCTTGCGCGCGGCGGCTGCCGAAGCCGGCAATTACCGCCTGCCGGATGCCACGCTCTACGTCACCATCGAACCCTGCGCCATGTGCGTTGGCGCCATGGTTCACGCCCGCATTGCCCGCCTGGTGTTCGGCGCGAGGGAGCCCCGGGCCGGCGCCGTGGTCAGCCGTGAATCCCTGGCCGCGAAAACCTGGCTCAATCACCGCGTTGAAGTCACCGAAGGCGTACTCGCCGAGCCATGCGGCGCCCTGCTGCGGAATTTCTTCGCCCGCAAACGCTGACGCCGGCGAACGGATGGGACAGCAAACTGGCAAATCCTTTATCATTGCGTCCTGTTTTCGGACTGGTCCCAGTTCACCCTGTCGCTCCGGGAATCATTCATGCAGGTGCTTTACGGGGGCGCGGCGCTCTCGCCATTCAAGACCGCCAATCTGCTGACCGCGCTGCAGGCGGTCGACCCGGCGCTGGAAGCGGTCTCGGCCCGTTTTGTCCACTTCCTGGATCGTGAAACCCTCTACCCCGCGGACCGGGAAAAACTCGACTCCCTGTTGCGGTACGGCGCCGTTTTTGCCGAAGAAGCCGGCCCGGCAAGCGCTCTGGTGGCGCCGCGGCCGGGAACGATTTCACCCTGGTCGAGCAAGGCCACCGACATACTCGGCAATTGCGGTCTCGGCCATCTTGGCCGAATCGAGCGCGGAATCCTCTTTCATTTTGCCGCCGATGCGCTTGCCCAGAACTGGCTGCCGCTGATTCACGACCGCATGACCCAGGCGGTATTGCCCGATGTGGCGGCGGCAGAGCGCCTGTTCCGGCGGCAGCAAGCGCGCTCCATGGCCATGGTGGACGTACTCGCCGGCTGCCGCGGCGCCCTGGTTGCGGCAAACCGGGAAATGGCCCTGGCCCTGGCCGACGACGAGATCGATTACCTGCTGGAAAACTTCCAGGCTCTGGGGCGCAATCCCACGGATGTGGAATTGATGATGTTCGCCCAGGCCAATTCCGAACATTGCCGCCACAAGATCTTCAACGCCTCCTGGATCATCAACGGCCAGACCGGGGACGAATCCCTGTTCGACATGATTCGGCATACCCACCGCAGTTCGCCGGATGGCGTGCTGTCGGCCTACCGGGACAATGCCGCAGTGATGGAAGGCGGCGTGGCCGAGCGCTTCTTCCCGGACCCGCGGTCGCGCCGCTATGGTCACCACCGGGAAGCCGTGCATATCCTGATGAAAGTGGAAACCCACAATCACCCCACCGCCATTGCGCCATTCCCCGGCGCATCCACCGGCTCCGGCGGCGAAATCCGCGACGAAGGCGCCACCGGAGTCGGCGCCAAGCCCAAGGCGGGGCTGACCGGATTCAGCGTCTCCAATTTGCGGATTCCGGATTTTCCCCAGCCCTGGGAAGAAGATTTCGGCAAACCCGGCCAGATTGCCTCGGCGCTCGAGATCATGCTTGAAGGACCCATCGGCGGCGCAGCCTTCAACAACGAGTTCGGCCGTCCGGCGCTCTGCGGCTATTTCCGCAGCTTTGAAGAGCGGGTCGATGGCGAGCTGCGCGGCTATCACAAGCCCATCATGATTGCCGGCGGCCTCGGCAATATCCGTCCGGAGCATGTGCAAAAAGGCGAGGTGGGACCGGGCGCGAAACTCATCGTGCTCGGCGGCCCCGCCATGCTGATCGGGCTTGGCGGCGGCGCGGCGTCTTCCATGGCTTCCGGGTCGGCAAGCGAGGAGCTTGATTTCGCCTCGGTGCAGCGGGACAACCCCGAGATGCAGCGGCGCTGCCAGGAAGTGATCGACGCCTGCTGGCAGCTTGGCCCGGCCAATCCCATCAGCTTCATCCACGACGTGGGCGCCGGCGGGCTCGCCAATGCCCTGCCGGAACTGGTCAAGGAAGCGGGCGCCGGGGGAGCGTTTTCGCTGCGGGCCATACCCAGCGCCGAGTCGAGCCTGTCGCCGCTGGAAATCTGGTGCAATGAAGCCCAGGAACGCTATGCGCTTGCGGTGAAGGCGGAGAATCTGGCGCTGTTTTCCGGCATCTGCGAAAGGGAACGCTGTCCATTCGCCGTGGTGGGCGAAACCCTGGCCGCCAGGCGGCTTTCCCTCGACGATGCGCATTTCGGCAATCGCCCCATCGACCTGCCCATGGAACTGCTGTTCGGCAAGCCGCCGGCCATGCACCGCCGTGCCGGCTTGCCGCCGCGGCACGGGGGCGAATTCGACGCAGGCGGCATCAGCCTTGCCGAAGCCATCGACCGGGTGCTTGCCCTGCCCGCGGTGGCGAGCAAGTCCTTCCTCATCACCATTGGCGACCGCAGCATTACCGGCCAGGTGAGCCGGGACCAGATGGTGGGGCCCTGGCAAACGCCGGTGGCCGACGCCGCGGTAACCATCAATTCCTATGCCGGCCATGCCGGCGAAGCCATGGCCATGGGCGAGAGGGCGCCGCTTGCCCTGCTTGACGCGCCTGCGGCGGGGCGGATGGCCGTGGCCGAGGCCATTACCAATATCGCCAGCACCGACATTGCCGCAATCGGCCGGATCAAGCTTTCGGCCAACTGGATGGTGGCCGCGGGCCACGGCAGTGAGGACGCGAAACTGTTTGCCATGGTACAGGCGGTGGCCAGGGAGTTCTGCCCGGCGCTTGGAATCTGTATTCCAGTGGGCAAGGATTCCATGTCCATGCGCAGCGTCTGGCAGGCCGAGGACGGCGCCGAGCGCAGCATGACCGCGCCGCTGTCGCTGGTCATCAGCGCCTTCGCTCCCGTTGGCGATGTGCGGCGAAGCTGGACGCCGCAGTTGCGACTCGACCAGGGCGCAAACCGCCTGCTGCTGTTCGATATCGGCCGCGGCCGCAACCGCCTTGGCGGCTCAGCCCTGGGCCAGGTCTGCCGCCGCATTGCCGGCGCTCCGCCGGATGTGGATGATCCGGGATTGCTGCGATCCCTGTTTGCCCTGCTGGCCGAATGTCGTGATCGCGATTTGGTGCTG
This sequence comes from Pseudomonadales bacterium, assembly GCA_022821865.1. GTDB lineage: Bacteria > Pseudomonadota > Gammaproteobacteria > Pseudomonadales > Pseudohongiellaceae > UBA9145. The sequence continues at coordinate 15,359 of JAJECW010000143.1, forward strand.
GCGTATCACGACCGCTCCGACGGCGGGCTGATGGCGGCCGCTCTCGAAATGGCTTTCGCCGGCCGCTGCGGGCTGGAACTGGAATTGCCGGATGCGGGCGAGGCTTTGGCGGAGTTGTTCGCCGAAGAGATCGGCGTGCTGCTGCAGGTGCGCGAAAGCGATGTGCCCCTGCTCCGGGAAATGGCTGAAACAAGGGGACTTACAGCCTGCCTGCGGGATGTGGGCAAGCCCGCCGGGCATGGGGATGTCGTGCTAAGGCAAGGCGGCCGGGAAATTCTGCGCCGCTCCCGGATTGCGCTGCAGCGCCGCTGGGCGGAGACGAGTTACCAACTCCAGCGCCTGCGGGACAACGCCGAATGCGCCCGGCAGGAATACGACGCCCTGCTCGACGCCGATGACCCGGGCATCTGTTTCGAAACCGGTTTCGACCCCCAGCAGGACATTACCGCGCCTTACCTGAATGCGCAGTCTCCGCCCCGGGTCGCGATTCTTCGCGAACAGGGAGTGAATGGGCAGATGGAAATGGCGGCGGCATTCGACCGCGCCCGCTTTGCCGCCATCGACGTGCATATGACCGACCTGATCAGCGGCGCGGTGGACTTGTCTGGCTTTGACGCCCTGGTCGCCTGCGGCGGATTTTCCTACGGCGACGTGCTTGGCGCCGGCGGCGGCTGGGCCAGGACCATTCTTTGCAATCCTGCCCTACGCAAGCAGTTCGAGGACTTTTTCCATCATCCCCGCAAGCTTGCCCTGGGAGTCTGCAATGGCTGCCAAATGATGGCGCTGTTGCGAGAACTGATCCCCGGCAGCGCGCACTGGCCCACTTTCCAGCGCAATCTTTCCGAACAATTCGAGGCGCGTTTCGCCATGGTGCGGGTGACGGAGAGCCCCTCGGCTTTCTTCGGCGGCATGGCCGGCAGCCGTTTCCCGCTTGCGGTGGCCCATGGCGAAGGCCGCGCGAGCTTTTCGCAAGACGCCGACAGCGCCGCCCTGGGAAGCCGGGTCGCCCTTCGCTATGTGGACAATTACGGCGCTATTGCCGCAAACTACCCGGCCAATCCCAATGGTTCTGTTGACGGCATCGCCGCCGTGTGCAATACCGATGGCCGGGTTACGATTCTCATGCCGCATCCCGAACGGATCTACCGCAGCAGCCAGAATTCCTGGCGCCCCGACGGCTATGGGGAAGACGCGCCGGCCATGCGGCTGTTCCGCAACGCCAGAGTCTGGCTGGAATGATGATGAGCAATGACAGGCTGTACAAGATCGAGTGCTACATTCCCGAATCCCACCTGGACGCCGTGAAGTCCGCCATGTTCGCCGCCGGCGCCGGGCGGGTGGGAGAGTACGACAGTTGCGCCTGGCAAAGCCCGGGCCAGGGCCAGTTCCGCCCCATGGAGGGCAGCACGCCCTGGCTGGGGCGGAAAGGCGAAGTGGAAACCGTGGCGGAGTACAAGGTGGAGATGGTTTGCGCGGGGGAGCACATTCGCGAAGTCATAAGAGCGATGAAAAAGGCCCACCCATATGAGGAAGTCGCCCACAGCGTCATTTGTTGCGAGGTGTTCCAGGGAAGCTCTGATTAAGTCAGAGCTTCCCTGCGGCACATGGAAGTGCCGCCGAATTCGATGGCGTAAGCCATTGAATTCGGGAGCAAAACAAAACCACGCTTTTGTTTTGCGATAATGAAAAACTCCACGGATGGAGT
>JAJECW010000072.1 GCA_022821865.1 Pseudomonadales bacterium
CCGTTGTGAACAGCACTGGCCCGGCGCCGAAATTCAACTTTCCGCCCAGCGGCATCTGGTGGATTTCTATGCCGCCCATGGGTTTCGTCAGGTTTCGGCGCCCTATGACGATACAGGGATTCCACACGTGGACATGGTGCGTTAGCCCGGATATTGCGTGAGTGGGTTGATTCGCCCCCGAATCCGCGATTTTCGAGACCTGTTCGGGCTTGATGGTTCCACCCGGCCGGAAACCGGACTGTCCGATACGGTTTCCAGAGCCTGGGCCATGATTTTCGGGCGGTTTTTCCCGCATGCGGGAGCGATCGGCGGATTGGGGACGAACGCGACTCCGGACCGGGTCCGCCCATATGGAACGCGGGTCTGTCGTTGCGCCTATCCGGGTTGCAGTCTGGCCGCGGCGGTGTGGAACAGTTCCTGGTGGGGACAGGAGTTGGAGAGCAGCAGCCGGTACTGGTTCGGCCACCAGGCGTGGCAACTGGCGCGGTCGGCGAACAGGTCGAGCTGCTGTTCCTTGATCCGGTTCTCCCTGTCGCCGCGGGCGCAGTAGACCCGGTCGTACAGCCATTGCGGGGCGCCCTCCGGGCTGGTGACGATGTAACGCGGGTTGGCGCCGCGCGTGGCATGTTCGGCCTTGACGATCACCCGCCGGGAGCGCCGCCGCCAGGACCTGGCGGCGTAGGGAAACTCGTCGAACACGCGCACCTTCCCGCCGCTGGCTTCGTGCCCCATGGCCGCCAGTTCCATGATGGATTCCGCCTTTTTGGCCAGCGCCGCGTTGCGGGCGATGCCGACGATGTAGTCCACGCGATTGCGCTCGCACCACGAGAGTATCCGCGGACGGCAGAATCCGCCGTCGCCGCGGAAAACGATCTTCACGTCCGGCCAGGCCCGGCGCAGCCCTTTCACCAGCAGGGCGGGAATCGCCCAGGCGTGCCGGGCGCCGTCGCCGCCGCCCGGGCGCAGCCAGGCCGCCAGCGGGCGGTCGCTGCAGAAAACATACAGGGGCGGGAAGCATTAGCGATTGTAGTAGCCGTGAAAGAAACGGCCTTCCCGCCCGCCATGCACCGGATTGTCGGTGGCGTCGAAGTCCAGCACCAGGCGGCGGGGCGGGCGCGGGAAGGATGCGATGAACCGCTCCACCAGCGTCTCGTGCGGGCGGACCGCGTTTTCCCGGCCCATGCCCCGCTTGAGGCGGCACAGGGTGGAAGCCCCGGCCAGCGGCCCGTCGGCGGCCCGTCAAGACGCGAAAAGTCCGTTCTCCATGTCGAGGGCGTAATCTGTCCGTCCGGACCAGTTTCGAAACATAGCATAATCGTCACGGTTTCGCCGAAATGATCCTGCACGATCGCTACCGCTCGGCGCAGCGCAAATGCCTGACAGCGGGCCAGCTTGCGTCGCGCTCTTGCGCGTCCACGGTCAAGCCGTATTTCTGCCGAACCGCTACTACCCGATTGGCAAACCAACACCGATTCAATTCCGGCAACCAGTCCGCCGCGTCTTTGGCGCTTTTCCGGTCCCGGTTCGTGCCGGGGTCGGCCAGCGTCAAATTGAGCAAGTCGCGGGCGAAAGCCTTGCGGGTTTCAGAAGACGCGGCGCACAAGCCGCTATCATGAGCTGCCGATGATATGCTCAATATCGGTTCTCCTATCCGAATCGAACCATTCCCCGGCGTAAGGACTGTAAGCGCCGTCGTACAGTGCCGTTAGATCGTCTTCGACCGATTTGCGGGTAAGGGTAGTCGCTGCTTCTGTAATCCGAACATCGGTCTTCCGATGCGACGCGCAAACCGCGCCATGTCTCTTGCGCCGGGGCTGCAATTGGGAAGGCAAGCGCCAAAAAAGCAACGTTCGGGCAAGCGGGCGGCGGATCGGTTCATGGGAAAACGGCGAGGCAGCCGCCGCGAACTGGAACGCACTAGCTTGATGATCCGGTCAACACAAGCCCTAGAATTGTAAGCCCAATCGCGAGCAGCGTAGTAAACAAACCGGCATTTACCAGAAACTGGCGTGTCTCACGTTTGGCCGCGTCCGTTGCCAAATTCGCAATATCGGTTTTGTACTCTTGATGCTTGGTATTCATGCGTTCCTCCAGCACGGCTAGCTGTCGCTCCAATCCGTGCAATGTAGGTTGCTGTTCAGGCATGGGATTATCTTACTTTGCGCTGCGGCGGGTTGCAAGAAAAATTGCGAAAAACCGCATGGGTAATTTATCGGGTAATTACAAGGTTTTGATTCGTAAAATCTATTATAAATCAATATGTTAATTCTGTTAGATGGCGTCCCCGGCAGGGGTCGAACCTGCAACCTGCGCCTTAGGAGGGCGTCGCGCTATCCAGTTGTGCCACGGGGACGAGTCTGGCGCGAAGTATACGGCTCCCGACCGTGATTGGAAAACGCAAGCCCCCGACCGGAGAATGCTCTTGCCGGAATTGCGCTGGCTCTGCCTGCCCTTCGCCGAACTCCATCGAGACCTGCTCTACGAGTTGCTGCGGCTGCGCTCGGCGGTATTCGTGGTGGAGCA
>JAJECW010000032.1 GCA_022821865.1 Pseudomonadales bacterium
TTAAGTCAGAGCTTCCCTGCGGCACATGGAAGTGCCGCCGAATTCGATGGCGTAAGCCATTGAATTCGGGAGCAAAACAAAACCACGCTTTTGTTTTGCGATAATGAAAAACTCCACGGATGGAGTTTTTCAGAGAATACCCAGGAGCCTGCGCCGTAAGTTCGCTGCATTTCGGAACGGCCCTTGAGAAATTTCGCGCGAAAATTTGGCGCTGCGGCTTGTCCTGTATTAGGCTTTCCGTGGCGCCGCCGGTTGGCTGGCGCAGTTGCCTGTTTTCGGCGCTCGGGGTTTCCCTTGACTGTTTTACGATTCATGTTTTTGTCTGCGCTGCTGGGACTTGCGGGCTGTGGCGGGTCCGGCGGGATGCGGGATACGGCGGTGGTTGGACCGGCTCGGGACGCTGTGGCGGTCTTGCTGGCTGAGGCCGATGCCGCCATTGGCGTGGAAGCCGCCTTGTTGCGGATGGAAGCGGCCGGGCGGCTGCTGGAAGAAGGGAGACTTGAGGAAGCGGTTGCGGTTGCCGATTCCGCGCTTTCTCCGCCGGTGGAACTGGCAACCCGGCTTGCGCTGTTGCGAACCCGCATCAGCCTGGCGGCGAGCGATGCCGCCGGAGCCATGGCGCGGCTGCGTGAAACCGCGCCGCCGGCCAGGGGGGAAGAAGAGTTTATCGACTACCACCTGCTGCTCGGCGACGCGGCCAGCGCCCTGGACCAGCCCCGGCAGGCCATTACCGCCTGGACCGAGGCGGCCATTTTGCTCGATGGCGAGCCGGGCGAGGAGGTGCGCCGCAAGATCTGGGCGACGCTGGAAAGCCGCAGCGCCCGGGAACTGGAGGAAATGGCCGCCGCGAGCACGAGCTATGAATTGCGGGGCTGGGTCGAGCTTGCCCGGGTGGTGGACTCCGGCGAGCACAGCATTCCGCGGCAACTGGAGTCGCTGGTGAACTGGCGCCGGGCCTGGGAACAGCACTCGGCGGCGCGGCAATTGCCGGAGCAGTTGCGCCAGCTAGAGGCGGCCTGGGATGAACGACCGCGCCATATCGCCCTGATGCTGCCCCTGGGCGAGGCGGCCGGCGCGGCGATTCAGCAGGGGTTTCTCGCGGGTTACTACGAGGCCCTGGCGGTTTCCCGGGAGGTGCCGCGCATTTCGCTGTTTGATTCCACCGGTGCCGCCGATATTCGTCCGTTGTACCAGCAGGCGGTGGATTCCGGCGCCGACCTGATTGTGGGGCCGCTGTTCAAGGAACTGGTCAACCAACTGTTTGCCGCCGGAGAATTGCCGGCGCCGACCCTGGCGTTGAACTATACCGACGCGGAACCGCCTGTCGGCGAAGGCAGGCTGTTCCAGTTCGCCCTGGCGCCGGAAGATGAAATCGATGCGGTCATCGACCTTGCCCTTGCGTCGGGCCATCGCAATGCGGCGGTCATCTATCCGGCCAACGATGTCTTCCTGCGCCTGCAGAACATCTTCGCCGAACGCTGGCAGGCCCGGGGCGGCGAGTTTGTGGCCCGGGCGGCCTATCTCGGCGGCGGCGATTTCACCGAAGTGGTCAAGACCGTTCTCGATATCGACGCCAGCGAGGCGCGGCTTGCCCGGCTGCTCGACATCCTGCCCCGCTCGAATGTGGAGTTCACGCCCCGGCGGCGGCGGGATATCGACTTCATCTTCCTGATGGCGAATCCCCAGGTGGGGCGGCAGATCAAGCCCGCGCTCGATTTCTACTACGCCGAAGACCTGCCGGTTTTCGCCCTGCCCTCGATTTACGACGGCGCCGAGAATCCCGAAAGCAACCGCGACCTGAACGGGGTGATTTTCGCCGACGCCCCCCTGATGTGGCTGAATGAAGATCCGGCGCTTGCCGCCAGCGGAGCGGAGCGCAGGCTGCAGGCCATGGGAATCGACAGCTTCCGATTGTATCCCCGCCTTGGCCAGTTCCTGCGGGGGCAGGTCACGAGCCTGCGCGGCGCCACGGGAGAGCTGCGCATGGAAGACAATCGCCGGATTCACCGCCGGCTCACGCCGGGGCGATTCGAGAACGGCATCGCCGTGCCACTGGCGGAACCCGGCGCCTGAACCATGTCCGCGAGCACCCGGCACGCGGGCCACTTGCAGGAGCGGCGGGCGCTGCGCTTTCTCTCCGGCAAGGGCCTGAAGCTCATCGAGCCCAATTTCCACTGCCGCGCCGGGGAAGTCGACCTCATCATGGGCGACCGGCAAGGAGCCGTGGTCTTTGTTGAAGTGCGCTACCGCAAAAGCGCCCGCTACGGCAGCGCCCAGGAAACGATCGGCCCAGGCAAACAGCGCCGGGTCCGGCTCGCCGCGGCCTGGTTCCTCAATGCCAGAAACTGGCAGCACAAGGCCTGCCGTTTCGATGTGGTGGCCATTACCGGCAATGGATCCAACGGCGCGGACCAGCTCGAATGGATTCGCGATGCGTTTTAAGGGCCCGCGTCATTACGGGTTACAATATCCGCGCATCATGGCCGATACAGAAGATTGCAGAATGGAACCTGACCCATGGACCTGACCCCGCGCATCGCCCGGCACTTCCTCGACAGCATCGCGGTCAAGGAGCGCTCCGCCAGCGAACTGCCGCAATCGATCCAGCAGGCCGGCGCCGCCATGGTGGAATGCCTGCTCGGCGGTGGCAAGATCCTGTGCTGCGGCAATGGCGGTTCGGCCGGCGACGCCCAGCATTTTTCGGCGGAATTGCTCAACCGCTTCGAGCGCGAGCGGCCCGGCATGCCCGCCATCGCCCTTACCACCGACAGTTCCACGATTACCGCCATCGCCAATGACTACGACTACGGCGAGATTTTCGCCAAGCAGGTGCTCGCCCTCGGCCAGCGGGACGATGTCCTGCTGGCCATTTCCACCAGCGGCAATTCCGACAATGTGGTCCAGGCCATGGCCGCGGCCCGGGAGCGCGGCATGCTCGTGGTGGCCCTCACCGGACGCGACGGCGGACACATGGCCACCGAATTGCGCGATGGCGACACCGAGGTGCGGGTACCCTCGGACCGCACCGCCAGGATTCAGGAAGTGCATCTGGTGGTGATCCACTGCCTCTGCGACTTCATCGATACCGCGATTTTCGGAGGGGAGGACGCATGAAACGCCGGCTGTTGATACTGGGCCTGCCGCTATTCGCCGCGGCCTGCGCCCCCTTTCTCGCGGGCACCCGCAGCGAGCGGGGCATCGAGGAGGACGTAACCCGGCGCACCGTCGGCGCCACCATTACCGACGAGGCCATCGAAACCCGTATCCGCATCAATCTCCAGGCCCAGGAACCGGCGCTGGAACAGGCCAATATCGGCATCACCGCCCATAACGGCGTGGTGCTGCTCGTGGGTCAGGCGCCCACGCCGGAGTTGAAACAGCGGGCGGTGGAAATCGCCAGCGAGGCCAGCACGAATATCCGCCGCATTCACGACGAGATCGAAATCACCGGCAATACCAGCCTCATCTCCCGGGGCAACGATGCGCTGATTTCCACCCGGGTGCGAACCCTGCTGCTGACGAGCAGCATCGATGTGGAAGCCGATGTGCGGGTAATCACCGAAAACGGCACGGTCTATCTCATGGGCGTGATCGACCGGGAACAGGGTGACGCGGTGGCCGCCCGGATCAGCGACATCAGCGGCGTGACCCGGGTGGTGAAGGTTTTCGAGTACGTGAACTGAATGCGCCGCAGGTTTCCAGGCGCGTTTACGCGGACATTTCCCGCTCAAGCTCCGACAGGCTCGCCTTGACCGAATCGCGGTTGAAAAGCCTTTCGCGGTATTCGATCAGCGGCCTGGTGCCGCGGTTTTCCGGCAACTCGATTCCCATCACCGGCAGGCGCCACAGAATCGGCGTGACGCAGCAGTCCACAATGGTGAATTCTTCGCTCATGAAGAAAGGCTTTTCGCCAAAAATCGGCGCCGTGGCGATCAGGCTGTCGCGCAGCTTGCCGCGCATGGCTTCGAGTTCCTCGTCGTCGCCTTCATTGGCGAGCAGCGGATCCACCAGGGCGCACCATTCGCGCCGCACGCGGTACATCCACAGCCGGCTTTGCGCCCGGGCCACGGGATACACCGGAAACAGCGGCGGATGGGGAAAGCGCTCGTCGAGATACTCCATGATGATGTTGGACTCGTAGAGTACAAGCTCGCGGTCGACCAGGGTCGGCAGGCTGTTGTAGGGGTTCAGGTCCACCAGGTCTTCAGGCAGGTTGTCGCCGTCCACGTCAATGAGATCGACGGTTACCTGCTTCTCGGCAAGGACGATACGTACGCGATGGCTGTAATGACTGACCGGGTCTGAAAAAAAGGTCATTGACGAACGCTTCGCGATAACTCCCATTGGCTTCCCCATTCGGGCGCTGCGGGCGCCGCTCAGTGATAGTCCTTGCGGAATTCCCGGCTCATCAGGGCCACGGAAATGTACAGCAGGCCCAGAAAGAGCAGGACCCAGACGCCGATCTGCTGGCGCCGGTAACGAATCGGCTCGCCGATGTAGTGGAGGAAATTCACCATGTCGGCAATCATGGCGTCGAATTCCGCGGGCTGCATGCCGCCGGTTCCCGCCACATGGCTGAGGCTGCACTCCATCGGATCCCCGGTGCCGTGGTCATCGCAGATCACGTCGCCCTGCAATTCATGCAGCACATTGGGCATGCCCACATTGGGAAAGATGCTGTTGTTCGTGCCGAAGGGCCGCACCGGATCATTGTAGAACGAGCGCAGGTAGGTGTAGAGCCAGTCCGGGCCCCGCACCCGGGAGATCAGGGTCAGATCCGGCGGCGCCACGCCGAACCATTCGTTGGCGTCGTCCTCCGCCAGCGAATTGCGGATGTGGTCGCCGATCAGCGAATCGTCGAACACCAGGTTTTCCAGCACGAGTTCGTGTGGAATCTCGAGATCGTCGGCGGTGCGCTCATAGCGGGCGTAGCCGAGGGAATGGCAGGAAACGCAGTAGTTCATATAGTAGTTGAAGCCGCGCTGCAGCGAGGGCTTGTCCAGAAAATCAGTCTCCACATGATCCAGATCCAGATTGCCGGCTTCGGCGGCTTCGGCCCGTTCCGACACCAGCATCAGGGGCAGTATCACCAGCAGGGCGATCAGCACGATGCTGCCGATGAGCTGGGGAATGCTGATCCAGCGCCCGGTGATCCGGTCCGGCGGCTGGGCCGTCCGTTCCCGCCGCGTGTACCAGGGCATGAGGAAGAAGTAGCCAAAATAGACCGCGGTCATGATCTGGGCCAGCAGGGTCTTGGCGGGGCTTACCGCCTGGGTGCCAAGCACGCCGAGAATGAAGAAGCTGACCACGAAAAGCATCAGCGCCACGCGGCTGTACCAGCCCTTGTAGCGCATCGAGCGCACCGGGCTGCGGTCGAGCCAAGGCAGGAAGAACAGGATCGCGATGGCGCCGAACATCACCAGCAGGCCCCAGAATTTCGCGTCGATGCCGAACAGCGGCACGGTCACCGCCCGCAGCATCGAGTAGAAAGGCGTGTAGTACCAGACCGGGGGCACGTGTTCCGGCGTCTTGAGCGAATCCGCCTCCTGGAAGTTCGCCACTTCGAGGAAATAGCCGCCCATCTCCGGCGCGAAAAAGACCACCGCGAAGAACACGATGAAAAACAGCACCACGCCGCCGAGATCGTGGAACAGGGTGTAGTAGGGGTGGAAGGGCACGCTGTCCAGGGGTACCCCGTCAGGCCCCTTGTGCCGCTTGATCTCGATGCCGTCGGGGTTGTTGGAACCCACCTCGTGCAGCGCCAGGATATGCAGCACCACCAGGGCGATGAGCACCAGCGGCAGGGCCACCACGTGCAGGGCGAAGAAACGGTTCAGCGTCGCCCCGGATATGAGATAGTCGCCGCGCACCCAGATCAGCAGATCCTCGCCGATGATGGGGATGGCGCCGATCAGCGACACGATCACATTGGCGCCCCAGTAGGACATCTGGCCCCAGGGCAGCACATAGCCGAGGAAGCCTTCCATCACCAGAATCAGGTAGATGGCCATGCCGAAGATCCAGATGAGTTCCCGCGGCCGCTGGTAGGAACCGTACATCAGGCCCCGGAACATGTGCGCATAGACCACGAAGAAGAACGCCGAAGCCCCGGTGGAATGAACGTAGCGCAGCAGCCAGCCCCATTCGACGTCGCGCATGATGTATTCGATGGAGGCGAAGGCCCCCTCGGCGCTGGCGGTATAATTCATCGTCAGCCAGATCCCGGAAAGGATCTGGATGACGAGCACCGCCAGGGACAGCACGCCGAAGAAGTACCAGAAATTGAAATTGGACGGGGCGTGGTACTTCGACATGTGCGTTTCCCAGGCCTTGACCACGGGAAGTCTTGCGTCGATCCAGCCCACCAGGCCCATGAATCCGGCCGTCAGACGGCCGGGGGGCTGTGCCGCGCCAGCGCCGTCGGCGGCCGCGGATTCCGGCGCTTCGTTCACCGCAAGGTCTCCCTGTTCGCCTGCCCCGCTCATGCCGCGCTCTCCTCATCGATGCCGATGACGAGAACATTGTCGCCTTCGTAGGAATAGGGAGGCACTTCCATGTTGCGGGAGGCCGGCGAGCCGCTGTAGACCCGGCCCGCGAGATCGAAGCGGGAACCGTGGCAGGGACAGAAGAAGCCGCCGTTCCATTCGGCGTCGAAAGGCTGGGGCCGCAACTCGATATGTGGAGTCGGCGAACAGAACAGGTGCGGGCAAAGGCCGACGAGCACCATCACTTCAGGCGTGCGCGAGCGGAATTCGTTTTGCGCGTACCCGGGTTGTTCCGGTTCTTCCGAATCGGGGTCGGCGAGCCGGTCCGGATCGCGGTTCAGGGCTTCGAGAGCCTCGGGGCTGCGCCGGACAATGAAAATGGGCCGGCCGCGCCAGGCGGGAATCGGGCCAAGCATTTCGCCCGGGGCGAGATTGCCGATGTCGATGCGAACCGGCGCCCCCGCGGCCCTTGCCTCGGCGCTCGGATTCCAGGATCCGATCAAGGGCGCCGCCGCGCCAGCCACGCCCACTGCGCCCAGCGCGGATGTTGAGCCCACCAGAAAGCGTCTGCGCGCCGTCATGCGGGCCATTCCATGCCTCCTGTCCGGTCATTCCACGAGTATTCGCCTGTCCCGTCATTCCGCGCGAAGTCGCGGAATCCCCATGCGCGGCCACTGTTTGAAGTTACGTCACTTCGCTTCGCTGCGCGCGGAATGTCAGTTGGAATGCTTCGCTGCGCGCAGATCGACAAATCGCTGTTATCCATGCCGGAAGGTTGCATTGGAAAAGAAATTCTAGCGCTTGGAGTACTGCGGCCGCTTGCGCGCCTTGCGCAAACCCACCTTCTTGCGCTCGACTTCCCGAGCGTCCCGGGAAACGAATCCGGCCTTGCGCAAGGTGGGCTTGAGTTCGCTGTCGTAGTCGATCAGCGCCCGGGTAATGCCATGCCGGATCGCCCCGGCCTGGCCAAAGCTGCCGCCGCCGCGCACGGTAACCCGAATGTCGAAGCGTTGCGCCATATCCACCACTTCCAGCGGCTGGCGCACGATCATGCGCGCCACCTCGCGACCAAAGTAGGTGTCGATGGGGCGTTGGTTGATCACGATATTGCCGCTGCCGCGGCTGAGATAGACTCGCGCGGTGGAAGTCTTGCGGCGGCCGGTGCCGTAATGCTGGCTGGTTTCCATTTCGATGATTCTGTCTTGGATTCGTTTGGGGATTACAGTTTCAGGGTTTGCGGTTGCTGCGCCGCATGGGGGTGCTCGCCGCCGGCGTAGACTTTCAGTTTCTTCAGCATGATCCGGCTCAGCCGGTTGCGCGGCATCATGCCCCGCACCGCGAGGCGAACCACCCGCTCGGGGGACTTTTCGAGCAACTGCGCGAAGGAGATCGACTTCAGTCCGCCGGAATAGCCGGAATGCGAGTGGTACAGCTTGTCGCTGGCCTTCCTGCCGGTAACCCGCACCTTGTCGGCATTGATTACCACGACAAAGTCGCCGGTGTCCACATGCGGCGTGAATTCCGCCTTGTGCTTGCCGCGCAGACGAGCGGCAATGGCGCTTGCCATCCGCCCCAGGGTCTGGCCCTCGGCATCCACCAGCAGCCAGTTGCGGGCCACCTCGCCCTGCCGTGCGCTATAGGTCTTCATCACTCGATTCTTAAGCGGTTTTCAAGGGAGCGCGGATATTACCCGAGCCGCCCATGGGATTCAAGCGGAAAATTGGGGCATCCATCGAATTTTCCAGCAGGAACGCCCGAGTCATGCCCACGGCTGCGAGCCACTCAGGAATCCGGCATAAAAGGGTTGGCGATGCGCAATCGGCCAATTTCCTGTCCATGCTGCAGATCTTCCGTAAACAGAGTGCCGCAACCCACCTCAAGAGCGGCGGCGACTATCAGCGAATCGTAAAAGCTGAATTGGTAGCGATATCGAATCTCAAGACCCCTGCGGTACAGTGTGCGCCCCGGATTGACCTTCCAGAGCGGCAGCAATACAGATTCAAAAAATCTGCTCGTATCCTCCGAGTCAAGCGGGGTAGCCAGCTTGGTAGTGATCACGTTCAGGGTTTCCTGCACGACCTGGAAACTTATCACGGCGTTCCCGGTCCGCAGTGCCTTGTTTACAAGATTTGCGGCAATCCCATGCTTGTGGTGATTGCGTTCATCGAACAGGTACACCAGGATGTTGGAATCAAGAAAACTAGCGCTCATTCATTTCGTCCCTGGTGAATTTGCGTCCATGAGTTCGTGCGCGCACCCTCAGTTCACGGATCAACTCCATAGCTTCCTCCGCCCTGCGTTTGCGTTGCACATATTCTTCAAGCCATTCGCGAAACCGGGCATTCAGCGTTGTGCCCTCGTTAGCGGCCATATCCCGGGCGGCCGCGATCAGATTCTCGTCGGCGCTGAGAGTGATGTTCTTCATGCAGGAAACCTCACACTGAAATTGTGTACACGATTATAGTGTGGAATCAGGCCTTTTGCAGCATGGTCCGCGCAGGCTCCCAGACCCGGAACACCTTGATTACTTCGTCGCCGAGGTGGTTGATGACCTTCACGGCAATACGGCCCGTGGCGGGCTTCGGGAAGGGGCGCGACAGGTCGCTGTTGAGGCTGTCCCAGGCTTCGCGGTTGATTTCGGCTTTCAGGGTGGTCTTGAGCGACTTGTACGGGTCGTTGGCGCCGAGGAAATAGACGTGACGGACGAAGAAGCTTTCCTGATCGTAGTCGGTGTCGATGAACCAGCAGGCGATGTCGGCGGCGGCGCTTGAGCGGATTTCGCCGGATTGCGGGTGGAATACGTCAACGCCCTTGAGCTTGACCTGTATCCGGTCGTCTTCCAGGTCGAGGATTTCGATGTCGGGTTCGCCAAAGACGACGAAGAGATTGCCCTTGCCGGTGTTCTTGAGGTCCCTGGCCATGTGCAGGTCGGCGTTCATCCGCGCCTTGAGCACGGGGATTCTGCCGAGCTTGTGGAATTCCGAGGCGTGGGCATCGAAATTGAAGGCGCAGGCGATGAGTACCTCGAATCCCGCCTCCGCGGCTTCCCTCGCGGCCTCAACAAGGTCAGCCCGGGCGACCGTGCCGAATTCTGGCCCAATGAAGATACCCGCCCGGAATTCCTTGCCGTCGCCATGGTTTCCTTCGCCGTAATCCCGTTTGGAACCCCCATCCCCACCATTCTTCGCGGAGCTCCCTTGCCTGTCATTCTGCGCGGAGCGAAGCGGAGTCGCAGAATCTCCCCGGCCTTCCTCTTGCCCTCCCGAAGCCGATTCCCCCCGGCCCGACCCGCCCTCCAAATATCGCCCCTCCGCACAAATAAGCTCCCCAGGCCATGGGATTAGCGAAGAGAAGTCGATCTTGCCCTGCTTGTCGGCCTGCTGGACGCCAGCGGTTTTCAGGTTTTCCAGAATAATCCGCGCGAAATCGGCTTCGCGGCCGTACACGGGGCCGGGCTCGGCGACCTGGTCCTCGACGAAGTCGCCGTCCTCATCGACTTTCAACTCGCGATGGGGCGACAGGCTTTCCACCGTGAAAGGCCCGGCCACGCGAACGACTTTCCTGTCCTCATGCGGCTTGTCGTAGAGGTATTCGTAATCTGCCCTGACGGCGATGGATGCGTCGATTTCCCGCTGCCGGGCGATACGGGCGTTCCAGAATCGTTCGAGCGGTTCCCGGGTCGCTTCGGGCCAGTCCGCCGGCGCTTCCCGGGGGACTTCCCATTCCAGCAGTTTGCCGGCGGCAACCACATCCCCCGAGGGAAGCACCCGGGGTTCGGTCTGCTTCGCATCAAAGCGGACGGGCTTTCCCTGCCAGCCGCCGGTGCTGACGGTGAAGGCTTGTGGGTGTCCCTTGAGGGAATCGTTCAGCGCGGCGAGGCCGGCCTCGACTTCAGGCTGCAAGCGTTCGTAAATGACGTCGATTTCGGCGTTGTTGGCGATGGACTTCAGTGTAATGTGGGGGACGCGCTCGTAAACGAAGCCCTGCCGAATGTCGGCGCTTGATGGTGAATAAGATGACTGACTGACTGACTGACTGACTGACTGACTGACTGACTGAGCAAGTTCCGTGCCAGAAAGCTCGGCTTCCTTCGCTTTTCCTTCGGGGCTGTCGGCGAGGAGGTAGAACGGATAGCGGGCGCCCATGATGCGGGCCCGGGCGAGCGCGAGGGAAACTCGGGACGTGTCGATGGTGATCCAGCGGCGGCCCCATTGTTCGGCGACATAGGCGGTGGTGCCTGAGCCACAGGTTGGGTCGAGTATGAGGTCCCCCGGATCTGTGGTCATTTGAATACAACGCTCGATCACTTTGGTTCGAGTTTCAACAACGTACCGTTGTTCTTGAATAAATCCTGAAGTATCTTTCCAAACTTCTGAAATTACTTTGAGAGGGTAGTCATCGATAAAATACTTCCAGCGAATTTTCTTCCCAGATTTAACTATACGCCCAGACTTCTTTAGATAATTCATTCCATTGGGGTAAGTCAATTTCCAGTGACTATTACCACTTGGTCTGAAAATTTCTCCTTCAAATTCGAATGGAGTGTCTTCTGATGCAGGATTTGAACTTTCCAAGCTCACTACTCGCAAAATTCGTGCCAGTGGATAATGACGACTTGGTTCATCTATTTCTTCGGCACTTAATACCCGTAGAGACAAGTCCGGCAATTCAACTAACTTGTAGAAACTATCTGGCTTTTTGGGGGAAAATAGTTGGCGGTACTTTGCATGTTCCTTACTTTTGGCATACCAAATCAAGTAATCGCTGGTTCTTCCTAGTTCTCCGGAAACCATACTCCCCGTCTTTGCGAAAACAATCTGCCGAACAAAATTGCCCTCCCCAAAAACCTCGTCCATCACCGCCCGAACCCGATGCACATTCTCATCACCAATCTGCACGAACACCGAGCCGCTTTCCGTCAGCAATTCCCGCGCCACGGTGAGCCGGTCCCGGAGATAGCCGAGATACGAGTGAATCCCGTCGCGCCAGGTGTCGCGGAAAGCCTTGACCTGCTCGGGCTCCCGGGTGATGTGTTCGGCCCTGCCGTCCTTGACGTCGCGGCTGGTGGTGGACCACTGGAAATTCGAGTTGAACCTGATGCCATAAGGCGGGTCGATATAGATGCACTGGACCTTGCCGCGCAGTCCTTCGCGCTCGGCGAAGGAGGCCATGACCCGGAGGCTGTCGCCGAGAATCATGCGGTTCGACCAGTTGGCGTCGTGGCGGTAGAACTCGGTTTTGGCGTGTTCGTCCGGCAGGCCGTTGAAATCGGAAAACAGGTCGATCTGGGATTCGGCGGCCTTCCCGTCCGCCTCGGTGCGGCGCGCGAGATCGTCCACGAGCGCCTTGGGATGGACTTTCTCCTGGATGTACAGCGGCGGCGCATTCACCACCAAATCCGCCTCGTCCTGCGCGTCCTTGCCGCGCCAGACGAGCTGGGGGTCAAGATCGCGGTTGCGGCGCTCGTAGGCAACCCGCAAAGGCGACTTCTGTTCCGGCTCGATCAGGGGCTCGGCTTCCGCCGTGGGAATATTCCTGCGGGTGGCGTCCCGATGCCTGAGCGTCTCCACCGTCTTGTTCTTCGACTTCTTGCCCTTCGGCATTGCTGTTCTCCATTGTTATGGCGGTTTTATCAATCCGCTTTTTTCCTTTCTTGACCGCATTCTCGCAGCCATTCTGGTTATTCAATCCGGAATCTTGTCGTCGGTTCATTTCTTCCCTGGCGAAACCGTGTTCACACCGTCTTCATCAGGCTACCCCGCCCTTGTCGAGCGCAATGGCAAGGAATTCGTTTCCAGCGTGGACAGGTCCATGCGACTTGAGGCCCGGCCAATATCGAATCCCACAATTTCGCCCGCGGCGTTGATATCGACTTGCAGCCCGTCGGTGACCTCAAGGGCCTGCCCACCCGGTTCGCTCCTGAATTCGACGCAAAGGCTGTCCGTGTCCGGGTAGTAGTGCAATTTCATCGGTTTCTCCGGTCGAAGTTTCGGTCAAGGAACGCGTTATGAACCGTTTTCCCGTCAGGCAATGTGACAACCCGCAAGATTCTCTGATCACCCAACTTCTCCGCTTGAATCCGCCCCAAAAGCGAACCCGCCCGTCAGCCTGAATCCCGGTTTGTAATGGCTGCTCAATAGCCGCTTGCCAGATCCAGCTTGTCTTGCCACAGGGCGTCGAATTCGTCCTGCATCGAGTATACATCAGTGAATTCGGCAAAGGCCCAGCGGCCGAAGCCGCGGTGCCTGTTGACTCCCGGAATCCATTGGGCGTCCATCGTGTTCTTCTTGTCGATGGCGTCTTCGCCACGGAATCCCTTGATCTCCACCACGAGATGCAGCGGGTTTTCCGGCCCGCGACCATCGTCGATGAGGACGATGAAATCGGGGATGTATCGGCGCATTTCGGATTTTTTGCGATAGGGCACTTCGAAACCGAGATTGTGGTTCTTGACCCAGGCGAGCACCCGGGGATGGGAGTCGGCGATGCGGCAGAATTCGCCCTCCCAGGAACTGTCCAGAATCGCCCAGTTGACATGGCAGCGGCGCGGGTCGGTTTCGTAGCGGCTTTCCTTGCTCGTGGTGAAATTCACCTGCCGGGTTGTGCCGGTTGGGTTGTAAGGGTCAAGCAGGGCCTGGACGGGCTTTTTGTCCAACTGCGAAAGCAGGATCGCCGAATTGATTCGCTCACAGGCCTGGTCGGCGAGAATCCGGTAAAGCAAATGCCCCGGATAAATCCCTCCCGCGCAGCTCAGACATTCGTCGAGCCATTGCATGGCGATTCGCCGGAACTGGCCGAACAGGTGCAGTTTGGGCAAGCCCTGGGTATCCATGGACTTCGATTGAGCATCGTCAGGGGATTCCGCTTTTTGCTCTCCCGGGCTGTCCAACCAGCGGGAATACAGCAGGTGTCTGGCGAGATGGTAGGCGATTTCCTGTTTTCTGGTGTTTTTCAGATGCTCCGGCGACAGTTCGATGTCTTCGCCGATGATGCCGGCATTCCGGGTTCGGGTGGGCCCTACCAGGTCCGGAGTCAGGCGCAGCCGGGAGTCGGCATTGAACTTCGCCTTGAGTTTTTCCCGCGGCAATTCGACCCGGTAGCCAACCACTCTGGGGAAACGAATCTCAAGAGCGTCCCGCTCCGGCGTCACGGCCTTGACCTGGATCGTCTTGCGGGGCGGCTGGGGCTTGACCACCACGGGCCTTGCGGTGAAATCGAAGGGGATGCCGAAAACATCGGCGTACTCGACGTTGAACAAGTTGCTTTCGTTCAATTCGTAGGATTGGCGGCGCAAGGCCCGGCCCACGACTTGCTCACAGAGAAGTTGTGTGCCGAAGGCGCGGACGCCAAGCACATGGGTGACGGTATTCGCATCCCAGCCTTCGGTCAGCATAGAGACCGAAACTACGCAGCGAATTGAGCCACCGAGCCGGCCAGGCTTGCCGACAGTGTTCATCACTTCCCGCAGCAAATCCTGGTCGGTAAGCTTTTCCGCCCTGGACTTGTCGCCGGTGCGAGTCGTGATCTCACGGCGGAACTGTTCGATCTCATCGGCGGCCAGATTGCGGAAGTTCTTGTCAAGCGCCTCACCGGATTCCAGTTGATTGCTGTCGATCAGAAGCGTTCTGGGCCGTGGAATCGCATGCCCTTCCTCGTCAAAGTTGCGAAATAGCTCAAGGCGGCCATTTTCGACGACATACTCCCCATCTTCCAGCTCGCGGCGAAATCCGGAAACATAGTCGTAGACCAGTCTGGACGTGGCCATGTTGTTGCACACCACGATAAAGCAGGGCGGAGACTCGATGTTCGCTTCCCGCCATTGTTCGAAGATCTTCCGGTAATGGCCATACAAGGCATCCAGCGCCGATATCAATTGCGACGGAAGATGATGCGGGTCAAGCCCGTCGAGGTTTCCACCACCCTTCTTGGGCATTTTCTTGCCGATGTGATCCCAAAGCTTGCGAAAGACCGGCATTTCAGCCTCGGGCACATTGTCTGCGATCGGCACTCTCGGCAGCTTGACGATGCCGCACTCGATGGCGTCCATCAGAGAAAAATCGCTTGCGGTCCAGGGAAACAGCGTGCCCTCGGCATAGCCGGAACCACTGAGAAAGAACGGCGTGGCGGACAGATCGATCACCCGGGAGAGTTTCAGCTTGCGGTTGGCGGCTTCGAGACCTGAAATCCATAGTCGCGCCGCTTCGCGGTTCTTTTCCGCCTCCTTCCTGTCATCGCCTTTCAAGGCGCCTTCTTCGGATTGGGTTTCAGGCTTTTCACGATAGCAGTGATGGGCTTCGTCATTGATCGCGAGGATGTTCTTCATCGACAGGAGTTCAGACAGGACACGCCGCAGCATCTGGCCTTCGCTTTCGAGTGTGACGGGGTCTTCCCCACGCCGACCCTTTAGAAGCGCGCGATTGCCCCTGGACATCTGGACGCGTTCCCGCCGCCTGAAGGCATGGTAGTTGGTGATGACGATTTTCGCCTGACCGAGTTCGCGCAGCATGTCCTGGGGCACGAGTTCGCGGCTCTGGTAGTAGCTGTCCGGGTCATTCGGCTGCAGTACCCGGAGCCGGTCGCGAATCGTGATTCCCGGAGTGACGATCAGGAAACCTTTGGTAAATCGGTTGCTTTGCGGTTGCCGCACCGCGTTGATCGTCTGCCAGGCAATCAGCATCGCCATCACAGTAGTCTTGCCGGCGCCGGTGGCCATCTTGAGGGCGAGACGCATCAACTCTGGATTGGCTTCCCTGCTGGCACTGCTCAGTTGTTCGAGGATTTCCCTACCTTTGCTGCCCGCATGGGGCGCGACTTCGGTAAGCCAGATCGCGGTTTCCGCCGCTTCCACCTGGCAGAAAAAAGGGCGAATGCCGCTGAAATCATGCTTACGCCAGTGCTGGAGTAGTCGCGCCGTTGCCGGAGTTACCCGCCACTGGTTCGGATTGGGTAGCGCGCGCCAGTTGTCGACCCGCTGGCGCACGCTGTTGATGAGCGCAGCAGTGCGGTCGTACTGCTGCTTTTCGTCGGACAGGCCGGTTCCGGTGTCGAGTTTGAGTCCGGCGCTGCCCGGAGGACTCCCCTTTTTCATTTTGGCGCTCGGGACGGCGGTCACAAAATCCGCGCGGCGGCGAGTCTCGGCGATTTTCCCCGTAGGCTGGCCTGAATCATCAAGCTCCCAGTGCCGTGCGGGATAGTCGTAGGGAGAGTTGAGAATCGGCTGATCGAAGAACTGGCTGTCCAAGACTTTCCGTGCTCCTGCTGGGGAAACGAAATCCGCTCGCATCATATTGCCGATCAAGCCCGGATTCCAGTCTTCGCCTTTCTTTCGCTTCCCACGTCATTTTGCGCGCGCCTACCCCCACCCCGTCATTCTGCGCGCGGTCGCAGAATCTCATTGGGGATTCTGCGATTGTTCATGCCATCCATGGCGCGTGTTCCCTGACTTCGATTAGCCCCGGTTTCGCCAGCCCAACCGCCGAGTATGGCTCGGGATTACGCTCCGCTTCGCGCAGGAAGACGTGGAAGCCGCTGAGCGAGCGTTTCAACCCCGCCGCGCCTTGTGGCACACTGGCGGTTTTTGGCGGGAGATTGCGATGTTCAGGGTCTGGATGTTGTTGCTGGCTTTCGGGGTTTGCGGGCTGGCGCGGGGGGCTGCGCCAGGGGTTGACGAAGTGCTTGCCCGGCTTGCCGAAACCGGGGAGCAGGAAGGGCTGCTGTTCTGGTCCCAGGAGGACCGGCGGGTGGGGTTTGCCCACATTGCCGAGCTGTTTCCGACCCGGCGCATCGGGAAAAGCGACTCGCCCTCGCCCTTGCGCGAGGCATCCGTTGAACTCGGCGATGTGCGTTATGAAGTCGATGGTCAGTCCTACTCGCTCACGGATTACCTGGCCGATCCCGCCCATGTGGGAATGATCGTCGTTCGCGGCGACGATGTGCTGTTCGAGGATTACTCGGCGGATAGCGATGCGGGCAGCGTCTGGATTTCCTTTTCGGTGACCAAGTCCGTCACCTCGATGCTGATTGGCGCGGCGATTGCCGACGGCTTTATCGGGAGCGTCGATGAGAAAGTCGTCGATTACCTGCCGCGGCTGCGGGGAACAAGCTACGGGCAGGCGAGCATCCGCGATGTGCTGAACATGGCCTCGGGCGTTCGCTGGAACGAGGACTATGCCGACCCCGCCTCGGATGTGGCCCGGGCCGGCGGCGCCAACGGGCTGCAACTCGCCGGTTATCTGGCGACGCTGCCCAGGGCGGACGCGCCCG
This sequence comes from Pseudomonadales bacterium, assembly GCA_022821865.1. Lineage (GTDB taxonomy): Bacteria > Pseudomonadota > Gammaproteobacteria > Pseudomonadales > Pseudohongiellaceae > UBA9145. Next base: position 16,749 of record JAJECW010000032.1, read on the forward strand.
GCGAGACTTTCAATTACAACACCGGCGAAACCAATCTCGCCGGAGAAATTCTGCGGGCCGCAATCGGCAACAATGCCTCCACCTACCTCAGCCGCAAGATCTGGCAGCCTTTCGGCATGGAGCACGACGCCTGGTGGTCGCTAGGATCTCCCGCTGGCGGCGAGCTCGGAGGCTGCTGCATCCAGGCTTCCCTGCGGGATTACGCCCGCATCGGGCAATTCGCGCTTCGCGGCGGGCGCCTTCCGAACGGCGAGCGCGTGCTGCCCGAGGGCTGGATGAGGGAGTCCACCGAACCCTCGGACGCTTTCGAAGGCTATGGCTACCTGTGGTGGCTGTTCGAAGGCCGGGGCTACGCCGCCCGCGGGATTTTCGGACAATTGATCCGCGTGTACCCGGACGATGAGCTGGTCATCGTCTTCCACGGCAATGCCGAGGCTGCCGTGGGCACGACATTTCACGCCCACCAGTACGCGGCGGTCGAAGCGATCCGCGATTATCTGGCGGTGGAGCCTTCGCAGTAGCGGAAGCGGCTTTCTTTCATCGCCAAAAGCCCGCGCCCCGAAATTCGCGAAATTCCGGATTGACTGTAACCAGTTCCGCTGTGCAGCGTTGTATGTGTTGAATGGCATCGTTGCGGGGCTCGCTCGGGCGATGCAGGGGGGAACGACGGGCCGGCCATGCCGGCACTATTTTTGGAGAGACCAATGAATCAGGCTCTGGTGGGAAACTGTACCGCCGGCTTCGCCGCGCTGGCGCTGGCGGCAAGCGCGGGGGCCGTGCTTGGCCAGGACATCGAGCGCAGCTTTTCCGTGAATGCAGGCGACACGGTGCGGGTGGATGTGGAGCGGGCGCGGATCAGCGTCGAAACCTGGGATCGCAACGAGGTCGCTTTTTCGGCGGTGGAAGCCGACCGCTTCGAATTCGAGTTCGAACAGGAGGACGGCGTGGTGACGATTCGCGGACGCGAACCCGAGGGCCGCCTCTCGTGGGGCTGGCTGGGGCTGATGGGTAACGCGAATGCTGAAATCATTCTGAATGTGCCGTATCTGCAGGACCTGAATCTGCGTACCAGCGGCGGCGATGTGGAGTTGAACCGCCTGCGGGGGGAATTCAGGGCCCGCACCTCCGGCGGCGACATCGAAGCGGGCGAAGTCGACGGGGCGGTGGATGTGGAAACCTCGGGGGGCACGATTCGGCTAGAGCAGGCAAGCGGCTCGGTAGCCGCGAAAACTTCGGGCGGTCGCATCCGGCTTGGCAACATGGCCGGCACGGTGGACGCCAGAACTTCGGGAGGCAGCATCCGCATTGCCGAAACCGGCGCCGCGGTCGAGGCCCGCACTTCGGGCGGCTCCATTGAAATCGACAATGCCGGCGGTGCGGTATATGCCCGGACGTCCGGCGGTTCCGTTACGGTGGGATTTTCCCGCCAGCCCGAATCCGGCAGCGAATTGCGCACCTCCGGGGGCGGCGTCACGGCGTATCTGCCCGGCGATTTCCGCGCCGATATCTCCGCGCAGACTTCCGGCGGGCGGATTCGTTCCGATTTTCCCGAAGCCAGCGCGGACGAGCGGGGCCGCGAACTCGAACACGCCCTGAACGGCGGCGGCCCCGAACTCATCCTGAAAACCTCCGGCGGCTCGATCCGCATCCACCGCCGGGAAAGCTGACACGCCTTCATTCAGCACGAAGCGAAGCCTTCCCCCAGCGTCATTCTGCGCGGAGCGAAACCTCAACCACCCCGTCATTCTGCGCGGAGCGAAGCGTAGTCGCAGAATCTCTCCGGGGATTCTGTGAGAGGGGGGTATGGACACGCGAACGATGTGGCCAACCACCCGCACAAAAAGGCGGGAACCACAGGAGCATGGTTACGCGAACAGGGATGTTCGCGGCCTTGCGCTTTTCAGGCCCGGTGTTCGAGGCCGAGATAGTCCCTCGACTGCATTTCCAACAGGCGTGAGCGGGTGCGCTCGAACTCGGCGGCGAGGCGGGTTCCCGCATACAGGTCCGGGATGGCCGCCGCGGCGCTGACAATCAGCTTTACCCGGCTGTCATAGAAGGCGTCAATGAGATTGATGAAACGCCGGATGCTGTCAAGGCTGTGGTCGTCGAGGGCGGGCACGTCGCTGATGATCACGGCGTGGAACATTCTGGCGATCTCCACGTAATCCGCCGCGCTGCGGGGCCCTTCGCAGATTGCCCTGAAATCGAACCACACCACATCCTGGGTCATCAGCCGCACGGCGATTTCGCGCTCTTGGATGACAATGCTTCCATGGCTGACGACACTGGCGGCGCCGGTGGCGAGTTCGTGGAAATTCCCCCGCAACAGGGATTCGGTCTCGGGCGTGACCGGATGGTGGTATAGCGTCGCCTGCTCCAGGCTGCGCAGGCGATAGTCCACCCCCGGGGCAAGCTCCACCACCGCGCAATGTTGCTCAAGCAGGCCGATGGCCGGCAGGAATCGCCCGCGCTGGAGACCGTTTTCATACAACCTGGCCGGGGGAATATTGGAGGTCGCCACCAGAATCACCTTGCGCCGGAACAGCGCATCGAGCAAGCCGCCAAGCAGCATGGCGTCGCCGATATCGGAGACATGAAACTCGTCAAAGCAGATGATTCCGGCTTCGAGGGCAAGTTCGTCCGCCACGGTGTCGAGTGGGTCCCGCATTCCCTGCAGGGCCGCGAGCCGCCGATGCACGCGCTGCAGGAAAGCGTGGAAATGCGCCCGCAGCTTGTAATTGCCCGGCAGGCAATCGAAAAACAGGTCCATCAGGAAAGTCTTGCCGCGCCCTACCCCGCCCCACAAATACATCCCCCGGGGCGGGGCGCCCCGCCGGGACAGACCGAGCCAGGACCATGGCGGCGAAGGCCGCCGATGCCAGCGCGGCGCAAGCTCCCCCGCCAGCCGCCCCAATTCCCGCACCACGGCCTCCTGCGCCGGATCATGGGTAACCCCGCCCTCATTCACCGCGGATCGGTAACGACTGCAAATGTCCATCGAAGAAGTCCTTCCAGGCCCGGAGCATTTCCGGAACGCAAGGGCGCAAAAGAATATCATTCCCTTCCCGGCCCGGTCGAAGTCCCGCAACCCCACATGCGGTATACTCCCCCTTCCTTGATGTTGACTTCCCGGCTCGCGCAGCGAAGGTTTCTCACTTGACTATCTGGCTTACCGGAATCGCGTGTCTGGCCCTTGGGCTGGTAATCGGCGCCGCCTTCGCCAGCCGGCTTGGCGGCGGCCCGGCCCGGGTGCGCGAACTCGAAGAGCAGTTGCGCCGCCTGCGGGAAAGCGACCGTGACTACCGCGAAAGCGTGTCCGAGCATTTCAGCGCCACCGCCAGCCTCGTCAAGCAGATGACCGAAAGCTACCGGGATGTGTACCAGCATCTCGCCAGCGGCGCCCAGTCGCTTTGCTCAGCCGAAGTCGCCAGCCGGCTGCTGCCCGCCAACAATGAATCGGTATTCGAGAACGCGCCGGAAGCCGAAGAACTCGGCGTGCTGCCACCCAAGGACTACGCCGCCAGGGCCGACCCGTCCCGCAAGGGCGCCCTAGCCGAGGATTTTGGCCTGGAAAAACCCGGCAGGGAACCGGATGACGAGTACATGAACCAGGGCGAGAATCGTTGAAGCAGAGAACTTCACCCCACCGATGACCGCCTGCAATCTTACGCACCTGAAGCAGCTCGAAGCCGAGAGCATCCATATCATCCGGGAGGTCGCCGCCGCCTTCGGCAATCCGGTGATGCTGTACTCCATCGGCAAGGATTCCTCGGTGATGCTCCATCTTGCCCGCAAGGCCTTCTATCCCGGGCGCCTGCCATTTCCACTGCTGCATGTGGACACCACCTGGAAGTTTCGCGAAATGATCGCCTTTCGCGACGCCCAGGCGAAACGGCTCGGCCTTGAATTGATCGTCCACATCAACGAGGAGGGGGTGAAGGCCGGCATCAATCCCTTTGACCACGGCAGCGAAAAACACACCGACGTGATGAAGACCCAGGCGCTGAAACAGGCCTTGAACCGGCATCGGTTCGACGCCGCCTTCGGCGGGGCGCGGCGGGACGAGGAAAAATCCCGCGCCAAGGAGCGCGTGTTCTCCTTCCGCGACCGCAATCACGTGTGGGACCCGCGCAACCAGCGGCCCGAATTGTGGAACCTGTACAACACCAGAATCAGCAAGGGCGAAAGCATCCGGGTGTTTCCCCTGTCGAACTGGACCGAACTCGACATCTGGCAGTACATCTACCTCAACGATATCGAAATCGTGCCGCTGTACTTCGCCAAGCGGCGGCCCGTGGTGAATATCGACGGCGTGGACATCCTCGTGGACGACAACCGCATGCCCCTGCCCCAGGTCGAGCCGGTACGACTCAAGATGGTGCGCTTCCGCACCCTGGGCTGCTACCCGCTTACCGGCGCAGTGGAATCGGACGCCGATACCCTGCCGGAAATCATTCGCGAAATGCTGCTGGCCACGAGTTCCGAGCGCCAGGGCCGCCTGATCGACTCGGACCAGGCGGCATCCATGGAGCAGAAAAAACGCCAGGGCTATTTCTGATTGCGCCTGAAATCCACGCGCCTAGACCACACGCCACGCACTTGGACAATCAGCACTTGTATGTGGCACAAGGATGTGCCACCGGATTTAGTGGCGCAAGCCAGTAAATCCGTGAGCAAAACAAAACCACGCTTTTGTTTTGCGTTAGAGAACAATTCCAAGGATGGAATTGTTCGGAGAAACCAAATGAACCAGCAACCCGACCTGGCCCAGGCCGACATCAAGGCTTACCTCGCCCAGCACGAGCGCAAGGAACTGCTGCGCTTTCTCACCTGCGGCAGCGTCGATGACGGCAAGAGCACCCTCATCGGCCGGCTGCTCCACGATTCCAAGCTGATTTACGAGGATCAGCTCGCCGCCATCGAAGCCGACAGCCTGCGCTCGGGCGGCCTCGACGGCAAGCTCGACCTGTCCCTGCTCGTGGACGGCCTCCAGGCCGAGCGCGAGCAGGGCATCACCATTGATGTGGCCTACCGCTATTTCTCCACCGCGAAGCGCAAGTTCATCATCGCCGACACGCCGGGCCACGAGCAGTACACCCGCAACATGGCCACCGGCGCCTCCAACTGCGACCTCGCGATCATCCTCATCGACGCCCGCCACGGCGTGCTCACCCAGACCCGGCGGCACAGCTTCATCGTCTCCCTGCTCGGCATCCAGCAGGTGATCGTGGCGGTGAACAAGATGGATCTGGTGGATTACGCCGAAGACGTCTTCAACCGCATTCGCGAGGAGTATCTCGCCTTCAGCGCGGGACTCGAAGGCATTGAACCGCATTTCATTCCGCTATCCGCCAAACATGGCGACAATGTGGTCCATGCCAGTCCGGCAATGCCCTGGCACCAGGGCAAGGCGCTGATGACCATGCTGGAAACCGTGGAGCTTTCCGCCAGCCGCAACTTCGCCGACTTCCGCTTTCCGGTGCAGTACGTCAACCGGCCCAATCTCAATTTCCGCGGCTACTGCGGCACCGTCGCCTCGGGCGTGGTGCGCAAGGGCGACGAAGTGGTGGTGCTGCCTTCGGGCCGCAAGAGCCGCATCAAGTCCATTGTCACCTACGATGAGGAACTCGAACTCGCCTGGGCCAATATGGCGGTAACCCTGACCCTGGAACACGAAATCGATCTCGGCCGCGGCGACCTGATCGCCCATCCCGACAATTCCCCCGCCGGAGGCGACCGCCTCGACGCCAGCGTGGTGTGGATGGCGGAGGACCCGCTTCTCCCCGGAGTGCGATACGAAATCAAGCTCGGCGCCCGCAGCGTGATCGGCACGGTGAAATCCGTGCGCCATGTGGTGGATATCTCCAGTCTTGCCGAGCGCTCCGCCGCCAGGCTCGAACTGAATGAAATCGGCCGGCTCGACATCGCCCTCGAACAGGCGGTGCATTTCGACAGCTATCGGGACAACCGCGCCACCGGCGGATTCATCCTCATCGACCGGCTTTCGAATGTCACCGTGGGCGCCGGCATGATTCATTGTGAACACGCCCGGGAGGACGCCCCGGCGGTCAGCGCAAGCGGCCATGTGAGCGGCAGCGAGCGCGCGGCGCGCTTTGGCCAGCGGCCCGTGACGGTCATGTTCATTGGCGTCTCCGGTTCGGGCAAGTCGACACTCGCCCATGCCCTGGAAAGGCGACTGTTCGACCTTGGCCGCTTCAGCACCGTGCTGGACGGCAAGGCCATGCGCCTCGGCATCAGCCGCGACCTGCCGCACGACGCCGAGGGCCGCGCAGAGAACCTGCGCCGCAGCGCCCATGTGGCGCGCTTTGTGAATGATTCCGGGCTGATTTGCTGCGCCGCTTTCGTGGCGCCCAACGAAGACTCACGGGAGCACGCCATCAGCGTGATCGGCCGGCGCAACTGCTTTCTGGTCTATCTCAACCCGCCGCTGGAAGTCTGCATGCAACGCGACCCGAGCGGGCTGTACGCCGCCGCCAGGGAAAACGAATCCGCGCATGTGCCGGGGCTTTCCTTTCCCTACCGCCCCCCCGCCGAGCCCTGGCTGGAGCTGGACACCAGCGCGCTTTCCATCAAAGCCTGCGTGGATCAGGTGCTTGCGCGACTCGAAGAAGAACAGGTAGTCTGAAAGGACTACGGCCGCTGGCATGAACCGAACCCTATGGCGACTGTAATGAGCCGTTTATTGCGACTGTTGCGCTTTGCCGGCTGGCCGATGGTCTGCGGCGCGCTGGTCGCCGTGGCCGCCCTGCAGTTTCTGCAGTTGCGGGAAATCAGCGGTCTGCTCGACGGGCTTGCCGCCGAAGAGGGAACCACCGCGGCGGATCATTACCAGGCCATCGCCGGGGCATCGGCCTCGGTGGTGAGCATCAGCGCCACCCGGGTCAATGTGGAAGCCATCGAGCGCACCGGCGCCGACCGGGTCGATCTCTACCTGGGCGAGCAGGAAAGCCTGGGATCGGGCATCATCATCGACCCGCGCGGATTCATCCTCACCAACCTGCACGTGGTGGACACCCTGTTCGACGCCTTTGACGCCACGGTAAGCCTGAGCGACGGCCGCCATACTCCCGCCACGGTCATCGCCTGGGACGAAGCCAACGATCTCGCGGTGCTGCACATCAACATGGGTGATCTGACACCGATTCCACTGGGCGATGAAAGCGCGCTGACGGTGGGTGACGAGGTTTTCTCCATCGGCTATCCACACAATATCGGCCAGTCCGTGTCCCGGGGCATTGTCAGTTCCCTGAACCGCGGTCTCGATTTCCCGGTCAGCATGATCCAGACCGACGCCGCCATCAATCCCGGCAGTTCCGGCGGCGCCCTCATCGACAGCGCGGGGCGGCTGGTGGGAGTCAATTCCTCGATTCTGTCGGAATCGGGCAATTTTGAAGGCATCGGCTTCGCCACTCCGGCGCGGTTCGCGGTGGGGACCGCCAGGGAACTCGTGGAGGAAGCCATCGCCGCCAATTCCGGCTATCTCGGCGTACTCACCGGCGAGGCGCTCACCGCCCAGTCCAGCGAACTGTTCTTCGGCGTTGACCATATTCGCGGCATGCTCGTGGAAAGCGTCGATGAAGGCGGCGCCGCGGCCCGGGTGGGCATTCTGCCGGGGGACGTGATTACCGCCGTCAACGACAGCATGGTAGTGGATGACGAAAGCATCGTCATGGAAGTACGCGAAAAGAAACCGGGCGATGTGGTGCGGGTGCGGGTGTATCGCGAAGGCCGCGCGCTGGAGTTCGAAACCGCGCTTGGTTTCGGCCAGGCCATTGTCTTCGACCCCTGATTCCGGGCTGGCGGCTCCGGTATCAGCCCGGCAGGCGATATTCCGCGGAGCGGGCGTGGGCGTCGAGATTTTCCCGGCGACCGAGTTCGGCCGCGGTGACGGCAAGCGCGGCGGCGCCCTCCGCCGAGCAGTGAATGATCGAACTGCGCTTCTGGAAATCCGGCACGCCCAGCGCCGAGGAGAAACGCGCCGTGCCCGAAGTGGGCAGCACATGGCTTGGCCCCGCGCAGTAATCGCCCAGCGCCTCGGCGCTGTAGCGGCCGAGAAAAATGGCGCCGGCGTGCCTGATTTTCTCCAGTAGCGCTTCCGGCTCGGCCACCGACAACTCAAGGTGTTCCGGCGCAATCCGGTTGCTGATGACGGCGGCCTGGTCCAGGTCTTCGGCAAGTATGAACACCGCGCGCCGGTTGAGGCTTTCGGTAATGATGCCGCGTCTTTCCATTTCGGGCAGCAGACGGACCATGGCCCCCTTGACGGCGTCCAGATAGCCGGCGCCGGTGGCGATCAGGATCGACTGCGCCCGCTCGTCGTGTTCGGCCTGGGAAAACAGGTCCATGGCGACCCAGTCGGGATCGGTGGCGCCGTCGCAGATCACCGTCAGTTCGGTGGGGCCGGCGATCATGTCGATGCCTACTTCGCCGTACACCAGTTTCTTGGCGATGGTGACGTAGATATTGCCGGGACCGGCGATCTTGTCGACCCTGGGAATGCTTTCCGTGCCGTAGGCCAGGGCCGCAATGGCCTGGGCGCCGCCGATGGCATGGAGGCGGTCCACTCCGGCCAGGGCCGCCGCGGCAAACACCATGTCGCTGCCTGCGCCGTGTGCCAGCGGCACGGTGGCGATGATCTCCCCCACGCCGGCGACGCTGGCCGGAATAGCCAGCATCAGCACCGAAGAGGGATAGCTCGCCTTGCCGCCCGGCACGTAAATGCCCACGCGGTCCAGGGCGCCCACCTTCTGCCCATACACCGAGCCGTCCGCTTCGGCGTACTGCCAGGAGCCCTGCTTCTGGGCCTCGTGATAGCGGCGGATGCGCTCGGCGGCGTGGCCCAGGGCCCTGGCGCCGGCCTCGGGCAGCCGCGCCAGGGACTGCTCCATCTGTTCCCGGGACACGGTCAAACCGGCCATGCCGCCAGCCTCGATTCCATCGAAGCGCCTGGTGTACTCAAGCACCGCGGCATCGCCCCGGGCGCGGACATCCGCCAGAATCTCCCGCACCCGGCCCGTCACCTCTTCACCCACGAGCATCTGCCGGTCCAGCGCGGCGGCGAGCTGGTGGTCGAAATCCGGCCCGGAGGCTATCAGGGTGCTGATGTCGAGTGTGGAATCGCTCATGGCGCGGCAATCATTCCGCCTGTGCCGACACGGCGGCGGCGAGGCGCTCGAGTATGGCCCGGACCGGCCGGCTCTTGATTTTCATCGAAGCCTTGTTGACGATGACCCGGGAACTGATCTCGGCAATGGTTTCGACCGGCGCGAGACCATTGGCGCGCAGGGTGTTTCCGGTATCGACGATATCCACAACGGCATCCGCCAGGCCCATGGCCGGAGCGATTTCCAGGGCGCCATTGAGCCTGATCAACTCCACCTGCCGGCCCTGCCCGGCAAACCAGCGCTTGGCGATACGGGTGAATTTCGTGGCGACCCGCAGCCTGTCTCCGGTCTCGCCGGCGCCCTCGGGCATTGCCGTCATCAGGCGGCAGCGGGCTATGCCGAGATCAAGTGGTTCGTAGAGGCCGTCGCCGCCGTATTCCAGCAGCATGTCCTTGCCGGCCACTCCCATGTCCGCGGCGCCGTTCTCCACATAGACCGGCACGTCCGAGCCGCGCATGACCAACAGGCTCACGCCGGCCATGCTCGTGGGAAACCGCAGCTTGCGGCTGCGGGCCATGTCCTCCAGCGGCTGTATGCCCGCCTGCTTGAGCAGGGGCAGGGTTTCGGCAAGAATCCGGCCCCGGGTGAGGGCGATGACGATGGTCTCGGCAGCGGAATTCATGGCGCTTTCCTTCCGGATTCCTTCAACGCAGGGGTATGCGGCTGATCCGGGCGCCGAGGGATTGCAGTTTTTCCTCGATGCACTCGTAGCCGCGGTCGATGTGGTAGATGCGGTCCACCGTGGTCTCGTTCTTCGATACCAGCCCGGCGATGATCAGGCTCGCCGATGCGCGCAGGTCGGTGGCCATTACCGGCGCCCCGTTGAGCCGGTCCACGCCTTCCACAAACACGGTATTGCCTTCCACGCGGATGTTCGCTCCCATGCGGTTCATCTCATGGACATGCATGAAGCGGTTTTCGAATACCGTCTCGGTGATCGAGCCGGTTCCCGCCGCCACCGCGTTCAGGGCTGTGAACTGGGCCTGCATGTCCGTGGGGAACGCCGGATAAGGCGCCGTGCGCAAGGATACCGCCTTTGGCCGCCGGCCGCGCATATCGAGTTCGATCCAGTCCTCGCCCACGAGCAGGGAGGCCCCGGACTGTTCCAGCTTGCTCAGCACCGACTCCAGGGCATGAGGCCGGGTGTCCTTGACCTTCACATGGCCCCGGGTGGCGGCGGCGGCAATCAGGTAGGTGCCGGTTTCGATGCGGTCCGGCATGACCGAATAGCTGCAGCCGTGCAGTTCTCCAACGCCATTGATGACGATGGTGTCGGTGCCCTGGCCCTTGATCTCGGCCCCCATCTGGTTCAGGCAATCGGCGAGATCGACGACTTCCGGCTCCCGGGCGGCGTTTTCGATGATCGTCCGCCCTTCGGCCAGGGTCGCCGCCATCATGATGTTCTCGGTGCCGGTGACGGTGACCAGGTCCATGAATACATGGGCTCCCTTGAGCCGGCCGTCGACCCGGGCGCGGATGTAGCCGTTTTCAACGGCAATGCTTGCGCCCATGGCCTCCAGCGCCGTGATGTGCTGATTCACCGGACGGCTGCCGATGGCGCAGCCTCCCGGCAGCGCCACCTCCGCCTCGCCGTGGCGGGTCAACAGCGGGCCGAGCACCAGAATCGAGGCGCGCATGGTGCGCACGAGTTCATAGGGCGCGCTGAGGTTTTCAATGGTGCTGCTGTCGATCTGCACATTCATTTTTTCGTCCACCACGCGCTGCACGCCCATGCAGCCGAGCAATTGCAGCATGGTGGTGATGTCGATCAGGTGGGGCATGTTGCAGACCTTGAGCGGCTCCCGGGTCAGCAGGCCCGCGGCGAGCACCGGCAGCGCCGAGTTCTTGGCGCCGGCAATGCGGATCTCTCCTTCGAGACAAACGCCGCCGTTGATGTGCAACCGGTCCAATTTGATTCTCCCCTATTCCGAATCGCCAAAGCGTGGCCAGGCTTTCGCGGCTCGATGCCGCCGGAATCAGGTTTCGTCCGGCGCCTTGAGGTTCATGGATACGGCGTGGATCGCGCCGCTGAGGATGTGGCTGTTCAGAATCCCGTAGATCTTCTGCTGGCGCTTGACGGCGTTCAGCCCGGCAAAGACGGAGCCCGTGGCGGAAACGAGGAATTTGCCGTCGCCGCCGCTGACGGCGATTTCACAATCGGGAAGCTCCGCCCGCAGCAGGCGGGCGATTTCGTCGCAGTCCAAGGTTCTTTCTCCGCCCGCTATTGCCAGTTGTCGAGCACGGCGTCGATGTCGTTGCCGTATTCGGCCATCAGCGCGCTGAACTGGGTAAAGTACTGGCGTCCCAGATTGATGCCCGCCAGGCTCAGGTTGCGCAGCTTCCATTCGTTGTCGGCGTTCAGGAACATCTGGAACTGGAACAGCACCGGCTGGCCGTTGCCGCCGGCGAGTTCCATGGTGACGATGGTGCTTTCCGGGGTGTCGCGGTCCGGATTTTCCGAAGGACGGAAGCTGACTTCCTGGTCAACATAGGTCAGCAGGGCCGCGCCGTAGAAGCGGGTGAGGTTGCCCCGCAGAATCTGCCCGAACCGCTGCTGTTGTCCGGGGCCGGCGGCGTCGAGATAGCGATTCATCACCACCGCCGCCACCGCGTCGAAATCCACGAACCGGTCGAGCACGCCTTCCACGCCGGAGTAGAAGGCTTCGCTGTCGGTGGCGAACAACTGCCGGGTTTCCCCCACTTGCCGCAGCAGGGTGTCCACGGCAAGCCGGGCGGTGTCTACCGCTGTCGGTTGCTGGGCATGACCGGCGCCATGGGCGGCCAAGAACAGCAGCAGCGCGCACAATGTTCTGAAGGGAGATCGCATGGGCGCGAGTGTAACCCATTCTCCGGAAATTTTGCCAACCTTCCGGCTGCGGCGACCGGGACTCACCAGCGCCAGAGGAGTTCGAGTTTCAGGCCGTGTTCGGGGTCGGCGTTGGGGGCGGTTTCGCGGCGGACGCCCATCAGGCCCACCGACAGTTCCGGACCCTTGGCCGCCGGGTTGGGCACGACCCGCCAGCCCAGGCTCAGGTCGCGGCCGCCCATGCCGTTGGCGTAGCCCAGCGAGGGGCTGCCGATGAAGCGGCCGCGGAAGGTCTCGAAACCCCAGCTTGCCTCGCTGGTCCAGCGTCCCCGCTGGAGCGCTCCGCCCCGGGGGCCGCCGAAAGCTTCGGGCGAAAGCAGCGCGTCGAGTCCGCCGCTGTCCCGACCGCCGAGTTCGTGGCGCAGGGTGAACATCGGGCCGAGCTTGCTGCCCGGGTCCGGGTCGAAGACGATGCCGGCGGAGAAGCCCCGGTCCTTGATCGCATCGTCGGCGTGTGACAGCAGCGCCCGCGCCAGCAGGTCGGCGCCGATTCCCAGCGTGGGATGGCTCCAGGCCAGGCCGCCGCCGAGTTCGACGCCAAAACCCGTTTCCGCGTCGCCGCCGTCGTGACGCGCGGCGATTTCCAGTTTGGGACGGAGTTGGCCGAGTTCATCGAGCGGGACCCGCCAACTGCCTTCCAGCCCCAGCCGCAGCCGGGTCACGGCGGTGTCCGAGGCCGCCAGGGCGCGGCTGGCGTCGGAGGCTGTGCCCGCCCACAGCGCGTCGGACACCACCGCCAGCGCCGGGCCGCGCCGACCGAACAGCGCCGGCAGCCGCCCGCGCAGGCCCACCGAGGCCATGCGCCAGTCGATGTCGGCGCCATGGGACGGCGCCGGGCCACCGGCGGCCGCGTCCGGCGACAGCGTGACTTCGCCAGTGCCATAGCCCGCCGCGCCCCAGACATCCAGGCGCTCATTGACCCGCACCGAGCCGTAGGGAACCACCGAAGTCAGCGTGGTGTCGATTTCGCCGCCGCCGGGATCGTAATCCCCGCCGCCCCAGCTCCGGGTCACCGCCAGCCCCGCGAGCCAGTCGTCCCGGGCGTAATCCGCGCCGAGCATGGCGGTGGTAATGTCGCCGCCGAGTTGCAGCCCGTCGGCGGCGCCGTCGAAGCTCGAATGCGCGGCTCGGCCCCAGAAGGCGAGACTGCCGCCGTTTTCGCCGGGGTCCAGGGTTTCGGTGAAGGAACTGCCGAGCAGCAGCCTGCGGCCCAGGGATTCCAGGGCTTCGTTCGCGGAAGGCCGTGGGAAACCGTTCCCCCCGGCGCCATCCGGGTTGCCGTTCATGCCGGGGGCATTCCCGCCGCCGCCATTCATGGCCGCGGTCCAGGGCGAAGCCGGGGCGCCCGCGCCGATTTCGCCGGGCTGTCCGGCGAACGGGACCGGGCCGCCCTGGTTCGCGGCGAAACCGGTCGCGCCGGAGAGGGATGCCCCCTGCCCCATGGCGGCGGATTGTCCCAAGGCGCCGGTGTTGGCGGGTGTCGTCGCTCCAGACCACTGGGCGAGGGAATAGCCGCCGATCTCGCGCCGGCTGCCCGGGGTTCTCGGGTCGGCGATCCGCGCCGCGACCCCGTCCAGGGCCTGCTGCGCCACCGCGCGGCCAAAACGTCCGAGCCACGCCGCCGGCATGGCGTCGCGGCCGCGGATCGTGCCGGTCGCCTCGCCGTCGCCGATGTCTGCCCCCTCGGGCCGCGAAAGCCGCAGGGCAAAAGTCTCGTCCGGGTCGTCGTGGGCGTCATCCACCGTGGCGATGGATATGCTGCGTTCGGTTTCGCCGGGGGCGAAGCGCAGCCTGCCGGGCGCAGCGATGAAATCCACCCCGGCAATCGCGGTGCCGGACTGGGCTTCCCAGGAGACATCCACCGCGCGGGTGGCGGGCCGGTCGAGGCTGACGCGGAATTGCAGCGTTTCTCCCTCGAAACCTTCGGCGTCGGCGATGGAAAGCACGGGCGGCGAATCGTTGTCGGCCACCGCCACCGAGGCGCCGGCTTCGGTTTCGTGGAGCTTGTAGCCTTCGCCCGCGCCGAGCGTGACCGAAACCGCGCCGTCGGCCTCGTCGTCGCTGTCGTCGATAGTGGAAACCGCAAGGGTCGCGGCGCCTGTTGGGGGAATCGCGACCCTGCGCTCCCCCAGCGTCCCGGCTGCGGCGAATGCGCCGGTCTGGGCCAGGGTGACGGCGACTTCCAGGGCTTCCAGCGGCGGCGGCTCGGCGGCGAGGGTGAAGACGGCGTCGGCGCCTTCGGTCACGGGACTGCCCGCGGAGACGCGCACCACCGGCATATCGCCGTCGAGGATGCGCAGGGCGATGCTGGTGGTCAATCCGTCATAGCCGCCGCCCATCGCGGCGAGGGCGAGGATCGCTTCCCCGTCCGCGAGATCGTCGTCGCGCCTGGCCGCGACCGTCACTGTGCGCGGTTCGCTCCAATTGTCGGGGGTGAAGACAAAAGTGTCCTGGAAACCTTCGGCGCCGGGGTCAGTGTCGAAGGTGAGCGCCCCGCCTTCCGGTCCGCTGACGGCGATGGTCACGGGGCCGATGGGTTCGCTGCCCAGTTTCGCGCTAAAGACCGCTTCGCCGCCTTCGGGTATCTCCAGCGCGGTTGGCGACAGCAGCAGGGCCGCGGTGTCGTCGTCGCCGATGGTGAGGATGTGGCGGATGGTTTCGCCCGGCTTGTAGCCATCGCCGGTTGCGATGGTCAGGATCACGGTTTCGCCGTCCTCGTCGATGGCGTCGTCGAGAATCGCAACGGCAATCGCCGCCCGGGTGGCGCCGGCGGGGATGTTGATATATTCCGCGTCTTCAATGACGAAATCCGCGCCCGCCCCGGCGGCGCCGCCAATGGTGTATTCGAGGCGGAATCCATCCGCGGGCGCGGTGTCGATCAATATGCCCACTTCCACGGTTCCCGCGTCCTCGCCTGCCCCGGAGGCCGCTTCGGCAAAGGAGACTTCCGGAAGTTCCGGTTCCGGTTCGGGTTCGGGGTCCGGTTCCGGTTCGGGGTCCGGTTTCGGGTCCGGGTCCGGGTCCGGGTCCGGTGGAGGCGGTGGCGGCGGCGCGGTGTCGTCGTCCACCACCGCGGCGGTGACATTGGCGATGCTGACGCCGTTGTAATTCGTGTCGGTGGACGTGGCGCTGTGACTGACGGTGACGCTGCGGTTGCCAGCCTGGTCCACGTTATCGTCCACGCCGGTCACGGTGACCGTCTTCGGCGTGCTCCAGTTGGACGGGGTGAAGGTCAGGCTCGCGGGGCTGACGGTGGCCACTCCCGTGTCGCCCGAGGACACGGCGATGGTCACGTCGTGGCTCGGATGGCTGGTCAGGACCACCGTGTAGGTATCGGTGTTGCCCGCGCCCGACGCCTCGGTGACCGAGGTCGAACCGGCGGACTCGACGATATTCACGCCCGCGGTGTCGTCGTTGCTGATCGCCACGCTCCCGGGCGAACCGGACAGGGTCAGGGTGCCCGAAGGCGAGATGCCCGGCGACCGGCTGCCCGAACCATAGGCGATGGACAGCGTGCGCGCGGCCACGCCGTCGTTGTCCACGGCGGCCAGCTCCAGCGTCGCCGCCCGGGCCCCGGCGCCGGAGAACCGCACCGCCGGATTCTGGGCGCTGTGCGGGTTGCTTGTCAGCAGGGTGACGCCGGCGTTGAGGCTGCCCCCGCTCTTCAGTCCAAAAGTGTAGTGCGAGGCCACGTTCGCCCCGGTCACCGTCAGCGGCGCCGTCACGGTCTCCCCCGCCGTCAGCGCCCGGCCCAGGGTCAGGGTCACGTCGGTCTTGTTGCCCGCCCCCGACTCATTGATGCTCGCCGACCCCGTCGCCAGGGTCAGGGTGACCGCGCTGGCCGGGGCGTCCACGATGTTGAAGCCCGCCAGGTTGTCGGTTCGGCTCGCGCCCCCGGCGAGACCCGTGGCGGTGGGCGCGCCAAGGCCGATGTCCACCGCCTCGCCGCTCTCGGCAGCGCTGTCGCCGGCGGCGCTCAGGGTCAGGGTCGCCACCCGGGCGCTGGCGCCGTTGCCAGGGCCGGTGAAGGTCACGCTGGCGTTGCCGCTGTTCAGGTTGCTGTAGGTCACGCCCGCGGCCAGGGTGCCGGCGAGTGTGTAGTCGGTGTTGCGCGTGGCGGCGCCCGCGAAGGTCAGCGGCGCGGCGAGGACCTCGCCGTCCACCAGGCCCCGGCCCAGGGTGAGCGTGATGGTCTTTTCGCCGCCCTCGGTCACGTCGCCCGCGGGACCGGCCAGGGTGACCGTGGTCGGATCGTCGTCCGTTACCCTGGCGGTGACGCTGTCAATGCCGATGTTGTTGTAATCGCCATCCGTGGAACTCGCCGCGTGGCCGATGGCCACGTCACGTCCGCCGCCCGGATTGTCCGCGTTGTCGTCCACGCCGGTCACGGTGACCGTCTTCGGCGTGCTCCAGTTGGACGGGGTGAAGGTCAGGCTCGCGGGGCTGACGGTGGCCGCTCCCGTGTCGCCCGAGGACACGGCGATGGTCACGTCGTGGCTCGGATGGCTGGTCAGGACCACCGTGTA
>JAJECW010000059.1 GCA_022821865.1 Pseudomonadales bacterium
GCGCCGGAGTCGCGCCGGGCCGGGGAGTGGCTCTCAAGGCTGCGCGTGGCCGACGTTAAGGGGCTCTGGGAAGCGGCGCGGCGGTTTGCCGAACGGGTGGCGCCCGAGATCGTGGCCTACGAGACGAGGGCCCGGGGCTACGTGCCGGTGTTCATCGACGCCACCGGCATCGAGGTGGACGGGCGGCTGTTCCAGCGGGCGCGGCCGGATTACGAAGGCCGGCGCGGCTACTGGCTGCACGCCACGTTCCTGGGCGGGCTGTGGGCGGCGGGGCAGTTGTGCCCCGGCGGGGGCCGGGTGACGCTGAACTGGCGCAGGCAGTTGGAATGGGTCGCGCCGATGCTGCCCGAAGGCGCGCCGGTGTGGCTGCGCGCCGACAACGCCTACTACAAGGGGGATCTGGTGCGGCGGTGCGCTGCGCGGGGATGGGATTACTCCATCAGCCTGACCCACCGGCAGTGGCGCAAGCCGGTGCTGGAGCAGCTTGAGGGGCTCGGGGACTCGGCCTGGACGGACATCGGGATGGAGGAGGAGGCGATTTTCGCCACCCATCGGCCCGCCGGCTGGGATGCCGAGCAGCACTACGTGGTGGTGCGCCGGCGCACGGAGAACGGCCAGGGGCTGCTGGTGCCCAGATACACGGTGATGCTGGTCTCGCGCAACGATCTCGGGTTGAAGGAGCTGGTGCGCCGTCACCGGGGCAAGCAGGGGCAGGAGAACGCGTTCAAGGGTCCGCTGCGGGACATGGACCTGCATCATCCGCCGTGCCGGGGGTACCGGGCCAACCAGGCGTTCTACGCGCTGGGCCAGATCGCGCAGGTGCTGCTCAGGGCGGTGCAGTTCACGGCGCTGCCGAAGCGGGCGCGCCGCCACGGCATCGCCCCGGTGATCCGCTACGTGATGCGCACCGCCGCGTACCTGGCCCGCTCGGCGCGGCGGCTGCGGCTGAAGTTCGCGAAGACGAACTTCCGGGTTCGGTGGCTGTACAGGGCGATGCGGCACCTGGAGGCGCGTGCCCCGCCGGTCCCGCTGGCCGCCTGACCGATCCCCATCCAGAAACGCCGGACCGCGGCGGGGACCCCCGCCCCCCTGTGCTGGCAAAAACCGCCCGACAGGGTGCTGAAACGCCTGTTTCCGGCCCTTCTGCGCATCGGCCCATCGCGCGAGACTCCAATCCGTCGGCGCGCCTGCCATCCACGAGGCTCGAACGACCGAATACCGCTATAGTCAGCTGCTTAACAGGGAATTAAGGTATACGCCAGAACATGCGGACGTTATGAAAACTGGACACTATATTTTTCCCCCTGAGCACCTGCGGGATGAAACGACTGAAAACAAGTATATAGAAAATTTTCTCCTACGATCAAAGGTTTTGAAAAAAATATTTTAAAAGCACGCTGGACAAGTCGCGACAGCGGACCGAATCTGGCTTAGCAGGCGGTCGTGGCGGATAATTGGGCGAACGATTGGCGGAAGGCTTCGAGCGATGCGGCAAGCGGCGGTTGCTGGACAAGGCGGAGGCTTCCGATGATCGGTGTCGCGATCATCGGCGCGGGGCGAATCGGACGGATACACGCACGGAACGTCGCCGACAACGATGACGCACGGATAGTGGCCGTCTGTGACGTCGCCGAGAACGCAGCCGTTGAACTTGCCGATCGTTGCGGGGGCAGAGTCGCACCCCTCGAACAGACCCTTCAGGACGACCACGTTGACGCGGTAATCATCGCGAGCTCCACCGATACGCACGCCGAAATAATCCGGCAGGCAGCCGCAGCCGGAAAAGCCATATTCTGTGAAAAGCCCCTCGATCTCGATCTGCGACGCGCCAGACGAAGCGTTGACATAGCCGCAAGGGCAAATGTGCTCCTGTGCCTGGGATTCAATCGGCGTCACGATCCGGATTTTCGGAAACTCGGAATCGAGGTCAGGTCCGGCGCGATCGGATCGATTGAAGTTGTCACCATTATCAGTCGGGATCCTTCGCCGCCCCCGCCGGAATACATCGAGAGATCCGGCGGTCTGTTTCGTGACATGATGATCCACGACCTCGACATGGGCCGCTGGTTGCTGGGTGAAGAACCCCAACAGGTATTTGCGACCGGAAGTACCCTGTCAGACCCGCAGATCGGGAAACTGGGGGATATCGACACGGCAGTCGCCGTACTGCGCACCCCGTCAGGCCGTCTTTGCCACGTTACGAATTCCCGCCGATGCAGTTACGGCTACGACCAGCGCATCGAGGTGTTCGGGTCGCAGGGAATGGTTCGAGTCGATAACCGGAAAAACACCCGGGTCGAAAGGGCAACGAGCAGCGGGTTTGCCACTGAACCGGCATTGCCCTTCTTCCTGGAGCGCTACGCGAAGTCGTATCGTTTGCAGCTTGACAGGTTTATCCGGGCGGTAGGAGGCGAATCGACCGACCTGGCACTCGGTTCCGACGGCCTGCGCGCACTGGAGCTTGCGGACGCTGCGCACCAGTCATTCAGGCTCGGTCGACCCGTTGACGTCAGCCAGTCGCGACGGTGAGTAACTTGAACTTCGGCCTGATCGGCACCGGCTTCATGGGCAAGGCGCATGCCATCGCTCTACGCGCCGTGGGGACGGTGTTTCCCGAAGTTGCGCATCCGGAACTGGTCTGCCTCGTTGACAAGAACGCGACCGTAGCTCAGCAGTTTGCGGATGCCTGGGGGTTTGAAAGTGCAAGCGACGACTGGATCGGCATGTGCCGCAGCGACGCCATTGACGTCGTGGACATTTGTACACCCAACCACTTGCACATGGAAATGGCGCTCACCGCGATCGAGGCCGGAAAGCATGTCTATTGCGAAAAGCCGTTGGCTCTCACCGCTGCACAGGCGAGGCGAATTCGCAGTGCCGCGGAGTCCGCCAGCATCAAAACAGCAGCCGGGTTCAACTACATCTGCAATCCCCTGATCGCCGCAGCGCGTGACATGATAGCGTCCGGCGAGATCGGAGAGGTCCATGAGTTTCGGGGCAGTTATCGTGAGGATTACCTGGCGGACCCATCCACGCCCTACGGGTGGCGCTGCGCCAGAAAGCGGGCTGGCGCCGGTGCGCTTGCCGATCTCGGCAGCCACTTGATATGCATGGCGGAGTTTCTGCTCGGGCCGATCGATTCGGTGCTCGGCTCTCTCACCACCGTGCACGACCTGCGGCCGGACCCGGTGTCGGGCGGGATGAGAACGGTTGAGAACGATGATATTGCGCAGGCGCTCGTCGTGTTCGAACGAGGATGCCCCGGCACGATGGAAATCAGCCGTGTGGCTACCGGCAAGAAGTGCGGACTCGGTCTTGAGGTATGCGGAGTGAAGGGCAGCATCGCGTTCGACCAGGAACGCATGAACGAGTTGCGGCTATACCGGGCGGACAGCCGGCCCGGTCGCCGCGGCTACCGGCGCATTCTCGCCGGACCGGCGCACCCGGACTATTCGGCGTTTTGCCCGGCCCCCGGGCACGGTCTCGGTTTCAATGACCTGAAAATCATTGAAATTCGCAACCTGTTGCGATCCATCGAATCGGGTGACGAAGTCCACGCCGACTTCAATACCGCATGCCGGGTTCAGGAAATCTGCGATGCCATCGAGACTTCCCACAATGGCCAGCAGTGGATTGACGTAAGCAGCAACGCCCTCGAACAGCTACAGCTCTCCGCGTGATTGACTTGCACCACCAGGGACCCGTTTCCTGCCGTCAGTGATATCGCGTCTGGATTACCGGACTGAGATGTCGATGGCCAATTCGGTGCAGAGCTCGTGCATTTGCGCGGCAGCCAACGCCGCGAATCGTTTCGAGGGTGCAGTGAGCGGATCCTGTTCGGCCTCCGCGACGAGCCAACCGTCATATCCGACCGACTTGAGGCGTTGAAGCGCCGTACCGAAATCGATGCAACCCTCCGCATCGCCGGGCACCGTGAACACACCATTCAATACGGCGTCGAGAAAGCTGAGATCCCGGTTCCTGGCGTCATGCAGTACGTTCGCACGAACATTCTTGCAATGAACGTGCCTGATCCGATGCCCGTGCGCGTCCAGTAGTTCAATCGTGTCCCCGCCGGCGTAGGCAAGGTGGCCTGTATCCAGCAACAGGCCGACGCTCTCGCCCGTGTTGTCCATCAGCCTGTCGATTTCTTTCCGGCTCTGGACGATGGTGCCCATGTGATGGTGATAGGCGATCCGGATGCCCTGATCGAGACAGGAGTCGCCCAGTTCCGTCAGCTTCCTGCCGTACTCCGCCCATTCGCCGTCATGCAGTGTGGGCCTCAGTGACAGCGGCATGTTCCGCGAACCGTGAATGGCGTCGGTCGTATCGCAAAAGACGATCACTTTCGACCCCAGCGACTTCAGGAGACACAGGTGGTCCGCAAGCGCATCGATTTCTTCTGCGACCGATCTGCGCAGAAGCAGACTGCTGTACCAGCCGGATATCAACTGGAGTTCGAACGCCTCGATAACACGGCCCAGGATGTCAGCCTGCCGCGGAAACTTGTTGCCCAACTCTATACCGGTAAAGCCCGCCTCCCGGCTGTCGCCCAGACAGACTTCCAGCGGGGTATCCGCTCCCAGGGTCGGGAGATCGTCGTTGGTCCAGAGCAATGGATTGACACCAATTCGTACCGCCATGGTCCGGAACCGGAATCAGTACGGTTGCCTGGATTTTGCGGAGATATATTCCGCGCGGGCCGCGGTCACGTCCGCACGGCCGGACACCTCGGGAACGGCAACGTCCCACCAGTAGCCGCCGCCGGAGGATTGGTCCGGGTCGGTGCGCATACTGATCAGGTACGATCGATCGGCCGCCTTGGCGCGCCCCACGGCCAATTCGAGTTCGGCCAGATTCTCAACGTGCTCGGAGGCCGCGCCCATGGCCGAAGCGTGCCTGGCAAAGTCGAGCAGCGGCGCGCCGTCGTCGGCAGCGACACAGTCGCCGAACAGGTTGTTGAATGGCGCGCCGCCCGTCGACACTTGCAGACGATTGATGCAGCCGTAGCCTCCGTTGTCCAGTACCACGACAATGATCTTGTGGCCCAGCATCACGCTGCTCGCCAGTTCCGAGTTGAGCATCATGTAGGAGCCGTCGCCGACGAGCACGATGACGTCGCGGTCGGGACAAGCCATCTTGACGCCCATGCCGCCGGCGATTTCGTATCCCATGCAGGAATAGCCGTATTCAAGGTGGTATCCGCCGACCCGGTCGGTGCGCCAGAGCTTGTGGAGCTCGCCGGGCAGACCTCCTGCTGCACATACGACAATGTCGCCGGGGTCCGAAGCGCGTTTCACGGCACCGAGAACCTGGGCGTCCGAAGGCAGTCCCGACGCTGTTGAAATCTTATCCGCGGAGGTTGTTTGCACGTAATAGTCGTTCCACGCGGCAATGGCTTTTCGCCCGGCCTGCTGCCATTTCGAGCCGGCCTGCCAGCCTGCAAGCCGCGCCTGCAATGCCTGCAAGCCGCGCTCGGCGTCCGTGACAAGGGGCTGAGCGCCATGCTTGTCGGCATCGGGCCGCGCCACATTGAGCTGGATCAGGCGCGACCTGTGGGACTGGACCAGGGTCCGTGACGCTGTCGTGAAGTCCTGCAGCCGCGTTCCGACTGCGAGGATCACGTCAGCCCCTTGCGCCAGCTGGTTCGCGGCATCGGAACCGGTCACCCCGATCGCTCCCACGTAGTTTGGATGATCCCAGTTCAGTGCGCCCTTGCCCGCCTGGGTTTCGGCGACCGGAACTCCGTGCGCCTCGGCAAATGTGCGCAACGCTGCCGTGGCGCCGGAATAATGTACGCCGCCGCCGGCGATCAGCAATGGCCGTTCGGCACGCTGCAAGACCTTGACTGCATCGTCCAGTTCACATCGGTCGGCTCCCTTGCGTGACAAGCGGTGAACTTGTTCAGCGAACAGGAATTCGGGGTAGTCATACGCTTCGGTCTGGACATCCTGGCACAACGACAAGGTTGCAGGTCCGCAGTCGGCCGGGTCCGTAAGCGTGGCTATCGCCGCCGGCAGACTCGTAATGATCTGTTCCGGCCGCGTGATGCGATCGAAGTAACGACTGACCGGGCGAAAACAGTCGTTTACCGAGATCGTCGGGTTGCCCGGGTATTCGAGCTGCTGCAATACCGGATCCGGCGTTCGGTTCGCAAAGACGTCGCCCGGCAGCAATAACACCGGCAGGCGATTGACGTGCGCCAGCGCGGCGGCCGTCACCATGTTGGTTGCGCCGGGTCCGATGGACGTTGTGCAGGCCATCATTCGCCTGCGCTGGCTCGCCTTTGCGAAAGCGATCGCCGCGTGGGCCATGCCCTGTTCGTTGTGGGCACGGAACGTCGGCAATTCGGCCTGCCAGTCAAACAGCGCTTCACCGAGTCCGGCAACGTTACCGTGGCCGAAAATGGCGAACATACCGTGAAACAGCGGCTGGATTTCTCCGTCAATTTCGACCCGCTGGGCGACGAGGTATCTCACAAGCGCCTGAGCCATGGTCAGTCGAGTTTTTTTCATTTCACTGGTCCCGGTGCTGCCTCAACCCAATAATGCCGCAGCACTAACCGGCCTTTCGGTCGCGCCAATAGTCGATGAGTTCCACGTAGTTCCGCGCCACCGATTCGATCAGCGCCTCGTCGTCTATTTCCCCGGCCAGCCACTGCCTGCCGGGTCTGGCAAATATCGTTCGGCCAATCGTGAAGCCCTTGCAGATGTCGAATCCGGCGCAAGCGTTGAAGCCAGCCCGCAACGCGTTCGCGGGCGCATCCATGCCCAGGATCACGACCCCGCGGCAATGCGGCGCGCGCCGTGAAATCTGGTCGCTTACATTTCGCCAGGCAGCGCGGCTCATCATGGGCAACTTCCACCAGTCCGGCCGAATTTCCAGATTGTAGAGGCGCGCGAGCACGGATGCGCAGGTGTCGTCGTCAACGACCGCACCTGCGGGCGGCAGAATCTCCAGCAGCAACTCGTGGCCTGACGAGCAGCAGGCCTGGTAGAGCTCCTTGACCTGCCGTTCCTGTTGCAGGCGCAACATGGTGTCGTCGTCCAGGCCATAAACCATCAGGCACTTGACGATATGTTCGAGGGGCCAGGAGCGCAACCGGTCACCGATCGAGCGGCCGCCTTCGAGCTCCAGTGGCCGCGACCCCGACAGTTCCGCGGGGCGGGCAATCCACCAGCCGCGCCCGGTTACGTCGTTCAGGGCATCCTGGCCGAACGTGTCGTCGATGATGGCGCCGACCGTTCCATTGGCTCCGACGGCGTCTACGCTCCTTTCAATGGCCCGGACCATGAGGCGCTTCAGGGTGGCGATGCGTTGCAGCTCGGCTCCTGCCCGCTGCGCCATTTCCACCAACTGTCGGCGATGATCAAATGCGAGCGCGTGGATTTCGGGCCATGAGGCGGGCTGGCGCGTGGTGACGCGGTGCAGGTAGTTGAGTTCATTGTCGAGATCGGGCCTGGGAATCTGCGGCGCGTGACGCATGTAATGGTCCAGTTCCTCGTCCGTGGGAATGG
Organism: Pseudomonadales bacterium; assembly: GCA_022821865.1. Classification (GTDB taxonomy): domain Bacteria; phylum Pseudomonadota; class Gammaproteobacteria; order Pseudomonadales; family Pseudohongiellaceae; genus UBA9145. The sequence goes on from JAJECW010000059.1 coordinate 7,518, forward strand.
CGGGCGAGCAACCGTGTCTCGAAACAACCAGTGCGCCGCAGGCGTTGGCGTATGCTGCGCTCGTTTCATGGTTCTCGTTTCGGAGCCAGCCGCGCAAGAACCCCGACATGAACGCGTCGCCCGCCCCCAGGACGTTGAGTACTTCAATTTCGGGGCCGGAAAAAATCGTCACTTCGTCGAGGCTCGCCGGGACCTCGCCGTCAAGGACAACGCATCCCCGCTCCCCGAGTTTCAACACAAGTGTTGCGTCCGAGAGCGAGCGGATATGGCGCAGCGCGGCGATGGTGTCGGTGTTGCCACCGGCGATGTGCATTTCATCTTCGGTGCCTACGATGAGGTCGCACTCGGGCCAGATCGTTTGCAAGTGAGCAGACACCGATTGCGAATCGATGAATCGCGTTTCGCCGTCGCCAAGGCCTGTCAGGCCCCACAGAACCGGACGGTAGTCGATATCAACGATCACCCTGACTCCGGCGGCCCTGGCGTGCTCGATGGCTTTCAGGGAGGTGGAATAGGTCCCGGGCGTGGAGAAGTGAGTCCCGGTGATGAGCAGAGACTTGCTGGAGGCAATGAAGTCGGCAGAGAAGTCGGACGCTTCTATCGCCATGTCCGCACAGTCGTTACGGAAAAAAATCAGCGGAAAGGTGTCCTTGTCCTTGATGCCCAGAACCACCAGTCCTGTGAACCTGTCGGGGTCCGTCACGACATGGCTGACATCGACACCGCCGCGTGCGAGTTCCTCGCGAACGAAGCGGCCCATATGTTCATCGCCGACCCGTGTCAGCATGGCCGATTTCAATCCCTGGCGAGCGCAGCCGAACGCGATATTGGCGGAGGATCCCCCGAGATACCTGGCAAAGCTACCCGTGTCTTCCAGTCGGCTGCCGATTTGGTTACCGTAGAAGTCGACCGCGGCCCGACCCAGACAAATGACGTCAAGCGGCCCATTGGCGATGTCTGTCGTTCCGGACGTCATATTCGGCCTGCCCTCTGATTTCACCTGTGTCGAGGCTGTTGGAGTTGCAATTGGGGCACGTTGCCGGGAATTGGATCGTTCCGCTGCAGCGTGCGACAGTTTAGAATAAACGTTCTATACTGAAAAATCATTGATCAAAATCTTTCATTTCTAAAAGGGTCGGACGAGATGTCGAAACTGCTGTCGCAGTCTACAGCGCCGGATGACAGAGGCCGGATTCAATGTATCGATCCCGTATCGGCCGGCTGGGAATACGTTGGATTCGAAGTGTTCAAGCTGAAGGCGGGCGCGAACCTGGATGATGGAACGGGAGGCACGGAAGTCTGCCTGGTACTCCTCTCGGGCAAGGCGGACATTGCCACGGCAAACGAAGCCTGGCGCAATCTGGGCGAGCGATCATCGGTATTCGACCAGCAGGCACCCCATGCAGTGTACCTGCCGCCCGACGAGCGATTCGGCGTCGTTGCCCACACCGACGTCGAACTTGCGGTTTGCAAGGCGCCGGCGAAAGGCGAATATCCCGCCCGCCTGATCAGGCCCGAGGACTGCCAATTCGAAACCCGGGGCCGCGACACCAACCGCCGGCACGTTTGCAACATCTTGTTCGGAAATGCGAACGCCGAGCGCCTGTTGGTCTGTGAGGTATTGACGCCGGGTGGCAACTGGTCGAGTTATCCGCCGCACAAACACGATGACGATCGAGGTTCGGAGGAAACACAACTCGAAGAGATCTATTATCATCGCATCGATCCACCTCAGGGATTCGCCTTCCAGCGTGTCTATAACGACGACCGCAGCCTGGATGAAACCATGACCGTGACGGACGACGACGTGGTCATGGTGCCCGAAGGCTACCACCCGGTGGGTGCGCCCCACGGTTACGACCTCTATTACCTGAACGTCATGGCCGGCCCGCGGCGAAAGTGGCTGTTCCACAATGACCCGGACCATGAATGGATCATAGGGTCATAGAAGGCTAGCTACCTATTTCACCGTCGTCATTCTTCGTAATTGCGACCACGGACGACCTTGGCGGTATTCGAGGATCAAAATCCGGCCAGCGAGTTGCAGGGTGTTCAAAAGTCGAGCCATCCGATCTTCCGGGATGCTGAACGGCGACGAATAATGTTCGTCCATCCGGCGTAAACGCTGGCCCACAAAGCTCCCCGCCGTTTGGGCAGCCAAAGAAATGCCTGAAGCGTGCACGGTCGGGTCCAACCGTCTCGGTCGCCCACAATCCGTCGTGCACACCGAAGTCGTTGAATCCGTCTGTGGCGACCCAAAGCCGCCCTTGTGGATCAAACGCCAGATTATCCGGATTACACAGCCACCCGGAGTCACTGATGTGCTCATGGTAAACACCCCGCACTTCCGGATCGGACGTTGGATCCCCCGCGAGTGCAAAAACCTGCCATTCAAAGTCCCGTGCTGCATGGTCCCGGTCGCCATCGCTACCGGGTGGTATCAGCTCCAATATGTGTCCCCAGAGGTTTCCAATCCGGGGATTGGCGGCGTCCGTGGCTTCCCGATCATCATTCTTGGTGAGGGCGATGTAGGTTCGGCAGGTTACCGGGCTGATCTCGATATCCTCGGGCCGATCCATACGCGTTGCACCAAGCAACCGTGCAGCGAGGCGCAAGTCGATGAGCACATCCGCTTGTGAGCGGAACCCGTTTTCAGGAACAAGTGGTTCTTCGCCGTATACAAGTGGCAGCCAGGTGCCTGTGCCATCGTCATTAAACCGAGCTACGTACAATGTGCCAGCGTCGAGAATGTTTTGATTTTTCTCGATATTTGAGGCGTCGTATCGCGATTCCGATACAAATTTGTACACGCATTCATGTTTCTTGTCATCGCCTGAATAAACAACAACGAATTTGTCGTGTTCGGCGGCGACCGCTGCATTCTCATGCTGACAACGACCCAATGCTGTTCTCTTCCTGGGCGTTGACCGGGGATCGTACGGATCGATTTCCACTATCCAACCAAATCGGTTGGGCTCTGTCGGACTCACCTCGATATTGAATCGGTCATCAAACAGGTGCCAGTACTGCTCCAGTGATGACCCTATTTCAAATCTCCGGTGATTCTCAGCTTCCCCAGCCGCCGAGCCGCTCAGTGCGTCGGGGTTGCCGGCGAAAATCTCCCGGAAATTCTCCTCCGCTATCAGGATTGTTCCCCACGGAGTGACTCCGCCCGAGCAATTGGCAAATGTACCAAGCACGCGTGCGCCAGTAGGGTCTGCCGGTGTTTTCAGGCGTACGTCGCCGGCGGCGGGTCCTGTCAGGACCATTGGCGTCGTGGCCGTGATCCTGCGAGTATAGGCACTTCCCTTTTCCACCCGCCATCGCCCGTTTACGCGGCGCACCTCGATGATACTGTGGCCAACAGCGGCCATCGCGGCTTCCACTTCCGCTTTTGAGCTGCCCCGTGAAGCTGATTCCCGCGATTCCGAAGGAAACATCATATTGATGTTGATGTGCTCGTGGTTCACGCACAGCAGACCATGATCGCTTGGATTGCTCACATCGGCGGAGACCGTATCCGACCCAAGAGGGAAATAGGCGATGTAGTCGTTGTTGGCCCCAAATTGTTGTTGCTGCGCGCGTCCGTTTTGCGCGTACGGATCGAACAACGATCCACTGGGAAAAATTGGTTCGCCCCAGGAAACAAGAATGTCCGCAGCGTATCCATCGGCAACGTGATGAGTGTCATCCAGACCATGCGAAATTGCGACAAAGCCCAGACTGGAACGATCTTCCGATCGACTTCCACCAGAACCGCAACCCGCTGCGAACGTCACAGCCAAACTTCCGGCACCGGCCAATACTTTCCGCCTGCTTGTGCGGCTTGCAAGAATATCCGCAAACGTGTCACTGGTTTTCTTCATTTGCCTTGCTCCTGTTCCCGTATGCGCGGATCAAACTGCACAGCTTGTATCCGGCCATATCAGATTGAAGAGGTACTAGTTTTGCTTGCTAGCCCGGAAGGCGAGCGACATCGCAATTGTCTGTGCGACGCTCATCGACCCGGTAAGTGAGCGAAAAGACAGCACCTCTGCATCGAGCACCTTCAGGAAGACCTGTGCGGCCGGCACGATCGGACTGATCCGGCTGTCGGTGATGACGATTACCGCTACTCCGCGTTGGGACGCCAGGGAAACAACATCCGCGGTTTCGTGAGCGTACTCCGAATACGAAATGGCAATCAGAACGTCCTTGTCGGTCATGCACTGCGCCTGCTCGTGCAGCATGCCGCCGACCCCGTCCAGCAAGTGGGTTTTGGACTCCGTGTGACTGAGCGAATAGGCAATGTATGCCGCGACCGGAAAAGAACGCCGGTGTCCAACAACATACGTGGTGTCTGCTGCTTCAATCAGATCCACAGCCAGGGTGAGTTTCTCGTAAATGTCGCTTTCGCTCAATTCTGTCAGCGAGATGATGTTGGACGTGCATAACCGTTTCAGCAGTGAGTGCTCAAAGCCCAGTTCGTCCGTGACTTCTGCATCTTGCGCCGCACGTACGCGTTCCTTGTAGCTTGCCGATCGTTCGGCGATTCGCGTCTGAAAGGCCCGCTGCATCTGAGAATAGCCGGTGTAGCCAAACGACTTGGCGAAACGTATCAGCGCCGATGGCTGGACTTCCGCGCGCTTGGAGATCACCGCAATGGTTTCGATGGCCATGTCCGTCGGATGGTCCAGGGCATAGCCGGCGATCTGGCGCAGCCGATTGCTCAGCGATTCGTAACGCGCGGTGATCGCGGTGCGTAGCGTCTCGTAGTCCGTAGGGGCTGATTCGTTCATGTAAATTCCGCATCTTTCATTTTTGAAACGCATATTCTATCATCAGATTCCCGCTCTTTGGCGGAACCCGATGTGAGATTCCTGTTCGGAACCTGGTTCATTTACCTCTCCTGCGCTGACCTGTGCGCGCAATCTCCGTACCTGTTTCGTTACGCGCATTCGCAGCCCGAACCACATCCGCGCAGCGTGTCAATGCAATTCTTCGAGCGGGAACTCGAGCAAAGGAGCGGTGCGCGCATCGAGGTGGATGTCTATTTCTCAGGCGTACTGGGTACGGAGCGCGAGTTGATGGACATGGTGACCACGGGTGCATTGCAGGGCACACGGGGAGCGTTTTTCGCGGATGCGAACCCACGCTACACGATATTCATGATGCCGTTCCTGGTACAGGACTGGGAGCAGGCGCGGCGACTCATGTACAGCAATTTCACCAGCGAGATAAACGCCGGCGCTGCAGCCAACGGATTTCACATCCCGGCCTCCGGCATTTCCCAGGGATTCAGGGCGCATACCAACAACGTCAGACCGATCGCGTCGCCGGACGACCTCAGGGGTCTGAAGATGCGGGTACCGCCACAGGAAGTCTATCTGCTGACGGCACAGGCCTTCGGTTCGAATCCCCAGGATATTCCGTACAGCGAGGCCTATCAGGCGATCAGGACGGGAGTGGTCGACGGTCAGGACAATGCGCCGTCCAATATCTGGGACTACAAGGTGCACGAGGTACAGAAATACCTGACTATTACCAACTATGCCACCGGACCGGATCCGATGATCGTCAACCTGGCCTGGTACGAAAGGCTGCCGCCCGATTTGCAGGAAGTATTCGACCAGGTATCAGTAGAAACGATCAGGTTCAGCGACGACATGAACCAGCAGAGCGAGCAGGACTACATTGCCAGGCTCTCTCAGGTGCTGGAGACGACGATCGTCGATGCGCAGGGTCTTGAAGAGTTTGCCGAATTGGCCAGTCCCGTCTATGAGCATTTCATCGACGAGGGCGTGTTTTCCCGGGATGACGTCGACCGAGCGAGACGAATCGCCAGAGGCGACGATCAGGACCCGGTTCCGGATTGACTCAACGGGACAAGCGGAATTGGCGGACCTGTTTGCGAGGCTTGACCGGGCCATCATCAAGGTGGCCGAAGTCGCTATCGTCGCCGCGCTGATCATCATTTTTGCCTTGGTCATCCTGCTCGTCGTATTGCGCTATGCCTTTGGCTCGACAATCGTCGGCGGCAATGAATTCATCGTCGTGCTCTTTATCTATACGACGTCAATCGGCGCGGCCGTCGCGGTATCGAGAAAGGAGCACATTGCGATCAGTTTCCTGGTCGACCGATTGGCGGACGGGCCGCGAAGGATTTTCGAGATACTCGGTTTCGCGCTGATCGCGCTGATCAATGCGGTCATGGTCTGGTACAGCCTGACGATCTGGATTCCCCTGACAGGTCGTTTCATCCTGCCGGCCCTGCAACTCCCGCAAGGGTATGCGCAGGCCGCCGTTCCCATCGGTTGCGGGCTCGTTGCGCTGAGCTGCCTTGCACATATCGGTCTGCTGATCGCCGGCAAAGAGAAAGCCGGCGCTCCTGGAACGGCCGAAGAATGATTGCAACGATTTCGCCCGAGGGCCCGATTTGCTCGTCCTGATACTCAGTTTGTTCGTGCTGCTGGCGATGGGAATTCCCATCGCCTATGCACTGGGGCTGTCCTCTCTTGCCTATTTCGTCGTCGAACAGCCGGACCTGATGCAAATCCTGCCGCAGCGGCTATTTTCGGGAATGAACAACTATGCGCTGATTTCGCTGCCGCTGTTCATCCTGATGGGGCTGGTCATGAACGAAAGCGGGATTACCGGGCGGCTGATCCGCTTCAGCAGCCTGTTCGTCGGCAAGCTGCGCGGCGGGACAGGTCTCGTCAATGTTTTCGCAAGCATGATCTTCGGCGGCATTTCCGGGTCCTCTGCCTCCGACACGGCGTCCATCGGCTCGGTCCTGATCCCTCAAATGAAATCGAAGGGCTATCCGGGACGCTTTGCGGCAGGTATTACCGTGGCATCGTCGACGATGGGCATGATCATCCCGCCGAGCGTGCCGATCGTGCTCTATGCGATCGTCGCCCAGGAATCGGTCGGCAGGCTGTTTCTCGGCGGGGTCATCCCCGGCCTCCTGATCGGCTTCCTGCAATTGTTCATTTGCCTCTACATTTCCGTCAGGAACCGCTATCCGAAGGAGGATATCGACACCAGCTTCGGCAATGTCGTTCGCGAGATCAGGGGCTCGATCCTGGTCGTACTGATGCCCGTACTCGTCGTAGGCGCCGTGGTATTCGGCATCGCGACGGCCACCGAGTCCGCCGGACTTGGCGTGCTCTATGCTGTGCTGATCGGCTTCCTCGTGATCAGGGCGCTGACCTTGAAGGGCCTTTTGAACTGCTTCAGAAGCGCGATCATCACCAGCGCCAAGATCATGATGATCATTGCGATGTCGACAATGTACATATGGATCCTGGCGCTGGAGCGTGTCCCGCAAGCCATTGCAGCCTGGGTCACAAGCATGAACCTGGGACCGGTATCGGTGATGTTGCTGGTCAACGTCATCATCCTCGCGATCGGCACGTTCATCGACGTCAGTCCGGCGATACTGCTAATGACGCCGGTGCTGCTGCCCGCTGCCGTGGAGGCTGGCGTATCGCCCATCACCTTCGGCGTGATTCTGATTTCCGCGTTGGCAGTGGGTGCGTGCACGCCGCCCGTTGGCAACTGCCTGAATGTATGCGCCTCGGTTTCCGGGCTGCGCATCGGCACGATCTTCCGCGGCGCGCTGCCATTTTTGCTGGCCAATTTCGCTGTGCTGCTGCTCATCACCCTGTTCCCACGGTTGGTGCTGTGGATTCCCTCGGTGCTTATGCCCTGAGAGGAAACCGCCGTTGCCCTGACAGCCCAACAAGCGCCGCTGGCGCATGAGACAAGAAGGATAAACATCAAAATGCAGGAACCCGTGCGATTCAGGAGCGCGCATCTTTGGCAACCATCACTGGAGCAGATTTCCATTGCGTTACAGAAGGGGCTGTCGAAGAACTACGAAAACGTTTTCGTCTCGGTCGAAGCGTGCCCGGACCTTCGCGACTGGGGCTGCGCAATGGAAGGCATGTCCGGAAGCGCGCGCATTCTCGATGTCGGTGGCGAAGCCTACGCGCACAACAGACGGTTTCGCGACAATCAGTTCAGTATTGCCGCGATGGCTGAGTCCTGTGGCCTGCCGGATGGGGGCGTTTTCGGTGCGGGCATGGCAAGTCCCGCGGCATTGAACGGGCACTGCGGCGAAATGATCGCAAGCATCGGACTACCGGGAAACATCCTCTCAAAGGTTGCCAGGGTCGGTCAGGACAAGGAATGCATTGTCGAGGACTATGGTGCGTCGATTCACTCCGGGCTCTCCAACCTGTATCTGTGTGAAGGCAGTCCCGGGCCTGCCATCAGACTCGATGTCTCCAGGAGAATCGGCGACGAAGCCTCGCTGACGCAGGCGATGCGCAAGAGCCTGATCGACAACCTGGATGCAGGTGGCACGCAGCAGGTGGCTCTCGGCGGCGTGTTCAAGATTCCTGCAGGCCGGATCCGCGCGCACGTCATGCCGGACTACGACTGCATTGGATTCGAATACTTCGACGAAGAGAGGAACGAAGCATTCAGGGACTTCCTGCAGTTCTACGAAATGGGCCCGAAACTACTTTGTTTCTCGGTGTTGTGGACCGGCGACCCCACAGGTACCAGCCTGCACCTGCGCGCCTCCGGGGAGCACACCCACTTCTATGCCATGGACGGGAAACAGGAGGCGGGCCACTACCACGGCGACGTGACCCCGGAAGAGGTGGCCTGCACGGGCTACTTCCACCCCGCGGAAAGGGTTTTTCGCATCAACGATCCGGAGATTTGACAGATGAATGAAATTGCAAGGCCCAGGGTAGTGGTCGTCGGTGCGGGGGCGATGGGCTCGCTGTTCGGCGGCCTGCTGACCGAGGGCGGGCTCGACGTGACACTCGTGGACATCTGGCGGGAACATGTGGACGCGATCAACGCGAATGGCCTCAAAATGGTGGGCCACGGCGGCGACCGGACGATTCCTGCCAGGGCGACATCGGATCCGTCAACCATCGACGGGGCCGACGTCGCGTTCTTCCAGTGCAAGGCGATCTGCAACGCCGATGCTGCGGCGAGCGTGAAGCACCTGTTCGACAATGATCGAACGGTCGCGATCAGCTTTCAGAACGGTCTCGGCAACGAGGAAGAAATCGAGCGTATTCTCGGGGAAGGCAAGGTACTCGGCGGCCTGACTGCGCAGGGTGCAAATATCGAGGCGCCCGGTGTCGTGCGCAACCATGCGGAGCTACCCAGTTTCATCGGTGAAATGAACGGCGGGGTGTCGGGGCGAACCAGGGCGCTGGCGGCCGCATTCTCCACACACGGCCTGCCGACCGAGGCCAGCGAGAACATTCGTCACAACATCTGGAAGAAACTCATGGCCAATATCGGCGTTTCGGGCACGTCGGCCGCGCCCAACCTGACGCTTGGGGGCATCGTCCAGGTACCGGAGCTTGAAGCGATCGCCTATCGGGCGATCGACGAAGCGCTGGCCGTGGCGAAGGCCGAGAACATCGATCTCGATCCGCACGCTGCCCGGGAGGTGTTCCACCAGATCACTTCGGGCACCCCGGGAAACAAGTCGAGCCTTTGCGTGGATATCGTCAACAAGCGCCCGTCCGAAGTCGACTACATCTACGGAGCCGTCATCGAACTCGGAGCGAAGCACGGCATCGACACGCCCGTTCTGCAGACCGTCTCCGCCGTGATCAAGGGGTTGCAGAGTCACTATGGGGCATGATCGAAGGACGGCCCGAATCCTGACTCCGCGAGTCGACCGGCCGGTCGCGTACCGGAGAGAGCGGGTCAGGTTCCGGGTTCAGCTCTCGGATCGTAGCCGTGGTGGATTGACAGACCCATGGCTTCAGCAATTCGCTCCCACGGAACCAGTTTGTAGTTCTGCCGCGCTTTCGGCGTAATGTTCCTCCCGTCCTGCACGACGAGAACGCCATTTGGAAACGTGGCGCCCAGGTTGGCGCTCGTTACATCCAATCCATCGGTTTCCGATGCGCCGTCTATACCTGAAGCCTCGTTCGACACCACGAAGAAATGGCCAAGGAACCTGTTGTCGCCTTGCCGTTCGTACACAGCGTAGTTGTCCGCGCCCTGATTGGATGCAATCAGGTACCCTTCGCCGTTGCCGCTGAAGTAAAGCGCAAGACCCTCGACATCGGCCGTCAGGTTTCCGTCTTCGATGCCGTCGACAAGCGTACGTTCCGAACCGCTGTCCGGCTCAGCCGAGTACTTCCATATGCCCCGATTTTCCTCTCCGATATACAGGTCACCCGTTTCGTCGTCAGCGACGCATCCCTCGGTTTGCGAACCGACGCTGAATTCCCGAACCAGTTCTGTGCCGACCTTGCCGGCGCCCGTATCGAACAGCCGCCATTGCCGAACCAGCCCGTCGGTATCGTTGACGATGACATGGTAGTGCCCTGTTCCCGGACTGCGGTACATGCAAAGACCGTAAGGATCGGCCATGCCGGTGGGAATGACGCCGTCGGCGACGTCAACCAGGGTTCGAGTCGATAGATCGACCTTCCAGATCGCGATACTGTCTGTCGAGCGATTGCTCCCGGTCACGATATCTGCCGGTTCGCCGTCGAGCAGGAATCCATAGCGGATATCGGCATTGTTTATTCGGCCGTCTTCGCGAGACTGCAACAAATTGCCTTCCAGATCGTAAACGTTGATACCACGCTGCTTTTGCGTGCCGATCACAACACTGTGGGCGACGTCAGTGGGATGCACCCAAATCACGGGATCGTCAGCCGCATCGCCGAAGCTGACCACGGGCGCCGTTTCCACGGTTGGCATCACCGTCGTGGTATCGAGCGCCAACAGCCCCGTCGGATCGTGGGGCGCGCCGGCATGCAGACCGAGAGACTCCGAGATCCGTTGCCACGGCACGATCTTGTAGTTCGTGGGCTCACCGTCATTGTCATCGTCTGCGAGCACCAGCAGCCCCTGCCCCAGGGACGACGATAGCGGGAGGCTGGTCGCGACCACTCCCTCGGTCTCGTCGGCGCCGTCCACCGAACCGTCGCCGACCACGCTGACGGTGCCGCGATGTTCCAGGTTTTCAAGGTCGTAGAGCTGCAGACGACTTTCATCTGCGTCGGAGACAACCAGGTAGCCGCCCTCTGCCTGCTCGTACAGGGCCACGCCCTTGACGTCGCCGCTGAAACGGCCGTGCGGCTGGGTGAGGTCGATGTATTCCACTTCCGCTTCCGACTCCGGCTCCGCGTTGATTCGGGCAACACCCACCGTTTCCACCGAAAAAATGATTGCGGCTTCCCGATCATGCGCAACACAATGAGCAACCCCGAGCCCGACCGGGACGCTACGGATCAGCCGTCCCTCCACGGCGCCACCCCGGGAGTAGAGTTCCCACTGCTGAAACTCGCCGTCGCCGGCAGCGAACGCGTAGAACTTGCCGGATATCGGGCTTCGATATAGGCACAAGCCGTTGATTTCGGCCTGCGTCGCCAACGGTAACGAGACTTCCCGAAGGCCGGTACTCATGTCGTCCGGAACGTAGGCTATCAATGCAGCAGCTTCAGAGTCATAGCCGACAATCAGATCGACGGATTCGCCCCCGAGCGGATAGTTGTACCGAACGTCGACGAATGTTGTGGGACGATCGCTGCCGATGGCGTGCCGCGCGCCATCCAGGGTATAGATTTCCAGGCCACCGGCTTCTGAGCTGGCCAGGAGCAAACTGGACTCGGTGTCCTCGCCATCGATCAACAGCGCCGCATCGTTGGCAGCGCTCGACTCGGCAGCCATGGTTTCGCCTGCCGCGGCAATCGCTTGCGCGGCGGGCTCGTCGCCTGTCGCAAGTGAGTCCGGCCCTTCATCCCCCTGACACGCGCCGACCGCGATGGCAAGAACAGTCGCTGGAATTATCTTGTTCATACAAAACTGCCTGGTTTTTCAATACTGACCTGCTAACCCTCTCAGGCGCGATATGCATTATCTCAGAAATGGAGTATTTTTTTATTGTCTTATCTATAATTGAAATATTCGTTCTACAATGGTTTTGAGGCGTTGCTGGTGTCCAACCCAAACCGGATGCAATTCAATGTTACGAAAATACCCTGCTCTATCGATCGTCTTTCCGCTGTCCTGGCTTGTGCCAATGAATTCGCGGACGCGCAATCGCCAACCGGCTCACACCCGAACGTGGGCCTGCCGATCTCCGGGGACACCGGCTATGGTCCTGAATATCCGGAAGATACCGACTTCGAGGACCGCTTCAGCGAAGAGCAATACCTGGTGTCGGTTCCCAACGATGGCCACTCACCTTTCGTGCCGCTGATCGAATACAGCTTCGATCGCCGGTCTCATCGATACGACCAAAGCGATTGATTGCCGGCCTCTCGTTTCTTGCGTTCACCGGGGCGGTTGCCACCATTGCGTGGTGGGCCACCCGCAAGGATCGCATGGAGTCGTCCGAGGCCTACTTTCTGGCGGGAAGGGGCCTGACCGCATGGGTGATTGCCGGCTCCCTGATGCTGACCAATCTGTCCACCGAGCACCTGATCGGACTGAACGGGGACGCATTCAACCACACGATCGCCGTCATGGCGTGGGAGACAACCGCCGCGTTGGCGATGGTTCTGGGAGCACTCTACTTTATTCCCAAGTATCTCCGTGCAGGCCTGACCACCATCCCTGATTTTCTTGCGACGCGTTTCGACAGTTCAACGCGGGTCATCGCAACGGTTCTTTTCCTTTTCTCCTACGCCATTGCCATACTGCCGGTTGTACTCCTGTTCGGGGCGACCGGACTGGAAGCCCTGTTCGATGTGTCGAACACGCTGGGCGTTTCGCAATCCGAGGCTACCTGGCTCATGGTCATCGGGATTGGCGGGCTGGGTTCGGCCTACGCCATTCTGGGCGGCCTCAAGGCGGTTGCGGTATCCGATACGATCAATGGCGTCGGATTCCTGATTGCCAGCCTGCTCATCCCGATTCTGGCGCTCTCCCTGGTCGGCGATGGCAATGTGCTGCAGGGCCTCAACACCGTGTACACGGAGGAACGCCCAAAGTTCGACATCACCGGAGACGAACCCGGCTCATTCCTGCCGTTCGGCGTGCTGTTCACCGGCATGATTGTCAACCAGATTTTCTTCTGGTGCACCAATCAATCCATCATGCAGCGCGCGCTCGGTGCAAAGAATCTGATAGAAGCGCAGAAGGGCGTCCTGATTGCCGCAGTATTCAAGCTGGTCGCGCCGCTCGCGATCGTACTTCCAGGCGTCATCGCGTATCACCTTTTCAAGGACTCGCTGGGTCCGGATCAGTACCTGCAAGCGTACCCGACACTGGTACAAACCGTGTTGCCCGCACCGCTGACCGGGTTTTTTGCCGCCGTGATGGTCGGTGCCGTTCTGAGTACCTTCAACAGCGTCTTGAACAGTGCCGCGACCCTGTTCAATCAGGGTGTGTACCTGCCCCTGTTCAAGGCCAATGCCAGCGGACGACAACAGGTAAGAGTGGGGCGCATATGCTCGACCGTGCTCGCTGTTGCGGCGATTCTTGTTGCCCCGGCAATCGACACCAGCGGCAGTCTGTATATCTATCTGCAGCAAATCAACGCGACGTTTTTCGGTCCCATGCTCGCGGTGATCCTGGCGGGACTCCTGACATCGAGAGCCTCCGCGACGGCAGCAAAGACCGGTCTGATTGCGGGCCCCGTGTTGTTCTACATCATCAATTTCGCCTTCAACGATGAAGTGCAATCCATGGCGGCCAGGTTCTTCGGCAGCGACGGCGAGATCCATTTTCTCCATTTCCTCGCGTTGGTCTTTGTGATCACGGCGGCGGTGATGGCCGTCGTCAGCAGGCTCCGGCCTGACCCGGTGAAAGACTGGAAAATGCCGGCTGCACCAGTGGACCTGACGCCGTGGAGGTTTGCGCGCACTATGAGCGTGTGCATCGTGGTGGCGACGATTGCCGTGTACGTCTCGCTTGCGCAGTAACCGACTCCCTGGCAGGTCGCGGTGATCGGCGGCGCCCTGGTGTTGCTGGGCTGCCTGCTGCAGGGACGATTATCGTGGGGGCGCTTCCGCTCGCGCGTCAGACCACGAAGTTGACGATCCGGCCGGGAACGTAGATCGAGCGGCGAATCGCTTTGCCGGCAATGTGCCGGGCCACGTTCTCGTCGTCCCGGGCGATGGCCAGCGCCTGCGCTTCGGTGGCCTCCGCGGGCACGGTGACGCGCCCCCGCATCTTGCCGTTGACCTGCACGGACACTTCCATGGTATCGCTGCGCAGGAACTCTTCCCGCGCCTCCGGCCAGGCAGCGTAGGCCAGGGAAGCGTCGTGTCCCAGACGTTGCCAGAGTTCCTCGGCCAGGTGCGGCGCCAGCGGCGCCAGGATAAGGACGAACTGACGAGCCACATCCCGCGGTACCGTCTCCCATTTGATTGCCGCGTTGGTGAACTCCATCAGCGCGGCGATGGCGGTATTGAACCTCAGGCCCTCGATATCCTCGGTGACCTTGGCGATGGTCCGGTGCAGTGCCCGGGACTGCTCGTCGCTGGGTTCGCAGTCCCGAACCGTCTCCTTCGGGCCGCTGCCGTTGCGCGAGTCGGCCAGCATCCGCCAGACCCGGTTGAGGAAGCGGTGGGTCCCTTCCACCCCCCGGGTGTTCCAGGGTTTGACCTGTTCCAGTGGGCCCATGAACATCTCGTAGAGCCTGAAGGCGTCGGCGCCGTAGCGTTCCAGAATCTCGTCGGGATTGACGACGTTGCCCCGGCTCTTGCTCATCTTGTGGGCCCGGGAGTCCACCCGGATGTCCGGGTCGGTGCGCAGAACGAAGTGCTCGCCCTTCTTGACCACGTCGCCCTCCTCGACGGTAGCGCGCTGCACGGCCGCCCCGGAGCGCGTGTCCCGGCCGCCGCGGACGAACTTCGCGGACACCGGGCGGCCGGCCTCGTCGTCGAAGCGCGTGTATTCCAGTTCCCCGAGGATCATGCCCTGGTGGACCAGCCGGGCGAACGGCTCCGGTGTCGAGACCACGCCGGCGTCGTGGAGCACCTTGTGCCAGAAACGGGAGTAGAGCAGGTGCAGCACGGCATGCTCCGCCCCGCCCACGTAGAGGTCCACCGGCATCCAGTAGCTCTCCAGATCCCGGTCTACGGGCGCCTCCTCGTTATCGGGATCGATATAGCTCAGGAAGTACCAGCAGGAGCCGGCCCACTGGGGCATGGTGTTGGTCTCCCGTCGCGCCGTCCGGCCGGTGGCGCTGTCGACGGTCTCCAGCCAGTTCCCGGCGTTGGCCAGCGGGCCTTCGGCCGTGCCGCTGGGCTCGTAGCGGTCCAGATCCGGCAGTTCCACCGGCAGGTCGGCGTCGTCCACGGTCTTGGGTTCGCCGTCGACGAAGATGACCGGGAAGGGTTCTCCCCAGTAACGCTGTCGCGAGAACAGCCAGTCGCGAAGCTTGTAATTGATCTTGCGCTCGCCATGCCCCTGTTCTTCCAGCCAGTCGATCATCTTCGCCTTGGAGTCGGCCACGCCGAGGCCGTTGAGAAAGCCGCTGTTGATGGAGGGACCTTCGCCCAGATACGCCTTTCCGTCGAAGTCCGGCGGCGGCTGCACGGTGCGCACGATCGGCAGCCCGTAGGTTTCGGCGAATTCCCAGTCCCGCTCGTCCTCGGCGGGCACGGCCATGATGGCGCCGGTGCCGTAGGCGGCGAGCACGTAGTCGGCCACCCACACGGGAATCTTCTCGCCGGACGCCGGATTAGTGGCGTAGCCGCCGGTGAAGATGCCGGACTTCTCCTTCTGCAGCTCGGTGCGCTCCAGCTCGCTCTTGGTGGCGGCGGCCGTGCAGTAGTCCTCTACCTGCTGACGCTGGCCGTCCGTGGTGATGGATTCCACCAGCGGATGCTCCGGCGCCAGCACCATGTAGGTCGCCCCGAACAGCGTGTCCGGACGAGTAGTGAACACTCGGATGCCGCCTTCGCCGCCGGTATCGCCCGCGGCGTCCGAGCCGTTGGTGTGGCCCGCGCCGCCATCGCCGCCGGCCAGGGGGAACTCAAGCTCCACCCCTTCGCTGCGGCCGATCCAGTTGCGCTGCATCTCCTTGGTGCTGTCCGGCCAGTCCAGGTCGTCCAGCCCCTCCAGCAGCGCCTCGGCGTAGGCCGTGATCCGCAGCACCCACTGGCGCAGGGGCCGGCGAACGCAGTCGAAGCCGCCCACCTCGGACTTGCCGTCGATGACTTCCTCGTTGGCGAGCGTGGTCCCCAGCTCAGGGCACCACCAGACCGGCTTTTCCTCCTGGTACGCCAGGCCGCGCTCGAAGAGTTGCTTGAAGATCCACTGGGTCCACCGGTAGTAGCCGGGATCGGTGGTGTTGATCTCCCGGCTCCAGTCGTAGGAGAAACCCAGCGACCTGAGTTGGCTGCGAAAGCGCGTCACGTTGCGCTCGGTGGTGGTGCGCGGATGGGTGCCGGTGCGCAGCGCGTACTGCTCGGCGGGCAGCCCGAAGGCATCCCAGCCGATGGGATGCAGCACATTGAAGCCCCGCATGCGCTTGTAACGGGCGATGATGTCCGACGCGGTATAGCCCTCGGGATGACCGACATGCAGTCCGTCGCCGCTGGGGTAGGGGAACATGTCCAGCACGTAGTACTTCGGCCGGGACCGGTCGACGTCTTCGGGTACGCGAAACGTCTGGTGGCGGTCCCAGTACTCCTGCCACCTGGCTTCGACTTCTTTGAACGGGTAGGCGCTCATGGTTGTCTGCGAATGTCGATGAACCTCGGTCGTTGCGGGAACTGTCGCGGGATGCCGCGCGA
Source organism: Pseudomonadales bacterium (assembly GCA_022821865.1). Taxonomy (GTDB): domain Bacteria; phylum Pseudomonadota; class Gammaproteobacteria; order Pseudomonadales; family Pseudohongiellaceae; genus UBA9145. The sequence goes on from JAJECW010000059.1 coordinate 24,248, forward strand.
TTGCGACGGATGATCTTTGCAAACTCCGCTAGAATCAAGGCCCATGACTCTACCCGCAGCGCAACCGGCACACCAATCGCCCGCCGAATCCCCGGAATGCGTCGCCGGTTGGATAGCCGTCCTGTGTCAGGCGGTCTTCCGCCCCATGCGGCGGCGCGCCCGGCGCGGGTTGCCGGGCCGCCGGTTTCGGGCGGCGCTGCTGCCGGCTGCGCTGGCCGTCACGGCGGCGGGCTGCGGATTCCAGTTGCAGGGTGCGGGGGTCCTGCCGGACGTGGTGGCCACCACCTACGTGGAGGCGCCGCAACGCTTCACCGAGTTCCATACCCGCCTGACCGATGCGCTCACGGCCCAGGGCGTCGAACTGGCCGAGTCCCGGGATGACGCGGGCGCCGTGCTCAGGATACTGGAGGACACGACGGGTCAGCGCGTGCTCTCCGTATCCGCGCGCAACACCCCCCAGGAGTACGAGGTCTTCTACGCGGTCGCAATCACGCTGGAGGCGGGCGGCACCGCGCTCATCGACAACGAATTCCTGGTGGCGACCCGCAGCTACAGCTACGACCCCACCCAGGTCCTGGGCATGTCCGCCGAGGAGCAGGTGCTGCGGGAGGCCCTGGCCGAGGACCTGGCGCGGCGCGTGCTCAGGCGAATTGCAGGCGTGCAGGCGGTGGCCGCGCGTGAGGTGAGTTCGTCGCCGTAGAACGAGCGTGTCGTCACCGGCGTTTTCCTCTGGACCATCTACCTGGACCCGGATGCAATCGAGAACCCGCAACCGTCGCGACCGGGTTACTCCGTCGCGGCCCTTCTATTCGACCGGGCTCTCGATCCACCCCGCCAGGTAGACGTCGGTTTCTCCGGGCTGGCCCTGGTTGCGGTTGGAGCCGAAGGCGAGCTGTCGGCCGTCCGGCGAAAACATCGGGAAGCCGTCGAAACCGGGCGTGAAGGTGATGCGCTCCAGGTTCGCGCCGTCCACGTCAACCGCGAACAGGTCGAATTCCCGCCCGGCCGGGTCGTGGTGGTTGGACGAGAAGATGATCCGCCGCCCGTCGGGAAAGAAGAACGGAGCGAAGTTTGCGCCGCCAACGTGTGTGACCTGGCGCGGTTCGGAGCCGTCGCCGTTGGCCACGAAGATTTCCAGCTCACCGGGGCGCACCAGTCCTTCGGCCAGCAGAGCCCGGTAGTCCGCGAGTTCCGCTCCCGTCGGCCTGGATGCCCGCCAGACGATCATCGAGCAGTCCCGGGAGAAGAACGCCCCGCCGTCATAGCCGGGCGTATCGGTCAGGCGTCTCACGTTCGTGCCGTCGGCATCCATGCGGTAGAGGTCGAGATCCCCGTCGCGGGTGGAGGTGAATACGATGGAACCGTCCACCGGGCAGACGGTGGCTTCGGCGTCGTAGGCCTGCGTGTCGGTCAGGGCGACGAGGCCCGTGCCGTCCGGCGCGGCGCTGTAAATCTGGTAGGTGTCATAGATCGGCCAGACGTAGCCCTGCGAACGGTCGGGAGGCGCCGGGCACTGGGCGTCGGCGGCATGGGTGGATGAGAAGATGACCCGCTCTCCGTCTGCCGTGAAGTAGCCGCAGGTGGTGCGGCCCCGGCCCGTTGAGACCAACGTCAGCGCGGCTGGATCGGAGACGGACATGCGGTAGATCTGGTCGCACTCGTAGGGCGCCCGGTTGGACTGGAATACCAGTTCCGACCCATCCGGCGACCAGTAGGCCTCGGCATTCTCCGCGCCGAACGTCAGTTGGCGCACGTCGCTCAGGCGCGTCTCGCGTTCATCGTGAAGCGTGCCCTGGGCGTTGGCGGCGAGGGCTGCCAGGCCGGCGGTGCTCAAGGTCGCGCAGAGCGAAAGGCGAATCGCTTTCTTCATCGCGGGATGGATCTCTCGAATCGATAAGCGTGGATTCTACAATGGCGAGCGTCTCCGCTGTTGTGACGGGCGCCGATCCCGGTGAGAATACCGCCATGCGAATTCTAAGCTGGAACGTCAACGGCCTGCGCGCCTGCGTCCGAAAGGGCTTTCACGACTTCCTCGATTCGTCGGAAGCGGACATCGTCGGCCTGCAGGAGGTCCGAGCGTTCGAGCATCAGCTGAAGCCCCGCACCCGTGCCCCGGAAGGGTGGCATGCCGCGTTCTCTCCGGCGGAGCGGCCCGGCTACAGCGGCGTCGCAATCTATTCCCGGCAGCGCCCGAGCCGTATCGAGACAGCGCTCGGGGAACCCCGCTTCGACGCCGAGGGCCGGCTGATTATTGCGCACTTCGGACGGATGGCCGTGGCCTCGGTCTACTTTCCCAAAGGCAGCGGTCGCAACCGGGACAACAGCCGGGTTCCCTACAAGCTCGACTTCTACGCTGCGGTCTTCGACCGCATCCAGGTACTGCGCCAGCGCGGGCCGGTCTACGTGGTCGGCGATTACAACACGGCCCACGAGGCCATCGACCTGGCCCGGCCGAAGACCAACACGAAGGCCAGCGGATTCCTGCCTGAGGAACGGGCTGAAATCACCCGATGGCTCGATGCGGGCTGGGTGGACACGTTCCGCGCCCGCCATCCGGATGACCCGGACCACTACACCTGGTGGCGGCAATGGGGCGGCTGCAGGGAGCGGAACGTGGGCTGGCGCATCGACTACGTGCTGGCCTCGCCCGGCGCCAACAAGCGCGTCGCCGACGCCTTCATCTGGCCCGACGTAGTGGGATCCGATCACTGCCCGGTCGGGGTCGACCTGGACTGATTCCGGGATTTCCTGGTGCGGGCCGCGAGGGTGCGCGCGGACAGCCCTCGCCCGCTAAACTTCGCCCGCCATCCCTGGCGGGCTCAGCTCGGCGCTCCTGGCCGTCCATGGCCCCGCGCCGAGCACACGACGCGGGCGAGGGCTGTCCGCACACACCCTCGCTCGGGGATTGGTACTCCGATCGGGGCCATGAAATCGTGCTTCAGGAACTTATGGGGGTGAATCTGTTGAAGTTGGGTCACCGCATTCGTGGTCCGGACTAGTAGTGAACGACCAACAACCCGTGACCGAGCTCCACGAACTCGCAGGTTTCAAATGCTCTGACAATGTCTTCGAGATTTTCCCCAAGCAGTTTGAGCAAGTCCGCGTTGCTGATGTTTCCCGCTGAAATCAGCAGAAGCTGGTACGGAGTCTGGCTCAGCAGGAGAGTGTCGACGAAATCTCCGTCCTTGGTGACAACTATGCGTTGCTCACTCAGAGAGAGTTCATTAATGGCAGCGTCTGTTGTTCTGTTTCCTGCCGGAAGGTCCAGCGTATGTACGGCATCGTGACCTTTCGAACTCAGCCAACGCGCGAGCCGTTGCGGCAATTGCGCGTCAACAAGAAACTTCATGAAGTCAGCGCCTGCACTCTCTTGACTTGGCTTAGGCGAGCGGCATAGGCGAGTACCGCCAATATGTCCTCGCGTTCCAGGTCGCTGTAATCGGCGAGGATTTCCTCGGTGGTCATCCCTGAACTGAGCAACTCGAGGATAGCGTCGACAGGGTAGCGCAACCCCCGGATACAGGGTTTGCCGTGACAAATCGACGGGTTGGTCGTGATGCGATCAAGAAGATCGTGACCAGGAAATTCGGACGGGTTCGCCTCCCGGATACCAGCCGGTGTGGATGCGCGCTCGTTCAACTGGGATGGATCCACGATCCAGCCCTCCAGCTTGTCGCATGAATCCGGAACACCGTAGTCAAGTTGCGAGTAGGCCCAGGCCGCTTGAACGGCGCAAAGAACTGCGTCGAGCAAATCCGCGCTCGGGTCGTCGATTAGACGGTCGAGTTCAATGCGGTCCAGATTGACGGTCAAGCGATAGTCTTTACTGCACTTTTCCGTCGATAACGCCTCTACAATTTTTTTTCGTTCGCAGAGGCGCTCCGAACGTTGCGTGGCGTTCCTGCCGCCCTTGTAGCTTCTGGTTCCAGCCAATGCTTCTGCCACCAGCGCGGGGTAAGCTTCGACGATGATTCGATCATCTTCATTGGGAGCGCCGGGGACGATACTCGCACCGGAACGGAGGATTCGGGGAGCTCCCTGGTAGAACATCTTGCCTACGGGTACAAATGCGAGTTTCATCGGGCTGATTGATCTCGCCCGCCTGTCCGTTTCGCGCTTATGTTCTTTGTCGCCATACGGTTGGTCGTTGCTATATTTTCTGATTCCTAACTCGTACTGGTCCTTGCGCATCGAGCCGACATGCTCGACGTATTTCTTCCACGAGTCCGGCCATTCAAGCGCCCGGATTAATTTGCGAGGTTGCCCGAACGGGAAATCCATGCCCGCGATCCAGGGACCGGGAGTTTTGATAGCCTCCTCGAACTGCTCGAAATTCCGCAGACCGCGTATCGACTCGATATGCAACAGGTCATTGGCGAACTCGCCGGTCGCCATGGCAATTGGCTTGCGAGCTGTTGGAGCACTTGTGAAATCCAGGCCCAGTACTTTCATGGGATACTTGCTGATCCTTGTGGATGCCGGTGATTCAATGTGATTTTCGGTTCGCTCAGGCCAGTCTCCCGTTCAACGTGAAGAATTCCCAGCCCGTTGGCTGCGAGGGCTGTCAGCCCTCAGCTGGAGACGGTTGCGCAGAGAGCGAGACTCATCGATTTCTACATCGCGGAATCAACCTCCGATATCGATCTGCGTGGATTCTACATCGCCGGGCGTTCCCGAACTCGCCTGCCGCGGAATCAGGTCACAAGCGCGGCCTTCGGATCGCCGCCAAGTTCACGCAGGTAATCGTCATAAACGGCTTCAAGGGGGTCGGTACGAGCTTTCTCCATGAGCTTGGCGACCGCGGGGAGTGTCTCGAGCGATCGTGCATACTCCCGGACCGGCTCCGGGACCGAAATGCAATAGGTACGAAAGCGGGTCAGCACAGGAAAGTACATGGCGTCCGGAATGCCGAAGTCGCCGAACAGGAACGGGCCGCCGGAACGGTCCAGGCACCCGCTCCAGATTTCGAAGATTCGTGAGATGTCTTTCCGCGTCGCGTCGCTCGGCGCATGATCGGGAACACGGCCGAAGAGATGACAGGATAGTTCTCCGCGCATGGCCAGGAACCCGGTGGCCATCTCGCAGCTCACGGCGCGAGCCCGGGCGCGGGCCATTGCGTCGCCCGGCCAGAGGCGGGCGTCGGGGAACGCCTCGGCCGCGTACTCGCAAATGGCCAGGGATTCGTGAATGGGAATGTTGTCCACCCAGAGCGTGGGGAAAAGGCCGTGAACGCTGCCCAGCGCCCGCCGTTCCTCGAGTTGCGAATCCTCGATGGTCACCAGGTTGCCTGATGTATCGTCCGGATCCCCTTGCCGGCGAACATCGTCAAGTTCGACCGTTACGGTTTCGAAATCGGCCCCGGCGTGGGTGAGGATCAGCCACGGGCGCATGGACCACGACGAGTATCGCAGACTGAGACAGATGAGCCTCAGACGGGGCATTGCGCAGACGTCCGGACGCTACAGCCGCGTGGGATTCGGCGCGTCCCCATACACGGCCTCGGGATCGAATACTTTCTCGGTTTCGGTGAACTCGAGTTCGACAGGTTCGTCAGCGCTACCGACCGGAACGCGGCGATAGAAGCACGACCGGTAGCCCACGTGGCAGCTTGCGCCGCCGCTGACGTCGGCCCGGAGCCAGATGCAGTCCTGATCGTCGTCGATCAGCAACTCCCTGACCTTCTGCACCAAGCCGCTGGTGGCGCCCTTGTGCCAGAGCACGCGGCGGCTGCGGCTGAAGTAGTGGGCTTCGCCGGTTTCGATGGTCAGGCGGAGGGCCTCGGCGTTCATGTAGGCGTGCATCAGCACTTCGCCGGTGGCGTAGTCGGTGGTCACCGCCGGAATGAGTCCGTCGGCATCGAATTTCGGGGCCAGGTCCGTGCCTTCCTCGACCTGTTCGACGCTGAGTCTGGGCCTGAATTCGCCGCTCATGATGATCCCGTTTCCGGATGAATTGGCGAGATTATATGCCACCGGGGGCGCGCGCTTACTTGGTATCATGGGCGCCGCCCGCAGGCGGGCTGAGTCGGTCCCGAATGGCACTTCACCTTCACAACACCCTCACACGCACTCGCGAACGCTTCGAGCCCCAGAATCCGGAGCGGGTGACCATGTACGTGTGCGGGCCCACGGTCTACAGTTTCGCGCACATCGGCAACGCCCGGCCGTGCGTGGTCTTCGACGTGCTGGCACGGCTGCTGCGGCGCTCCTACGGGCTTGTGTACGTCCGCAACGTCACCGACGTGGACGACAAGATCAACGAGGCTTCCCGGGAGGAAGGTGTGCCCATCGGCGTGCTGACGGCGCGGTACCTGAAAGCCTTTCACGAGGACATGGGGTCGCTTGGCGTACTGCCGCCGGATGTGGAGCCCAAGGCCACCGAACACCTGTCGGATATTGTCATCCTGGTCGAACAGTTGCTCGAAGCCGGACACGCCTACGTGGCAGACGGCCACGTGCTGTTTTCGGTACCCAGCTTCGACGACTACGGTGCGCTGTCGGGGCGGTCCCAGGAGGATCTCATCGCCGGCGCCCGGGTGAAGGTGGAGTCGTACAAGCGCAACCCGGCGGACTTCGTGCTCTGGAAGCCCTCCGCGGCGAACGGCGTGGGCTGGGACAGCCCCTGGGGCTACGGCCGGCCGGGGTGGCACGCGGAGTGCTCGGCCATGGTGCAGGCGCACCTGGGCGAGACCATCGACATCCACGGCGGCGGCCTGGACCTGATCTTTCCCCACCACGAGAACGAGACCGCCCAGAGCACCTGCGCCTACGGCGTGCAGCGCTACTGCCGCTACTGGGTCCACAATGGGCTGGTGGATGTGAGCGGCGAGAAAATGTCCAAGTCCCTGGGCAATGTCCTTCTGGTCCGCAACCTGCTCGATGAGGCACCGGGGGAGGCGGTGCGACTGGGACTGCTTACGGCCCACTACCGTCAGCCGCTGGACTGGAACACCGCGGTCCTGGAAGACGCGCGGCAGAAGCTGGACAAGATGTACGGGGCGCTGCGCAATGCCGGCGTCACCGGCCAAGCGGTGGACAAACCCGAATCAGGCCTAGCAGCCGGCGCACCCGAATCAGACCCGCCGCAGGGCGTGCTCGATGCGCTGGAAGACGATCTCAATACGCCCCGGGCGCTGGCCGAGTTGTTCGGGCTCGTTCGCCAACTCAACAGCGCATCCGATCCGGCCGTGCGGACCCGGCTTGCGCGGGACCTCCGGGCCGGCGGATTGCTGCTGGGGCTGCTGCAGGACGATCCGGAGGCCTGGTTCACCGGGGACCGCGCCGCGGACGACCCCGGCGACGAGTGGATCGACGCCAGGGTCCGGGAGCGCGAAGCCATGCGCCGCGACCGCAATTTCGCCGAGGCGGACCGCATCCGGGACGAACTGGCGGAAATGGCTATTTTAATCGAGGACAGCGCCGAAGGGCCGCGCTGGCGGCGGGCGCGAAAATGAGGCGCTGGTGGACAGACGCATGATCGAGGAAATGCCCAAAGCGGGTGCGCCGGAGTCCGGCGTGCTGCCCCGGCTGGATGCGGCGGCCACGCGGCTGGCCAACTCGGCGTCGAAACTGGGTGTCGCCGCGGCGGTGGGGCTGGTAAGGGCCTACCAGCTGTTAATTTCGCCCTGGCTCGGTCGGCCCTGCCGGCATGACCCGAGTTGCTCCGCCTACGCCATCGAAGCCCTGCGCCGCTTCGGCGTGCTGCGGGGCGGCTGGCTCACGGCGAAGCGTCTCGCCCGCTGCCACCCCTGGGGCACAAGCGGTTACGATCCCGTGCCTGCGGCACCTGATACCGTACCCGCGGCACGTGAACCGGTACGCGCGGCAACGGAACCGGTACCCGCCACGCCAGAACCGATACCCGCCGCGCCGGCGCCCAACCGGGATGGGAGAACCACATGAGTATCGACGCCGATCTTCTCGACATCATCTGCTGCCCGGCCACCAGGCTGCCCCTCAGGGTCATGCCGGCGGAACGGATCGAAGCGCTGAACCGGCGCATCGGGGAGGGAACCCTGGTCGGCCGCGACGGCGGGAAACTGACCGAGCCGCTGACCGAAGCGCTGGTCACGCGCGACGGCAAGCTGGCCTATCCCGTGCGCGACGGCATCCCTGTGCTGCTGGAGGACAGCGGCATCGTGCTGTCCCAGCTCGAGGATGCGGGTTAACGGGCCTCAACTCGGCGGCCTGCTGGGCCGCGAACTGCTGCCGGCCTACCTGGTGGCCGGCGACGAACCCCTGCTGGTGAGCGAAGCGGCCGCGCAGATCCGGGCCCGGGCCCGGCGCGACGGCTTCGAGCAACGCGACTATTTCGTCGCCGAGAGGGGATTCGACTGGCAGGCGCTCACGGAAGGCGCCGACAACCTGTCGCTGTTCGCGGCCCGGAAAATCGTCGAGCTGAACCTGCCCACGCCCCGCCCCGGCGCCGTGGGCGGGCGGGTGTTGCAGGACCTGGCACAGCGGCCCGACCCGGACCGCCTGTTGCTGATCGTCACGCGCAAGCTCGATTCCTCCGCGTCGAGAAGCGCCTGGGTCAGGGCCATCGACGACGGCGGCGCGGTGATCCGGGTATGGCCCGTGGAGCGGCCGCAGTTGCCGGCGTGGATCCGGCGCCGCGCGCAATCCCGGGGTCTGGCACTGTCTTCCGCGACGGCCGAATGGATGGCGGACCGGGTGGAAGGCAACCTGCTGGCGGCGGACCAGGAGGTGCGCAAGCTCGTGCTGCTGTTGGGGGAGGGTGCAGCGGACCATGCGGCCGTGCGGGATGCGGTGGCCTCCAATCCGCGCTTCGACGTGTTCCGCCTCACCGACGCCCTGCTGGCGGGACAGGCCAGGCGGGCGCTACGCATCCTGGACGGCCTGCGCGCCGAGGGCGCCGCACCGTCTCTGGTATTATGGGCCATCAGCCGAGACCTTGGATTGCTGTCGAAGCTCAAATTTGCAGCCCGTAACGGCGCCGTCGCGGCGCCGGTCTGGAAGCGCCATGGCGTCTGGCCGCGGCGCCAGCCGCTGGTGAAGGGCGCGCTTGAAAGGATCGAATCGGCACGCCTCACGGAACTCATCGTAAAGGCCGCAGAGACGGACCGGGTGATCAAGGGCGTGCAGCCGGGCAATGCCTGGCAGCAACTGACCTCCCTGGTCCTCGCGGTACTCCGCCGCCCCGGCCGCGCCACGGCGGTCCGCTGAATCGATGCGCCGACTTCGCAAAGGATGTGCATAAGCGGATGGGGCCGATCGGCATCTTCGGTGGTACATTCGATCCCATCCACTACGGCCACCTGCGTACCGCCCTGGAACTGCTGCAGCGCCTGTCGCTGGCGCAGGTCCTGTTCGTCCCCAGCGCCCGGCAACCCTTGCGCGACCCGTCCGCCGCCCCGGTGAGCACGCGTCTTGCCATGGTGCGCGAGGCGGTGCGGGAGGAGCCCCGGTTTGCAGTGGATACGCGCGAACTCGAGCGCCCGGGCCCTTCTTATACCGTGGACACCCTGCAATCCCTGCGCAGCGATCACCAACAGCGATCGCTGTGCCTGTTGCTGGGAATGGACGCTTTCCTGAGCCTGCCCCGCTGGCGCCGCTGGGAGGTGCTGTCCGGGCTTGCGAACATCGTCGTGGCGCATCGGCCCGGCTGGCAGCCCCCGGGGCAGGGACCGCTGGCCGACCTGCTGGCACGCTGCGGCACCGAAAGCGCCGCCGACCTCCACGAAAACCCCGCCGGAAACGTACTGGTCACGCCGGTCACCCAGATCGACGTATCGGCTTCGCAGATCCGCGCAGCCGCCGCTGCCGGCGAAGACCCGAGGTTCCTCGTCCCCGACAGCGTCAGGGACATCATTCTCGAAACGGAGTGTTATGCACGCTAGCCAACCCAGGCCCGGGATGTCCAGCCGCGAGTTGACCGAACAGGTGCTCGATGCGCTGCACGAAATGAAGGCACAGGCCGTCAAGACGATGGATGTGCGCCATCTGACCACGGTCACCGACGTGATGATCATCGCCAACGGGCGATCCGCCAGGCACGTTCGCGCCCTGGCCGAGGCGGTGGTCGAGCGCTGCAAGCACGCAGGCATTCCGCCGCTGGGGCGGGAGGGCGAAGCCGCCGGCGAGTGGGTGCTGCTGGACCTGGCCGATGTCGTCGTGCACGTCATGCAGCCGGAGGTTCGCGAGTTCTACGATCTCGAGAAACTCTGGGACATCCCGGCACAGGATCAGGCGTTCAACTGACGTCCGCAGGGACCCGAGCTGCCACATGCGCATCGTGCTGATCGCGGCCGGGACGCGCCAGTCCCATTGGGTCCAGGCCGGCTTCGAAGAATACGCCCGGCGGCTGCGGGGCAATTGCACGCTCGAACTTGTGGAAATCCCGCTGGGCCGCCGCACCTCTGCGGGCTCGGCTCGGCAGGCGGTGGAGCAGGAGGCCGACCGCATCCTGCGCGCCATCCCCCGGGGCGCCCGGGTGGTCGCTCTGCACGTGAAGGGCAGCCCATGGTCCACGGAGCAACTGGCCGCCCGCCTGCGCGCCTGGATGGCCGGCGGTGCGCCGGTCTGCCTGCTGGTGGGCGGGCCCGACGGGCTGTCTTCCCGGGTCATGAAGCGGGCCGACGAGCGCTGGTCGCTGTCGCCGCTGACCCTGCCCCACGGGCTGGTCCGGCCGCTGGCCGCCGAGGCCCTGTACCGGGCGTGGAGCGTCAACCAGGGCCATCCCTATCATCGCTCCTGAACGCGCATCGGCCGGCCGAAGGGGCGGATGAGAGCGGATTTGCAGCCGTGAATTCCTGGGGCGCAGGCTCCCGGCATCGGTTGACTGATGGCCGGCACCTCGTATAGTCCATTGAATGGCAAGGAATTGCGGGCAGATATGCGTGCCGTCTTGAGCCGACCGGAGCTGCCGTGAGCGAGGAACTCCTCATCAACGAGTGTTTGCGCGAGGTGCGGGCCGCGCTCGTGGACAACGGCGTGCTGCAGGAGTTGTTCATCGAACGCGCCGGCGGGCGGGGCCTGGTCGGCAACATCTACAAGGGCCGGGTGATGAGGGTGTTGCCCGGCCTGCAGGCCAGTTTCGTGAACGTGGGCCTGGAGCGCTCGGCGTTCCTGCATGCATCGGACATCGTGCGCGGTCTGGAGGAGGAATGGAGCGGCCGGGAACGCCGCCCGGATATCACCGAACTGGTCGAGGAAGGGGACGAGTTGCTGGTCCAGGTGCTGAAGGACCCCCTGGGCAGCAAGGGCGCCCGGTTGAGCACATTCATTACGCTGCCGTCGCGGCTGCTCGTGTACGCGCCGGGCGGTACCGGCGTGTCCGTTTCGGCCCGGATCGACGACGACGGCGAACGCGAACGGCTGCGAAGCCTGGTCGAAGGCCTCATGGAGGAAGACGAGCAGGGCGGATACATCGTCAGGACCGCCGCGCACGGCGCAACGCTTGCAAGTCTTGCCGCCGACAAGCGGCTCCTGTCCCAACTCTGGGCAAAAGTTCACGATGCCGCCGGAAACGCCCGGGCGGAGGAACGGGTCTACCAGGACCTGCCCCTGGAAACCCGGCTGCTGAGGGATCTCCGGGACGACAGCCTGGCGCGGGTGCGCGTCGACTCGGCTTCCACCCACGAACGGATGAAACGGTTCGCGGACCGCTTCATTCCGGAGATGTCGGGTATCATCGAATTGCACGACGACAACCGCCCGCTGTTCGATCTCTACGGCATCGAAGACGAGATCGCCCGGGCGCTGCAACGGCGCGTGCCGCTGAAATCCGGCGGTTACCTCATCATCGACCAGACGGAGGCGCTGACGACAGTCGACGTGAATTCCGGGGGTTACGTCGGGCGCCGGGACCTGGAGGAAACCAGCCTGCACACCAACCTGGAGGCGGCCGCGGCCATCGCCAGGCAATTGCGGTTGCGCAATCTCGGGGGCATTATCATTGTGGACTTCATCGATTTGGGGGATGAGGAACACCGCCTGCAACTGCTCGAAGCGCTGGCCGGCCACCTGAAGGGGGATCGGGGCAAGACCCAGGTCATGAACGTATCGCCGCTGGGCCTGGTGGAAATGTCGCGGAAACGAACCAGCGACAGCCTGGAACGAACGTTGTGCCGGCCTTGTCCCACCTGTGATGGCCGGGGGTTCACGAAAACGCCGCAGACCGTGTGCAGCGAGATTTTCCGGGAAGTTCTCGGCCAGCGGGCACAGGAGGAATTTTCGGAAGTGCTGGTGCTGGCGGCGCCGGATGTCATCGGCCGGCTGCTGGACGAAGACTCCGCGGCCGTGGCCAGGCTCGAGCAATTGACCGGCGCGGCGGTCCGCCTGCAGAGCGAGCGGCTTCACGGCCCGGAGCAGTTTGACGTGGTACCGATTTGAGAGATTGTGCGGGGCTTGCTTAAAACTCTGATGCGAGGCATCGCCGTCACCGGGGCGGTGGCGCTGATCCTGCTCGCCATGAGCGCCGGCGTGCTGCGCCTGGTGATCATCCAGTTGCCCAGTTACCAGGGCGAGGTCTGGGAGTGGGCGCAGACGGAACTGGGCGTCGACCTGGATTTCAGCCAGATGGATGCGCGCTGGAGCCTTCTGGGACCCGAGTTCAGTTTTCGCGACGCGACGCTAAGCCGGGTAGGAGACGAAGCCAACCCCTTTCTGAGTGCTGCCGAGGCGTCGATTTCCCTGAGCGCGCCGGCACTGATTTCGGAACGGCGGCTGGAGGTGACCAGGCTGACGCTGGAGGGCTCCGACCTCAGGATCGAAAGAACCGGAAGCGGGACCCTGACGCTGGCCAACCTGCCCGGGGACGAGAGCCCGCAGACCGAGATTTCGCTGGCGGACATACCGCCTGTCACGATTGTCATCGAAAACGGCAGCATCACCTTTGCCGACGACATGCGCCGGCGGGAATGGACGTTTGACGATGTCCGTCTGCAACTGGTCAGGGAACTGGGTGGTATCGCCGTCGAAGCCCGGGCCAACCCGCCGGAGGAGCTGGCCCAGCGCATCGAACTGTCGGCTCAGCTGGATGCCGAGGGCACGCTCCGGGATCCGCAGTCGGTGTGGAGGTTGTTCGGCGAAACCCGTGGCCTGGACCTGGCCGCGCTTTCGGAATTGCTCCCGGAATCGCTGCCGCTGCCCGCATCCGGTCAAGGCGACATATCTTTCTGGGTCGATTTTGCCGGCGGCGAGGCGCAGCAGGCGACCCTGGCGCTGGCGCTGGCGGGGCTGCGCGTGGGCGGGTCCGGTGGAGGCGCTCCGGACTACGACCGGATCGACGTGACCCTGGAAGGCAGCCGCCTGCACGCTGGATGGGCGTTTTCGGCCAGCGACCTGGAACTGAACCGGGACGGCCGCGCCTGGCCGCCCGGCGCGAGCATCGATGTGCAGCTCGGCGAGGACGGCGCCGGTCTGGCGTCGCTGTCGTTGCGCAGCAGTTTCCTGCGCCTTGAGGACCTGTCCCCGCTGGTGGCCGCCGTAGCCGCGAGCGATATTGCCGACCTGTGGTCGGAACTCCGGCCCCGGGGAGACGTTCGCGACGTGGACGCGCGCCTGGTCCGGGGCAGCGGCTCGTGGCGCTACTCGGCCGTCGGGTCGTTCGAGCATCTCAGCGTCGCGCCCCGCGGCGCCTGGCCGGGCCTGCAGGGATTCACGGGTGCGCTGCGAACGGATTCGAGCAGCGGGCGGCTCGACCTGGACACCCGCGGGGCGGTCGTGGACTGGCCCGGCCTGTTTGCCGGGCCGCTGGATGTGGATGAACTCAGCGGCCGGGTGACCTGGAGGCAGAGGCCTTCCGGTCTTGAGCTGGCAAGCGACGACCTCGTCATCGTCACGCCCGACGGGCAGACCCGCTCCGAGCTGGCGGTGACATGGCCCGCCGCCGCCGGCCTGCCCGACGTGGCGCTACGGTCCGAGGTGCGGGATCTCGACGCCGCCGGCGCCAGGCGCTACCTTCCGGTGGGCATCTATCCGCAGGTCACCGCCTATCTCAGGCGCGCGATCGTCGGAGGCCGCGTCCCCCGGGCGACTGTCATCCTGAATGGTCCTCTGGCGTCTTTCCCCTTCGGAGACGGCGAAGGCACGTTCCGCGCCGAAGGCACCATCGAAGGCGGCTCGATGGCGTACGTCGAGAACTGGCCCGCCGCGGAGGATCTCAACGGTGTCCTGACGTTCACCAATGCAGGCTGGGAGGCGACCGGCAGCGGCCGGGTCCTGGGCAACCGCAGCGAGGACCTGCGCGTGGGCATTCAGGACATGCGGGACCCTGTCCTTGACGTGGCCGCATCCACCCGGGGTTCCCTGGACGACGTGATTCGCTTTCTCAGGGAAGCGCCGATGATTGCCCGCCATCTGGGTCCCGACCTGCAGCTTCTGCAGTCGGGCAGCGGCGCGGCGGACGTGTCCCTTGCGCTTGAGTTGCCGCTGCACGAACTGACGGGCTATCGGCTGGACGCCGGTCTTGAGATCGCAGGCGCCGACTTGTCCGTAGAGGGCTTCGGACCGCCGGTGACGGAGATCTTCGGGGGCCTGCGCCTGGCCGGCGGCGAAGTCGCGAGTCGCGGCAATCTCGAGGCGCAATTCCTCGACGCGCCGGTGTCGATCAGCGTCGCGACGGCTGCCGAACCGGGCTATCTTTCAGACGTCGCTTTCGAAGGCGTATTCCCTGCCGAGTCCCTGCAGGCGGAGTTCGGCCTGCCCTTCTTCGAACAGGTCCTGGGTGCGTCCGCATGGCAGGGTCACGTCCTGCTGCCGGAGAACCGGTTCGTCCAGGCGCGGCGCGAGCCGCTGCGGATCGATCTGGCGACGGATCTCGCCGGTGTAGACCTGCAATTCCCCGAGCCGTTGCGCAAGCCGCCCGAACAAGGCACGCAGCTCGAGATGGAGGTCGTATTCTCCGAAGCCGATCGCCTCAACATCAACGGCCGGCTCGGCGAGGCTCATCGATTCGCGCTGAGTTACCGCAACCGGGACGGCGAACTGTCGTTTCGGCGGGGCGCTGTCCGTTTCGGCGGTGCGGAACCGCTGTTGCCGCCGCGCGATGGGCTGAGCATCAGCGGCGAACTGGGATCGGTGGACTTCGACGACTGGTGGACCCTGTTCCGGCGGCAGGTCCCGGGCGGTACGGCTGCCGGGGTGTTGCTGGGCGCGGAACTGGCGATCGCCGATCTCGCGGTCTTCGGGCAACCGCTGGGGTCCACGGACATCCTGTTTCGCCAGCAGGCGGCCCGGTGGCAACTGCAGGTGGACAGCGATCCGATCGCGGGTGTCGTCAGCTGGCCGCTGGATCTCGGCGACCGCCCGCAGATGCTGGCGGAGCTGGAGCGGCTGCATGTCTCCACGGACAACATGTCGGCGGAGGCGAACCCCGATCCCCGGGACTTGCCGGGCGTGCTGGTCCACGCCGACGACTTCTCCCTGGGAACGCGCCGGTTCGGCGCCTTCCACGCGGACATACGCGCGGACCCGGCAGGCCTGAACATCGTTTCCCTCAGCGGCCGCAGCGAGAGCTTCGTGATGGAGGGCAGCGGGGGGTGGTACCAGCGGCCGGAGGGCCAGGAAACGCGGCTGGTGCTGAGCGCATCCAGCAAGGACGTCGCGGGGGCGCTGGAGCAGCTCGGGTTCGACCCCATCACCGAGGCCCAGGGCGCACAGCTTGCGCTGAACGTCTACTGGCCGTCGGGGCCGGCGCCGGGCTGGGAGGACTCGATCACGGGCGGACTGAATCTGCACCTGGAGCGGGGCAGTATTCTCAACCTGGACCCCGGCGCGGGGCGCATGGTGGGCCTGATGAGCATCGCGGCCCTGCCCCGGCGCCTGGCGCTGGATTTCCGTGATGTCTTCAACCGCGGGTTGGTGTTCGACGAGTTGAGCGGCGACTTCGTGATCATCGACGGGAACGCGTATACGGACAACCTGCGCCTCGCGGGGCCGGTGGTGGACATCGGGTTGGTGGGGCGGACGGGATTGCGCGACCGGGATTACCAGCAGCATGCGGTGGTGACTTCGGAACCGGGGCGGATATTGCCGGCGGTGGGGTTCCTGGCGAGCCCGCAGGTGGCGGCGGCGTTGCTTCTGTTCAGCGAGATCTTCAAGGAGCCGCTGAACGGGGCGACGCGGGCGTCGTACTGCGTGACGGGGAGCTGGGCGGAGCCGATGGTGGAGCGGCAGACGGCGGAGCAGTTGCAGGAGAATCGGCTCTGTGCGGACTTGCCGCAATTGACGGCGGCGGTGGAGCCCTAGTTATCGGCGCTGGTGGAGCGCAGATTTGGCGGAGTCGGGGGTGTGGATGTGTGCGGACACCCCTTGTT
>JAJECW010000079.1 GCA_022821865.1 Pseudomonadales bacterium
TCCGCCAAACCGTCACGCCGCCCAGGGCGTCGAGCGCGGCAAGCGCGCGCCCGTCCGGACGCCAGTACAGCTCCGTTCCTTTGTCCGCAAGAACCGCGGTCCCGATCGGGCGGCCGTTTCCATCCCTCTGAAGCGACCAAACCACTACGGCGCCATCCCGCGCCGCCGAGGCCAGGCGCATTCCGCGGCGAGCGAAGGCGAGCGTTGTGACAGGTTGAACATGATGCTTCAGAACGCCGGGCCGCGTGCCTTCGGGGCCACCTCCCTCGAAGCTCCAGACCGTCACGGCGTCGCTTCCGCCGGTGGCCAGTAAGGTGCCCGCGTTATCGAAGGCCAAAGCCGACGGTTTGCCGGGATATCCGGACATCATCGCTTCCTGCTCCGTGGAGCGTCGCCAGAAGTGCACCGAGTTGTCCTGGCTGCCGCAGGCGACGATTTCCCCGTCCGGGCTCAATATCATCGACACCAGGGAGCCCTTCCACTCGAGCTTCTGGCGAAGCTCCCCGGTGGACGCGTCGAAGAACGTCACGCGACCGTAACAGGCCGTCGCCAGCTCGCCCGCGCCGGACCAGGCGAGCGCGCTGACGGTGCTGGGATGATCTTCGGAACGCCAGACTTCTCCGCCGTCCGCGGTATACGTGTGGACCTGCCGGGAGCAGGAGGCCGCCAGCCACTGGCCGTCCGGCGACCACGCCAGGTTCTCGACCCAGCCGCCGCCGACGTCGATAGTCTGCTTTACCTGACCTTCGGCGACGCCCCAGACAAGGACTCGTCCGTCCTGACCACCGGTGGCGAACGCGGCTCCGCCTGGGTGGATCGCCATCGCCAGCAGGCCGCCGTCATGAACTTCCCGCCGCGCCCAGGCGCTGGCGCCGGATTTGCCGTCGAATGCGTAGACGCCACCCGCAACGTCTCCGGCCACCAGCGCCTCGCCGTTCAGGGTCCAGCCCCCGGCGATGGCGTAGTCGCCGACCGACGCGGACCAGCCCGGCCGGAGCACCCCCTGCGGTCTGTCGGTACTCAAATCAGACAGGCCTCGAACCCCTCTCGCATACTTTCCTCATCGAGGTTGCGACCGATGAAGACGAGTTGGTTGCGGCGGGGCGCGTCCCCCCATGGGCGATCCGGCTGGCCGTCAAAGAGCATGTGAACGCCCTGGAAGACGAACCGGCGCGACTCGCCCGCAAGGCTGATGAAGCCCTTCATCCGGAAGATGTCCACCCCGCGTTCGCTCAGCAGTCTGCCGAGCCAGGCGTTGAGCCTGTCGGGATCGACATCGCCGTCCCTCTCGATCGAGATCGAGCCCACTTCGTCGTCGTGCTCGTGCTGTGCGACCCAGGTGCGCTCGGCCTCCGGGCTGATTGCCGCTCCTTCGGCGTTCGTCAGTTGGAGATCGAATTCTTCCGCAGTGTGCTGGGCGTAGAGGCCAATCCGCACCCGCGCATCGACCTCCAGGAAGAACGACTTGCGCCCCGGGGAATCGAGCAGGAGATTCACATGCTTTCCGACAGGAATCTCTGCCCCCGGACGAACGGGCTCCGCAGATTCCGCGTATCGCCGCACACACCACTCCGCGCCCTCCCGGAGGTCGGCGTCATCCGCGCCCTGGCCGGACACGACCACGAGCGACATTTCCGGGTCGGGTCCTTCGGCGAGGCTGAGTTCGTAGCGGCCGCTATCGAGCGACCAGACTCCGGTCCATTCGAATGGATACTCCGGCTCAAGAAACGTGGGACGACGTTCAAGCACCTGGTCCAGGTTGAAGGCGTCGAGGTTGAGTACCGTATCGACGGCAACGTTTGCCCGCTCGCTGCGCACGACGCGCGCCATTCGGTTCATTTCCCGAAGCCGCGATTCCAGCCCGTCGAGCGCCTCGTCGTCGACGAGGTCCGTCTTGTTCAGAACGAGGACGTCGGCGAACGCGACTTGCTCCGTGCTTTCGTCGCTTCGCCCCAGTTGTTGCTCGATGTGGGCCGCATCGACGAGCGTGACGATCCCGTCAAGCGCGAACTCCGCGCGAATTTCGTCGTCCATGAAAAAGGTCTGGGCGACCGGGCCGGGATCGGCGAGCCCCGTGGTTTCCACCAGCACGTAGTCGAACTTGTCGCGGCGCTTCATGAGATTGCCGAGCACGCGAATCAGGTCTCCGCGCACCGTGCAACAGATGCAGCCGTTCGCCATCTCGAAAATCTCTTCGTCGGCGTTGATGACGAGCGCCTGATCGATGCCGACCTCTCCGTATTCGTTCTCGATCACGGCAATGCGCTTGCCGTGCTCCTCACTCAAAATCCGGTTGAGCAGGGTCGTCTTGCCGGAGCCGAGGAAGCCGGTGAGGATGGAAACAGGTACTTTTTGTTGCGCGTCAATCTCTTGGTTCAGGGACATCGTAGCCCTCGTCTGGTACATTCAGGGATGCAATGTATCGGGTCACCGACCATTGTGAATAAAGAACGCAATGTTATAACATTGTGTGGCCGTGACGCAATAAAGATCAATGTCATGAAGTTCCCGTCGACCCAGCCCTGCACCGATTCCAACTGCCGCGGGCAGCATGTGCCGGCTGAACGGGTTGCGCTGGTCAAGTCTCTTTGCGAAGCCCGCGGGGTGCGGCTCACCACGCTGAGGCGGCACGTCCTGGAACTGCTCTGGGAGAGCGGTCGCCCCATGGGCGCCTATGACTTGATCGAAGCGCTGAAGCTCAGGGACTCCCGTCCCGTGGGACCGCCCACCGTGTATCGGGCGCTGGAATTCCTGATATCCCAGAGATTCGTCTCGAAGATCCAAAGCCGCAACGCTTATGTTCCCTGCGCACATCCCGAGCGCGTCCACGATTGTCTTTTTTTCATTTGCAGCCACTGCGGTGTATCGGCGGAATCCGAGGACCTGCGGGTCGAGCAGCTGCTCGCAGAGGATGCCGCCGACCTGGGGTTTCGCGTGAAACGACGCGTGGTCGAGGTGGAGGGCACCTGCCGATGCTGTCTCACGGAAGCCGGCAGTGAATCCGGCGGATACTGACTCCTGCAGGCGGAGTTACCGGGAACTGCCGCACAGGCTATAATGCGCCGCCCGATTTGAAGCGGTGGATTGGATGGCGGGATGCGCAGTCATTATTGTGGAGAATTGAACGAAACCCATGTTGGCGCGGAACTTGCGCTGTGTGGCTGGGTGCATCGGCGGCGGGACCATGGCGGGGTGATCTTTCTTGACCTTCGGGACCGGGAAGGCATCGCCCAGGTGGTGTTCGACCCGGACACGCCGGAAAGTTTCGCCATTGCCGAACAGGTCCGCAACGAGTATGTGATCCGGATTTCCGGCCGGGTTCGCGCCCGACCGGAGGGCGCGGTGAATCCCGAAATGCCCACGGGCAAGGTCGAAGTCCTCGGCGGGGAACTCGAAATTCTCAATGCGTCGGACACCACGCCGATTCCCGTCGATGAATACGTTGAGGCCAGCGAGGACATTCGCCTGCGCTATCGCTACATCGACCTGCGCCGGCCGGAAATGGCCGGGCGCATGCGCTTCCGCTCCCGGCTTGCCCGGGCCGTGCGCGGCTATCTGGACGAGCACGGCTTTCTGGAAACCGAAACGCCGCTGTTGACCCGGGCCACGCCGGAAGGCGCCAGGGACTATCTGGTCCCCAGCCGCACCCATCCCTCGCGGTTTTTCGCCCTGCCGCAATCGCCCCAGTTGTTCAAGCAGATTCTCATGGTGGCGGGCCTCGACCGCTACTATCAGATCGCCCGTTGCTTTCGCGACGAGGACCTGCGCGCCGACCGCCAGCCGGAGTTCACCCAGATCGATGTGGAAATGTCCTTCGTCGACGAGGAGCAGGTGATGTCCGCCATGGAAGGGCTGATCCGCCAGGTATTCGCGGAAACGATCCAGGTGGAACTCGGGCCGTTCGCCCGCCTGAGCCATGCCGAAGCCCTGCGTCGCTACGGCACCGACAAGCCCGACCTGCGCGTCGATCTCGAGTTTGTCGATCTGGCCGAACTGATGCGCGAGGTGGATTTCAAGGTCTTTCGCGAGCCCGCCCGGCGCGATGGCTGCCGGGTGGTCGCCCTGCGCGTTCCCGGCGGAGCGGCATTGAGCCGCAAACAGATCGACGACTACACCGATTTCGTCCGCAGGCGCGGCGCCGGCGGGCTTGCCTGGATCAAGCTGAACGATGCGGCCCTGGGCCGGGACGGCCTGCAATCTCCGATCGTGAAATTCATGGATGACGATACGATCCGGGGGCTGCTTGAGGCCAGCGCCGCGGAGACCGGCGACATTCTCTTTTTCGGCGCCGACAAGACCGCCGTGGTCAATGAATCGTTCGGCGCGCTGCGGCTGCGGGCGGCCCGGGACCTTGGCCTGGTGCGGGAAGGCTGGAAGCCGCTGTGGGTAGTCGATTTCCCCATGTTCGAAACCGCCGGAGACGGCAGTCTGACGCCATTGCACCACCCCTTTACCGCGCCTTCCTGCAGCGTCGGGGAACTGCGGGAAAAACCGTTGGAATCCCTGTCCAGGGCCTATGACATGGTACTCAACGGCGTGGAACTCGGCGGCGGCTCCATCCGCATATCGCGGCCCGATATGCAACAGGCGGTATTCGACCTGCTCGGCATCGACGCGGAAGAGGCCCGGCGCAAGTTCGGCTTTCTGCTGTCCGCACTGCGCTATGGCTGTCCGCCCCATGGCGGCATCGCCTTTGGCCTTGACCGTCTGGCCATGCTGCTTTGCGGCGCGAATTCGATCCGCGATGTCATTCCCTTTCCCAAAACCCAGTCGGCGTCCTGTCCGCTGACGGCCGCGCCGGGCGAGGTATCCGCGGCCCAGTTGCGCGAATTGCACATCCGGTCGCGGTCGATTCGGTAATGGATAAATCCGGGATCGCGCGAGCGGTGGAGAACCACTCCAGGGATGGAATCATTCATGGAAACACGTGATGGCGGGTCATAGCAAATGGGCCAATATCAAGCACCGCAAGGCGGGTCAGGACGCCAGGCGCGGCAAGGTATTCACCAAAATCATCCGGGAACTCACCGTCGCCGCCAGGCTTGGCGGCGGCTCGCCGGATGACAATCCCCGGCTGCGGGCGGCGGTGGACAAGGCGCTTGGGGCGAACATGCCCCGGGATACCATCGACCGGGCGATCGCCCGGGGCTCCGGCGCCGCCGGCGGCGAGGACATGGAGGAACTGACCTACGAAGGCTATGGCCCCGGGGGCGTGGCGATCTTTCTCGATTGCCTCAGCGACAATCGCAATCGCACCGCCGCCGAAGTGCGCCACGGCTTCGCCAAATTCGGCGGTTCGCTGGGCACCAGCGGTTCAGTGGCCTATCTGTTCAACCGCACCGGCGTGATCGCCTTTGCCGCGGGCTGTGATGAAGAACGCATCATGGAAGTCGCCCTGGAAGCCGGCGCCGATGACATCGTCGAGGCGGGGGAGGGCGGCGCCGAGGTGCATGCCAGCCTGGAAAACTTTGGCGCCGTGCAGGATGCCTTCCGCGCCGCGGGCCTTGATTTCGACCATGCGGAAATGACCATGCTGCCTTCCACCGAAGTGGAACTCGACCTCGACGCCGCAAGCACCCTGCTGAAACTGCTGGAGCATCTGGAAGACCTGGACGACGTGCAAAACGCCTGGTCGAATGCGAAAGTCCCCCCGGAAGTCGCCGACCAGTTGTAGGGCTGTCCCCGTCATTCTGCGCGAAGCCGCAGAATCTCATGGCGGCCACACAAGAAGAATTTGCGACCTGGCGCAGGATGAAACGCAGGGAGCGCCTCAGTCCAGCGTCATAAAAAGTCCTTCTTTTCCCGTACTTCCTGCCGATAATCAGGCGTGGGCATCATTATCGGCATTGATCCGGGCTCCCGGATAACCGGCTGGGGAATCGTAAAATCTCATCCGGAGAGGCTGGAGCACCTGGACCATGGCTGCATCCGGGTGGAGCAGCCCGGGCACCCCGAGCGGCTGTGGGAAATCTTCAGCAATCTGCGTCAGGTGGTCGAGCAATACAGCCCGGACCAGGCGGCGGTGGAAGAAGTATTCATGGGCCGCAACGCCGCCTCGGCGCTGAAGCTGGGTCAGGCCCGGGGCAGCGCGATGGTTGCCTGCCGGTTCAGTGGCATGCCGGTGGCGGAATATTCCGCGCGCAAGGTGAAGCAGGCGCTGGCGGGCAATGGCGCGGCCGGCAAGGAGCAGGTGCAGCACATGGTGAAAGTTCTCTTGCAGCTTGACGGCGACATCGCCGAAGACGCCGCCGATGCCCTCGCCGTGGCGATCTGTCATGCCCACAGCAGCGGCAGCCCGCTGGGTGGGGCGGTTGCGCGTTCGTACAGCCGCGGGCGATACCGGCTGTGATCGGCCAGCTTCGCGGGGAACTCGTCCGCAAGCAGCCGGCGGAAGTCCTGGTGCTTGCCGGCGGCGTCGGCTATGAAGTGCAGCTTCCCCTGGGCGCTTTCGACAAGTTGCCGGACATTGGCGCCAGGGTTGTCCTGCACACCCATCTGGTAGTGCGCGAGGACGCCCAGGTGCTGTATGGCTTTCCCGATTCCGCCGACAAGGCGCTGTTCCGACATCTGATCCGGGTCAATGGCGTCGGCCCAAGGCTTGCCCTGGCATTGCTTTCCGGCATGAGCGCCGGCGAACTCGCCGCGGCAGTGCAGGCGGGAGATACCGCCAGGCTCAGTTCCGCGCCCGGAATCGGCAAGCGCACCGCGGAAAGAATCGTGGTGGAATTGCGGGACCGCCTCGACGAGTGGGGCGGCATGGTTCCCCTTTCCCGGGGCGCCGCCGCGCCGGCGGCCGGAGGTAGCGGCGAGGCCGCCGCGGCCCTGGTAAGCCTCGGCTACAAGCCGCAGCAGGCGGCGCGGGTGATCGCCCGCATTGAACGCGAAAACCCGGCGGCGCAAAGCACCGAAGAGTTGATTCGCCTGGCCTTGCGGGGTATGGCGCCCGGCAAGGGAGGGCGGCCGTGAGCGAGCCGATGCCCGACCAGCGCATCATCGCGCCGCAAGCCGCCGGGCCTGAAGACCGGCAGGATTCCCTGCGGCCGCTGCGCTTGCGGGACTACATCGGCCAGCGGCAGATGAAGGAGCAGATGGAAATCTTCATCGGCGCCGCCCGCAAAAGGGGGGAATCACTCGACCATACCCTGATTTTCGGCCCTCCCGGTCTTGGCAAGACGACTCTGGCGCGGATCATCGCCAATGAAATGGGCGTCGCGATTCGCAGCACGGCGGGCCCGGTGCTGGAGAAGTCCGGCGATCTGGCGGCGATTCTCACCAATCTTGCCCGGGGCGATGTGCTGTTCATCGATGAAATCCACCGCCTGCGCCCGGCCATCGAGGAAATCCTCTATCCCGCCATGGAGGACAACCAGCTCGACATCGTGATCGGCGAAGGCCCGGCGGCCCGCTCCATCAAGCTGGATCTGCCGCCATTCACCCTGGTGGGCGCCACCACCCGGGCCGGCCTGCTGACCTCGCCCCTGCGCGACCGTTTTGGCATCGTGCAGCGTCTTGAATTCTACAACGCCGGGGAACTTGGCCGGATCGTCACCCGCTCGGCGGGGATTCTTGAGGCGGAGATCAGCCCCGGCGGCAGCCGGGAGATCGCAGGCCGCTCCCGGGGCACCCCCCGGGTCGCCAACCGCCTGTTGCGGCGGGTGCGGGATTTCGTGGAAATGACCGGAAACGGCAAGATCACCGAAACCTCCGCCGGCAAGGCCCTGGACAGGCTCGATATCGACCCACGGGGCTGCGATCGCTGGGACCGTCTGCTGCTGCGCACCATGATAGACAAGTTCGATGGCGGACCGGTGGGAGTGGAAAATCTGGCGGCGGCCATCGGCGAGGAGCGTGATACCATTGAAGACCTTATCGAACCCTTCCTGATTCAGCAGGGGCTGATCATGCGCACGCCGCGGGGGCGGGTCGCCACTCCCCACGCCTGGCGCTATTTCGGCCTGTCACCGAAGACGGCGGTGGAAGGCCTGTTCAGCCAGGAACCTGCGCCACAGGAAAAAGTTCACCGACCGGAGCAAGACTAGTGGGTGAAGAGTTCGGACCATTGCAACTGATTTTCGGCGCCAGTATCGAGGTGCAGATCGTCATCTTCATACTGATCGCGCTGTCGGTGATTTCCTGGTGCATTATCGTCCAGCGCTATCTGGTGCTGGCGGCGGCGGAAAAGGCCGTGCTCAATTTCGAAGAGCGCTTCTGGTCCGGAATCGATCTCGGCGTGCTGTATCGCGAAGGCAGCCAGATGCAGGAAGAGGGCATGGCCATGGCGGGCATGGAGAATATTTTCCGGGTGGGTTTCAAGGAATTCATGCGCCTGCGGCAGCAGGGCAATGTCGACCGGGAGGCGATCATGGAAGGCGCCCAGCGCGCCATGCGGGTAGCCTATTCCCGGGAAGAGGACAAGCTCGAGCGCCACCTGGCTTTCCTCGCCACGGTGGGTTCGGTGTCGCCGTACATCGGCCTGTTCGGCACGGTCATCGGCATCATGAACGCCTTTCTCGGCCTCGCCAGCCAGGCTCAGGCCACCCTGCAGGTGGTTGCTCCGGGAATCGCCGAAGCCCTGGTGGTGACCGCCATCGGCCTGTTCGCGGCGATTCCCGCGGTGGTGGCCTACAACCGCTACGCGTCCAAGGTGGGATCGGTCACCGGCAGCTACATCACTTTCACGGATGAATTCTCCAGCATTCTGCACCGGCAGATTCACACCACGGGTTGACCGGGCGCGGCCATGGAAACCCTGACCCGAAAAAAACGTCGTCCCATGAGCGAGATCAACGTGGTACCGTATATCGATGTGATGCTGGTGCTGCTGATCGTGTTCATGATCACCGCGCCGCTGCTCAATCAGGGCATTGAAGTGGAGTTGCCGGAGGCCGACAACGAGCCACTGGATATCGACGAAAACCTGCAAACCCTGGTGGTCACCATTACCGCCGCCGGCGAGTATTTTCTCAGCACCGGGCCCGCCGGGGAAGAGCGGGATTCCCTTGACCTGGAAACCATCTCCCGGCAAGTGGGACAGATCATGAACGCCAATCCGCAAATACAGGTGTTGATCGAAGGCGACGCCAGCGCCGACTGGGGGTCCATGATCACCCTGATCACGGCGCTGCGGGGAGCCGGCGTGGCCAATCCCAGTTTCATTACCCAGCCGCTTACCGGGTTGCCCTGAGGTCTCGGCCATGAGCGCATCCTACCGCTTTCTCGTCAGATTCAACGGCTATCCGCTGTCGGCGGTCATCGCCGTCCTGCTGCATGGCTTGACCCTGGGTTTCATTCTCTACTGGAACAGCAGCAGCAGTTCCAACGATCTGGAACTGGTCCAGCCAACGATCATCAAGTCCCTGTTCATCGACGAGAATCCCCAGACCCGGGAGCGCATCGAGCGGCAGCAGGCCCAACTCCAGCGCGACCGGGAACAACGCGAACGGGAATTGCGGCAACAGCGGGAGGAGGAACAGCAGCGCATCGAGGAAGAACAACGGCGGCGCGAGGCGGAAGCCGGGAGGCTGCGCCAGCAGCAACTCGAACAGCAGCGCCTGCTCGATGAGGAAGAGCGCCAGCGCCTGCTCGCATTGCAGCGGCAGCGGGAACTCGAGCGGGAGGCGCAACGGCAGCGGGAACTCGCCGAGCAACAGCGCCGCCGGCAGCAAGAGGAGGCCGAACGCCGCCGGCAGGAAGAGGCCGTCGTGGCCGCGGCGCGCACCGAATACGAGGTCATGCAGAGCGGCGTGGCGCTGATTCAACAATACGTGCAGGAAGTCTGGTCGCGGCCGCCCAGCGCCCGCAACGGCATGCGCGCGATATTGCGCATCAACATGCTGCCCACCGGGGAGGTGACCGATGTGGCCATTACCGAATCCAGCGGCGACCCGGCCTTCGACCGTTCCGCGGAGAATGCCGTGTATCGCGCCCAGCCATTCAGCGAACTCGAACAGATGCCGATTCGTATCTTTAATGAAAACTTCCGCACCCTGACCCTGATTTTCCAACCGGAGGACCTGCTCAATTGAACCCGAAACGCCTGTTGCTCGCCGTCCTGCTGCTCGCCGCCCATGCGCCCGCGGCGGCGGAACTCAGTATCCAGATCACCCGGGGAGTGGATGACCCCATTCCCATCGCCGTGGTGCCCTTCGCCACCGATGGCGCGGTCTTTGGCGCCGAAGACGTGGCCGAGATCGTTTCCAATGATCTGGAGCAGGTGGGTGAATTCCTCGCTCTCGGGAGGGAAAACCTGCTCAGCATGCCCAGTGAGGAAAGCGAGGTCTTTTTCCGCGACTGGCAACTGCTGGCCCAGGATTATCTGCTCGTGGGCAAGGTCAGCGGGTCCCGGGGCAGCCAGGCGGTGCGGGTGCAGTACGAGTTTTTCGATGTCAATCGCGAATTGCGGCTGGTGGGCGAGGTGTTGACCGGCAATGTTTCCCAGATGCGCGATATCGGCCATGAGATCGCCAATGTGGTCTATGAGCAGGTTACCGGCACTCGCGGCGCGTTCACCTCCCGGATTTTGTATGTAGTCGCCGAGCCGGCTGCCGATGGAACGAGCTTTCGCCTGGAAAAGGCCGACTATGACGGCCAGAGGCCCCAGGTGCTGCTGCGCTCCCGGGAGCCCATCATGTCGCCCGACTGGTCGCCGGATGGAAGCGAAGTCGCCTATGTCTCCTTTGAGACCGACCTGCCGCGAATCTATATCCAGGACATCGCCTCGGGTCAGCGCCGCCAGATCACCAATTACCCGGGAATCAACAGTTCGCCGGTGTTTTCCCCCGATGGCGACAGGCTCGCCATGGTGCTGTCCCGGGACGGCAGCCCCGATATCTACGTGCAGGATCTGCGCAGCAATGAACTGATGCGGGTCACCGACCATCCCGCCATCGATACCGAGCCGAGCTGGACCCCGGACGGACGCTCCATCGTGTTCATGTCGGACCGCACCGGCCAGCCCCAGATCTACCAGATCGAACTCGGCGCGAGCTCTTTCGATGTGGAACGGTTGACCTATGACTGCTTCCAGTGCGCCAAGGCCAGATTTCTGCCCGATGGCGTCAATCTCATTCACGTCCGCCGGGAGACCCGGCAAAGTCCGAGCTACCAGATCGCCATCATCAATATCGAGACTTTGCGGGTGATCACGCTCACCGATACTTCCCTCGACGAATCGCCGAGCCTGGCGCCAAACGGCAGTATGATCATGTACGCGACAAAGTTCCAGGGGAGGGGCGTTTTGGACGCAGTTTCCATTGACGGTCTGGTAAAGTTCCGTTTACCATCAGCCGAGGGTGACGTGCGAGAACCCGCGTGGTCCCCGTTCCTTGACTAAATGTTGTCTTTACCCGGTCGAAAAGGATAGTGGGGGCCGGTTGATTCAACCCGGTTGAGGGGTGGCGGCCGAAAACACACAACATATGGTGGTTGGAGGACTCAGAGAGTGGGAACCCAAAGCAATACGATTATCAAGGCGAGCTTGCTCGCGTTCACGCTGACGCTGTTCGCGGCATGCGGTTCCACCGAAGATGCAGAACCGCCCGCGGAGGTGGTTGACAGCACACCGGCGCCGGCTGACACCAGCGGCGCCGATGACGATCCCGGCCCGACGACGGAAGAGTTGGAAAGGGAGAGGCAACTGGCGCAAAGAGTGTTCTATTTCGACTTTGACGTAGCCGAGTTCAAGGCCGAAGACCGTGAAACGCTGGCTACTCACGCCCAGAATCTCGCGGCCAACATGAACCGCCGCATTCGCCTTGAAGGTCACGCCGACGAGCGCGGGACGCGGGAATACAATCTCGCGCTCGGTGAGCGGCGGGCGAATGGCATTCTCAACTACCTCATTGTCAACGGCGCGTCCCGGGGGCAGATTGAGGTGGTGAGCTATGGCGAGGAGCGGCCGGAAGAGGCTGGGCAGAGTGAGGCGGCCTACGCCATGAACCGTCGCGTAGAGATCGTCGACCAGTAAGAACCCATGAACGGGAAACTGTTGCTGGGCGGCTTGAGGATTCTGGCCGGGAGCTGTCTCCTGCTTGCGGGGACCGCGACCCTGGCCCAGGACCGACCCCTGTTCCCGGGCCAGAACACCGCCCAGGGCGCCAATAATGACGCCCTGTCCCTGCTGCTTGACCAGAACAACCAGTTGCGCACCGAATTGCAGGCCCTGCGCGCCCTGGTGGAGGAGCAGGGTTTCGGGTTGCGCAGGTTGCAACGCGATTCCCTGAGCCGCTACACCAACATGGACGAGCGGCTGCGGAATCTCGAAAATGGCGCTCCTGTGCCTGCTGGGCCGGGCGACTTCCCGCCGGCGGGCACGGCTGCCGCCGCTGATTCCGGTGATGCCGATGAAACCGCCCGGCAAGCGGGCAGGCAGGCCCCGGAGCCGGTGGTAACCGGACCGGCAAGCGTCGGGCCAGGCATTTCCTCCACGCCGTTTTCCGACGCACAAGATGCCCAGGCTGCCGACCCCGTTCCGGCCTCGCTCCTGCGCAATCGCCCAGCCACCCTGCAGCCGGCGGTCTTGAGTGAGCAGCAACTCTATCAGATGGCCTATGAATCGGCGATCAATTCCGATTTCGAGCGCTCCATTGCCGAGTTTGACCAATACCTGAACGTCTATCCGGAAGGCCGCTTTGTCAGCAATGCCCACTACTGGAAAGGCCAGTCATATCTCTATCTCGATCGTTTCGACGAAGCGCGGGAGGCTTACGAAATCATCATCAATGATTATGCCGGCTCGCCCAAACTGCCCGACGCCATGTATGGACTCGGGCAGGCTTTCCAGGGCCTTGGCGACAGCCGCCGGGCCAGGGAGCTCTACAACAGCATCAGGCGCCGCTATCCCAATACCGGCGTCGCGAACCTTGCCGATACCCGCCTGCTGTCGCTTGACTGACCCGGCGTTGGTCACGCCAGTCGGGCGCCGGCACGGGGCCGCGCCTTCCCATGTCCCTGAGAATCACTGAAATTTTCCATTCGCTCCAGGGCGAGACCCGCAGCATGGGAATCCCCACGGTTTTCGTGCGCCTGACGGGCTGCCCCCTGCGTTGCGCCTATTGCGACACAGCCTACGCTTTCCACGGCGGCGAGCTGATGGAGATCGATGAAATACTCAGCCAGGTCGCCGCCTGGAATTGCGGCCATGTCACGGTGACCGGCGGCGAACCCCTGGCGCAGAAGGAATGTTTCGACCTTTTGCGGGAGTTGTGTGGCCAGGGCTACCGGGTTTCCCTGGAAACCGGTGGCGCCATGCCGGTGGAAGAAGTGGATGAGCGGGTCTGTATCGTCATGGACCTGAAGACCCCGGCCTCCCGGGAATCACACCGCAACCGGTACCGGAATCTGCGGCACCTGCGGCGGACCGACCAGCTCAAGTTCGTCATCTGTAATCGCGAGGACTACGAATGGAGTCTGGCGCAACTCGACGAGTATCAATTGACCGACAAGGTCGGCGAAATCCTGTTCTCGCCTTCCCACGGCGAACTTGAGCCCGCAATACTCGCCCAGTGGATACTTGATGACCGGCTGCCGGTGCGAATGCAGATCCAGCTCCACAAACTGCTGTGGAATTCGGAGCCGGGGCGTTAGCGGTGACGATCGCGGCCGGAGCAGGCGTCAGGCGCGCGGTGGTATTGCTGTCCGGCGGGCTCGATTCCGCCGCCTCGCTGGCGCTGGCAAGGAAATCGGGTTTTCTGTGTTACGCACTGACTTTTGACTATGGCCAGCGCTCACGGGCGGAAATCGGGGCGGCCGAGGCCCAGGCCAGCGCCCAGGGAGTCACTGAACATCGCGTGCTGCCATTGCCGCTTGGAGAATTTGGCGGATCCTCTCTCACCGATACCGGAATCACTGTTCCCGCGGAAGAAGTCAAGGGAATACCCTCCACCTATGTGCCGGCGCGCAATACGATTTTCCTCTCTTACGCATTGGCCTGGGCCGAAGTTCTGGGAGCCGGCGCGATTTTTATCGGCGTCAACGCCCTCGACTATTCCGGGTACCCGGATTGCCGTCCGGAATATGTGGCGGCGTTCCAGCGACTGATTCAACTGGCGACCCGCACCGGCGTCGAGGGAGGCAGTATTTCCCTCGAAACGCCATTGCTGCACCTTGGCAAATCCGAAATCATTCAGACTGGCGTCAGACTCGGGGTGAATTTCTCCAAAACGGTTTCCTGCTATCAGGCCGATGCCGACGGCGGGGCCTGCGGCCGCTGCGACAGTTGCCGCCTGCGGCGGGAGGGTTTTGTTGCCGCGGGGCTTGCCGACCCGACGGTGTACCGGACGGCTTGAGTTTTTCTCAATTGGTAGTAAGATTGCGCGCTTCCCGGGTCGTTAGCTCAGTTGGTAGAGCAGAAGGCTTTTAACCTTTTGGTCATAGGTTCGAATCCTATACGGCCCACCAAAATCCAATGACATCGCCTTCGGCGGCGGATGGATGTTGCGGCGTTGGGAAGATTGATGAATGCCGTCCCCGGCGCCATCGGAAAATCGGTTTCAAACCTGTTCATGCCGGTCTGGCAGAAGCCCTGGCCGCCGAACTTCGCTGACTCCATTCGGAACCGGCAAATCAGGCTTGTGCCGAAGAGGCTTACCGGAAGGTCGGACTTTCGGGGATTTTATCGATGACAAAAATGTCATCCGGGAAAGTCCCGCCTACCTCAAAATCGCTCCACACGGCCTCATTTGTTTTTACGCCGTTGTAGAAAAGACCAACCCGGCCCGCTTGTCGCCAACTGATACCCGGCTTGGAGAAATAGTCGGAATAGCGGCGTTCGTGCCAGCCGCGTGGCGTATCGAAGCCGACATACAAGATGTCAAAATTCCCTTGTTCGAACCCGAATAACGTCTTTCCGCCATCCGGGTCGGTCAGTTCGACCATATAGGCAGGCTTGCCGTCAACTGTGCGATCAGCCCGGCGCTGTTGCATCCAGCCTTCGTCCAGGGCATTGCGGATCGCGCCAAATCCAAAATTGCTGCCCCATATCGCATTGGCGGACTGGTCTGCCACCCGACCGGATTCATCATAGGTCGCCTCGCCATCGTAGCTCAGCAGCAGAGCCAGTCTTGCATTGCTCCAGGCTTCTATCCTCACCTTGCCGCTGGCGGCGTGGGAATCGGTTTTCAGGTTCGCGAATACCCGCCACATTGCGTAGGGATTCCAGATCCGGCTGCCGCCGCCTTCTTCGTAAATGACGTTGTAGCCGGATAGCAGCAAGGTCCCGGGAGAAACGAATGTTTCGCCTCCGGCGGCCTGTTGCGCCATTTCAATAATCGTCCTGCCATCCAGATCCGGATTTTCGGACGCGGGACCCGGCTTCTGCTGAGCGTCGGCATAGCCAGCCAGCAGCAGAACCATTGCCATGCCGGGGATAACCGGTTTCCAAGTGCCCATCGTTATGCTTTCGATCGTTTGGTGTGACTTTGCAATAATGCTGAGTCCGTTTCGCAATGTCCAGGAGTCTGCGGCGCATGGAATTCGAGTCTGCACATTCTTGATCGCGAAACGGGCATGAATTACCATGGCGCCGAAACCTCCACCGGGCCGGTCCCGGTCAGGATCTTCCGTTTGGGCAGATAACCATTGCGCGATCGGATTCCATGGAGGTTTCCTTCCAGATCATGGCCATTGCATCCGAGTATCTGGCAACGGCGAAGTCCATTGGCGCACGAAAGGCCCGTTCGCTTACAGACGCAATGGATTCAAGAACTGAAGCCCCATGAAGTCTTTCTCGTTATCCGTTACGACAATGCAGTCGTTGGCCAGCGCCACGGCGGCGAATATCATGTCGAGAGTGCTTCGCGAGCGATCCATGGCTTTCCTCTCCGCCATCAGACGCGCCCAGATCAGTCCGGCTTTGGCGTCGAACGACAGGATTCGACCGGCAAATAGCGACTGCGGTCCTTTCGTAACCATGATAATTCGAATGCAGGGTTCGAAATTTCATGCATACATGTTATCCTTTCCGTCATGTCATTCCTCCCGCGCCCAAGAGAACTCAATTCCCTTCGCGCAGCGCTTGATCGCTCCCCTGTTACCGTGTTGCTGGGCCCCCGGCAGTGCGGCAAGACCACTTTGTCCGGACAGTTGATCCCGACACATGTGTTCGACCTGGAAGAACCGAGAAGTCTGGCCCGGCTGGATGAGCCGCAAAGCGCCCTGGAGACGCTCGTCGGCACCGTCGTCATTGACGAGGTGCAGCGTAAACCGGATCTCTTCCCATTGTTGAGGGTACTCGCAGACCGGCGGGAATCCACGCGTTTTCTATTGCTCGGCAGTGCCTCGCCCGACCTTGTAAAGGGCGTTTCGGAGAGTCTGGCGGGCCGTGTCGCCTACCATGATCTCGGACCCTTGGCGCTCGACGAGGCGGAAACGCAAACATGGCGGCGGCTTTGGTTGCGCGGGGGTTTTCCGAGAAGCTATCTGGCCGAGAACGATAGCGCGTCGGCTGGCTGGCGGGAGGACTTTATCCGCAGCCACCTGGAACGCGATATTCCGGCGCTCGGTATTTCCATAGCCGCGGAAACCTTGCGCCGGTTTTGGCTGATGCTGAGCCATTATCATGGGCAGATGCTCAATCTTTCCGAATTGAGCCGGTCCTTCGGGGTATCCGATCACAGCATTCGCAGATACCTCGACATACTGGCCGGCACCTTCATGATTCGATTGCTCCCCCCCTGGCACGCCAATGTCGGCAAGCGGCTCGCGAAGGCGCCGAAGCTGTACATTCGGGACAGCGGCTTGTTTCATGCCTTGCACACGATTACATCCTGGGAACAACTCGAATCCCACCCGAAGCTGGGCTCGTCCTGGGAGGGATTCGCTCTGGAACAGGCCGTGAGAATGAAGGGCATCGCCCACCCATTCCATTGGCGAACGCATACCGGGTCGGAACTGGATCTGGTCTGGCAGGCCGACGGCGGACTCTGGGGCATGGAGTTCAAGTATCGCGACGCGCCGCGAATGACAAAGAGCATTCATTCGGTGTTGCGCGATCTGAACCTGAAGCATCTCTGGATCGTATATCCCGGCGGCGAGGTTTATCGCCTGCACGAGAAAGTGACGGTTCTTCCGGTGACCGAATTGGCGGGTACCGATGAATCGGGGGACAAGTAACGAGTTGCGGGGCGCCAATCAACCCATCTGGCCGACGGATTCGGGTTCTGCCGTTAATGCGGCCGGGGGCGTGGGCGGGAGCGGGAGCGGATTTGCAGCCGTGAATTCCCATGGCGCAGGCTCCGAGCCTCCCATTCCAGTTCTGGTCTGTGAAAATTCTGCTTTGCGGGCTATATTGCGGAGCCCTTGGCGGCATATTTCGCTTCTCATGACTTTCGGACTCGCCGGCGGCTCCCGGGAACTGCTCAGGAACGTATTGCAATCTAAGGAATCCAGCGCTTTCGCCGCGGGAGATTTGCCGGGGCCGGACTATCTGTCCACAGCGGATGCGGCCGGGTCGAGGCTTGAGGCGAGCCTGGCGCAGTGGCTCAAACCGGACTGGCGAATAATACATGGGCTGGATGACGAAGCTCAGGCATCCGGGCCGGCGCCCTGGGACTGCATCGTCAGCGGTGGAACCTACCACTATCTCGAACAGACGGGCCTGTTATGCCGCGCCCGGGGCCTGCTGCGAGATGGCGGCAGGTTGATAATCGCCGGTGAGTTCCTGCGGGATGTGGAGACTATGCTGAAGTCGGACCTGCCCACGGAATTTTCCCTGTTGCAATTGTCGAGCCGGCTGGGATTCCAGTTGATCGATCAGGTGGATTGGACTGACCAGGCGCGGCACTCGATTGCCCGGGCGCGGCAATGGTTTGCGCCCGAAGCAGCAAGATGCCGGTTTCCTCCGGCGGCCTGGCTGCAAGGCATGAAAACCAGGCGACAGGCTGTTTCCGCCGACGCCATGGACGATCTTGCCCGGGAACTGGCCGCGCTGGCGGCGGAGTTCGATTCCGGCCACAGGCGTTTCGGGTGCTTTGTTTTCGATCTCGATGCTTCTTCCGGTGGCCCCTGGAGCGCACTCGAACTCGGCGATATGACTTCTTTCGAACCGGAAGAAGTTGCGGAAATATTCCGGGAAAGCTTCCATACCGAATTCGACCCTGCCCTGTGGCGCTGGAAATACGGGGCGGGCAAGGGCACGGCCATCGTGGCCCGGCATGAGCCTGGAGGTCCGGTCATCGCCCACTATGGCGGGGTGGCGCGGGAGATCGATTATTTCGGGCGGGACCAGCTCGCATTCCAGGGCTGTGACGTCATGGTCAAGCCGGCGGTGCGGCGCCAATACGGCCGCAACAGCCTGTATTTCCATCTCACCGCAACGCTGTTCGAGCGGGAAATCGGTTATACCGTCAAGCATGCGCTCGGTTTCGGCTTCCCCAACAAGCCGGTGATGAAAACCGCCATGCGTCTCGGCCTGTACGGCAAGGTGGACGACTATGTGGAACTGGCGATTTCCAAGTCCGAAGCGCCGCCCGTCAACTGGCAAATCGAGCCGCTGGTCCCGGAACAGCCAACCCACGAAAAAGCCGTAAACGAGCTTTGGCAGGCCATGCGCCGGGACTTCCGCAACGGCGTCATAGGCAAGCGCCATGGCGCCTATCTTGCGTGGCGCTACGCCAGCCACCCCCATGGAGCGAGCTATTTTCCGCTGTTGCTGCGACAGGCCGGCAAGGCCAGGGCCATTGTCGTGCTGAAACGCCACGAGGAACAGTGGCTGCTGATGGATCTGGTGGCCCCCCTGGCAAGCATGGACCATGCCGCCGGCGCGGCAAGAGGCTGGGTTGAAACCCGCCCGGAGCCGGGCGCGCTGGTGATGTGGCTTACCGCGGCCTGGGTCCGGCGGCTGGGCTGGCAGGGCCGCATTGTGAAGAATTTGGGTATTGAGATACCCTTCAATGCCTGGAACCCCGGCCCGGATGCGAAACTTCCCGCCGGCGCCTGGTGGCTCACCGCCGGGGATATGGATTTCCTGTGAACTGGAACGAAGTCGGGAAAATCTCTACATGAATCGGGAAAAAATCTACGAACAATTCCTCGACCGGAATGCGGCCAATTTCGCGCATCTGACGCCCCTGAGCTTCATCGAGCGCTGCGCCGGCGTATACCCGGACCGGACCTCGATCATCCACGGCGACACGACCTACACCTGGTCCCAGACCTATGCGCGTTGCTGCCTGCTCGCATCAAGCCTGGCCCGGATCGGTATCGGCAAGGGCGACACGGTTTCCTTCATGGGCGCCAATACGCCGGAAACCTTCGAGGCCCATTTCGGCGTGCCCATGATCGGCGCCGTGCTCAACGCACTCAATACCCGTCTTGACCCCAAAGCCATCGCCTTCATTCTCGGCCATGCGGAAACCAGGGTGCTGTTCACCGATCGGGAACACAGCGCCACCATCAAGGCGGCGCTGGAACTGGTGGAGCATGAGATCCTCGTGATCGATATCGACGACCCAGACTATCAGGGCGGCGAACTGCTCGGCGAGCAGGACTATGAAGCCTTTATCGCCAGGGGCGACCCGGACTACCGCTGCTTCCAGATCGAGGATGAATGGCAGGCCATCACCCTCAATTACACCTCGGGCACCACCGGCGACCCCAAGGGCGTCGTATTCCACCATCGCGGCGCCTATCTGAATGCGGTTTCCAATGTGCTGTGCTGGAAAATGACCGCGCATCCCGTATACCTGTGGACGCTGCCCATGTTCCATTGCAACGGCTGGTGCTTCCCCTGGAGCCTCGCCGTCGTCGCCGGCGTCAACGTCTGCCTGCGCCACGTGCGCGACGAGGAGATGTTCAACGCCATCAAGCGCCACAAGGTCACCCACTTCTGCGGCGCCCCCGTGGTACTCAACACCCTGATCAACGCCCGCGAGGAATTGCGCCGGGGAATCAACCACCCGGTCAGCGCCATGACCGCCGGCGCCGCGCCGCCGGCCGCGGTAATCGCCGGCATGGAAAACATGGGCTTCGAGGTCGTCCACGCCTACGGCCTGACCGAAACCTACGGCCCCTGCGTGGTCTGCGAGCCCCAGGACGAATGGGCCGAACTCGACGTGGACAGCCGCGCCGAAATGCTCGCGCGCCAGGGCGTGCGCGCGCCCTTGCAGGACGAACTCATGGTGGCGGACCCGGAAACCCTGCAGCCCGTACCGAAAGACGGCAAATCCATGGGCGAAATCTTCATGCGCGGCAACCTGGTAATGAAGGGCTATCTCAAGAACCCGCGCACCACCGAGGCTTCCTTCAGGGGCGGCTGGTTCCATTCCGGCGACCTCGCGGTCTGGCACGAGGACGGCTACTGCCAGATCAAGGACCGCTCCAAGGACATCATCATCTCCGGCGGCGAAAACATCTCCTCCCTCGAACTCGAATCCGTAATGTTCCGCCACCCAAAGATCCTCGAAGCCGCCGTGGTAGCCTCGCCCGACGAAAAATGGGGCGAAGTCCCCTGCGCCTTCGTCTGCCTGAAAGACGGCGAACAAATGACCGACCAGGAGTTCGTCGCCTACTGCCGCTCCGAACTGGCCGGCTTCAAGATGCCGAAGAAAGTCGTCTGGGGCCCAATCAAGAAAACCTCCACCGGCAAAGTCCAGAAATACCTGCTAAGAGAACAAGCCACCGCCGCCCCGTACATCCGAAAATAGTGGCCTCGATCCGTCGCCGTCTGGCTGGCGCCATGCAAGCCCTACATCCAAAGGCAAGCAATCTACAAATCGCGCACTGCGTTAGCCGCTGGCGGGGTGGGTGTGTGCAGCGGGCATGCGAGACAGGATGTCGAGCCCGAAGCCCACATGGATGTGTTTACGGCGTCCGCTGCACACACCCACCCCGTCAGCGGCGGATCGAAGCCACAAATGTTCGGTTTACAGTTACCAGCAGCTAAGCTAATGTTTCCGCAGAAAATCCATTCCTTACCAACGGGAAACGCCGATGAAAACCATGTTGACTGGATTACGCCGCCTGGGCCTGCTGATCGCAGGTCTCGCCGCCGTACAAATCGCCGCCCAGGAGCAGGTGGTGGAGTC
The DNA here is from genome assembly GCA_022821865.1 of Pseudomonadales bacterium. Taxonomy (GTDB): domain Bacteria; phylum Pseudomonadota; class Gammaproteobacteria; order Pseudomonadales; family Pseudohongiellaceae; genus UBA9145. The sequence goes on from JAJECW010000079.1 coordinate 21,021, forward strand.
GGATACCCACCGCTTCGAGGAAGTGGCCGAAGGCGTCTGGCACGTCATGGGTACCGGCGCCGTTCATACCATGAGCAACGCCATGGTGCTCGTCGGCGAGTTCGATACCCTCGTCGTCGATTCCCACGTCACCCCCGCGGCCGCCCGGGCCCTGATCGATTCGATTCCGGTAGTCACCGACAAGCCCGTACGCTATCTCGTCAACAGCCACTACCATTTCGATCACGCCCACGGCAACCAGGCCTTTCCCGAAGGCGTCGAAATCATCGGCCACGAATTCACCCGCGCCAAACTGAACGGCGATATCGGCAATGTGCTGGAAGAAAACACCTTCCGCAGTTTCTCCGACCCCGTGCCGACCCTCGTCGCCCAACTCGAGGAACAGGCCGCCGGCGAGAACGATCCGCGCCGCCGGGCCGAACTGGAGGAAAGGCATCGCGTGCAAAGCGACTACATGAACGCGATCCGGGAAGTCGTGCCCACGCCGCCGAACATCACCCTCGACCGCAAGATGACCCTGTTCCAGGTGGTCGCGGGAGGCAGCCGGGAGATCCAGTTGCATCACTTCGGCCGCGCCCACACCGGCGGCGACGTGGTGATCTTCCTGCCCGGGGAAAGAGTCGTCTTCACCGGCGACATGATGCTGCCGGGTCTGGCTTACATGGGCGACGGTCACGTGGACGAATGGCCGGCTGCGCTGGAGGGGCTGAAGTCACTCGATTTTGACGTCTGGCTGCCGGGGCACGGCCCGGTCATGCGCTCCCGCGAGCCCATCGACAATTTTCAGGCCTATCTCCGCGACCTCTGGGAGACAGTGACCGGGATGCGCGAGAGCGGCGTTTCCCCCGCGGAAGCCGCCGCCATCATCGACATGACCCGTCACGCCGCCAACTTTCCCCAGATCCAGGGCCCCGGCGCCGACCCCAGGGCCATCAACCGCATCTACCAGTTGCTGGAAAGCAGGTAAGCCGGGAGCATGACGCCATGGTGAGAAACTTTGATGCTGCCATTTCGCGGTGAGAGGCAATCGAGGCATTCGCCCCGCTGCTGGCGGTTGAGAATCCGGTAACCGTATTTCGTGAATTTTGAGCCGCGGTCAGGGCTTAAAAAATTCTTTGACTGTGTTGCCTCCATGCCATTATGCTCGACTGTGCGATTGGTTCCGGATCAATTGACGGCAACATGGCACAACTTGAGGAGACGGGAGATGGAAGATCAAGCAAGAAAAATCGGCTCGCTCATCGGCGCGGCGGCGCTTTTTGTGGCGGCCTGGGCGCCCCTGGCGGCATCCGCCCAGGACGATGGCGTCAGGCGAATCGAAGAAGTGACCGTGACCGCGGAGCGCAGGGAAGCATCGATCCAGGACACATCCATTTCCATTACCGCGCTTACCGCCGAGTCGCTTGACGACTTCGGCATCCGTAATCAGGAAGATTTGCAGAACTTCGTTCCGGCAACCACGATCCAGCCCTACGATTCCACGATTCGGGGCGTGGGCCGGAATTTTCGCGCCCTGGGGGGTGACCCGGGCGTTGCCACCTATATGAACGGCATCTATTCCGAGGACTTGCTGACGGCCACCGCCGCCACCTTCTGGGACGTGGAGCGAATCGAGATTCTGCGCGGGCCCCAGGGCACGCTGTATGGTCGCAACGCCGTGGGCGGCGCCATCAACGTGCTGTACAGCCCGCCCGGGGACGAGCTGGATTATTCGGTCAAATCCATTCTCGGAAATTTCGGCACCAACGAACTGTATGGAATGTTCAACACGCCGCTGATTGAAGACACCTTGTCCACCCGGGTGAATTTCAGCCTCCGCGACCGCGACGGCATTGTGGAGGATATCGGCGGCCACGATCCCATCGATGGCCTGGGCACGGAAAACGTCGCGGGCCAGTTCCGGTGGACGCCAAGCGATACCGTGGAGGTGAATCTGCGACAGAATTTCATGACCATCGATCGTTCCTTCGGCGGCGCCAATGGCGCCGGCCTCGTGGTGCTGAACGAGGAAGGGCTCCCCCGTCGCGCGACCGACGCCCTGGTGCCCGGCTACCGCCTTATCGATACCGGCAACACCGACATGGCCAACTACGACAGCAACAACTGGTACGACCAGAGCCAGCCCATCCTGACTTTTGTCAATCCCACCACGGGCAGTCTCGACCAGGCCCAGCGCAACCGCCCGGGAATCGACTTCGGGGATTTCAACGGCTTTCTCAATGCCGCGGCCTCCCTGGACGGTTTCAACATGACTTCCCCCGCCACCGCGGACAGATACAACGCCTGCGTTTTCCCGGGGGAAATCAACGGAGACGACCTCTGCGCGGCAACCAATGGCTTGAACCGGGAAGTCTTTGAGCAGCAGGGCACGCAGTTCAGCGCTTCCTGGGATGTCAATGACCGTCTGGAATTGAAATACCTGTTCGGCTTCAACGAACTCACCTACAAGCGCAATACCGACGATGACAATACCGCGAGCCTGTTCCATGACCGTCAGTTCTACGTGAATCACGAAGCCGACTACACCTCCCATGAGATTCAGGCTTTCTACGACATCAGCGATTCGGTATCGATCACCTCGGGCTATTTCATCTACGACGCCACCATCGATCAGCGCGGCGATTTTCACTCCACCCTGGCCGATTCGCGAATGCGCGTCCCCTACGAGGACAACACGGCCCTGAGCGCGCCGGCGGCGGCCGCCATCGGCGCGCCGGGTCTCGCCGGCATCAACGCATCCACCCTGGCCTTTCAGGGCAGGCCAATGGTCAATCTGTTCAGCGCCAGGGAATCCTGCAACGTGGCAAGCCCCGCGGAATCCTGCCAGCGCAATGGCGGCGGCAACAACCTGCAAACCTCCGCCTGGTACGGCGACGACGGCAGCAATCCCGCCCTGAATGTACTCAACGGCCCCGCAACCGCCGGTTCGGACCTGCTCTACGCCACCCAGACCGCGCGGGAAGCCTTCGCGGCCTATACCCAGGGCGTGTGGAACATCAACGAGACTTTCGACCTGACCCTTGGCGTGCGTTACGCCGAAGACCAGGTGACGGCGGAAGAAAACCTGTGGCGCTATTCGGAAACCGGCGCCGCCTCCTTTCTCGCCCTGTACGGCGGCCTGGCCGTGGTCAACCGTATCAATGGCGGTCTGGTGGCGGACGCGGACGGCAACATGATCGTCCCCACGGAAAAGGTAACCAATGGCGGCATTCCCTTCGCCCTGAGCGTATACCGCCCCTTCGTGAGAACCGACCGCAAGACCACCGGGAGAATCAATCTCGACTGGAACGTAAGCGATTCGGCGCTGATTTATTTTTCCGCGACTTCGGGCTACCGCTCCGGGGGGTACAATCTGGTGTTCTTCAGCAATACGCCCACCTATGATCCTGAAGAGCTGGTTGCCTACGAGATCGGCTACAAGACCGATTTCCTGGACAATACCCTGCGGATAAACGGCTCGTTCTATCTCTACGACTACGACAACATTCACACCGTCGGCACCGAAGTCACCTCCATCGGCGGAACCACCACATCGGTGCTGGAAGCTCCCGGCGCCAGGGTCCTGGGCGCCGAAGCGGAAGCGCTCTGGCTGGTGAACAGCAATCTGACCCTCGGCGGCAATTTCAGTTTCACGCCCAGCGAGTACAGTGCGGACCTGCTGATCAGCGACAGCAGCAACAGCAATGTGCCGGGCTCCCTCTATCCCGAGTTTGAAAGCCTGACCCAGAACATCAATGGCAATCAGCTCCTGCAGGTGCCGGAAGGAAAGGCCACCGCCTGGGGCAGCTATCTGGTCCCGCTTTCCGGCGGCTCGCAACTGGAGTTGTTCGGTATCTTCAGCTGGACCGATGATGTGTATTTCTCGCCCTTCCAGTCCGAGGCGGAAAAGGCCGAAGCCTACAGCCGCACCGACCTGCGGGCCACATGGACTTCAAATGCCGGCAACTGGGTGGTGAGCGGATTCGTCAATAACATCTTCGACGATGTGGCCAATCTGCAGATCCTTCGCCAGGGGGAGGCGGAATTTTTCCGCCATAATGCGGGTACCACCGTGCCAAGGCTGTACGGCGTGGAATTGACTTATTCGTATTGAGAACCTTATGCGACTGCGCGCGGTCGCGGGTCTCGCTGGAAGGGCGCCGCAGGGCGGGGCTTCACATCGAGTAGCCTTTTTCGTCGTGCCCGGTGATGTCCAGGCCCATCTGCTCCTCGTCGGCGTCCACCCGCAGGCCCATGGTGGCGGCCACCCCTTTCACGATCACCCAGGTCAGCACGCCGGTGTACAGGCCGATGGCGACGACACCGGTGACTTGCACCATCAGTTGCGAACCCATGGTCATGTCGGCGGGCATGCCGGTTCCGCTGAATATGCCGAGGCCGCCGGAAACCAGCACCGCGGCGAGCAGGGTGCCGGTGATGCCGCCGACGCCGTGAACGGGAAAAACATCCAGCGAGTCATCGATCTTGAGCCGCTGCTTCATGTAGATCGTCGCAAAGTAGCAGATCACGCCGCCCATGAGCCCGAGCAGCAGGCCGCCCATGGGGCCCACGGAACCCGCCGCCGGCGTAATCGTCGCCAGTCCGGCCACCATGCCGGTGATGGCGCCGAGGCCGCTGGCCTTGCCGAACTTGATCCGGTCCAGCGCCATCCAGGTCAGCGCTCCCGCCGCCGCCGAAGTATGGGTGACAAACAGCGCCATGCCCGCCGCGCCGTCCGCCGCCAGGGCGCTGCCGGCATTGAAGCCGAACCATCCCACCCACAGCATGGCGGCGCCGGTAAAACTCATGGTGAGATTGTGCGGCACCACGGACGCCGTGAGAAAGCCCTGGCGCTTGCCGAGTTCCAGGGCGAGGATGACCGCCGCAACGCCCGCGGTGAGGTGCACCACGGTGCCGCCGGCGAAATCGATCAGCCCCATTGCGCCCAGCCAGCCGCCGCCCCAGACCCAGTTCGCCACGGGAAAATACACCAGCAGCGCCCAGAGCAGGGAGAAGACCAGCATGGAACCGAAGCGGATTCGCTCCACAAAGGCGCCCACAATCAGTGCCGGCGTGATGATGGCAAAGGTCATCTGGAAGGCGGCGAACACGGTTTCAGGGATGTCCCCCGCCAGCGAATCGACCCCGACGCCCCGGAAAAAAGCCTTGCCGAGCCCGCCCCACCAGGCGGATTCCGAAGGGCCGAAGGCGATGCTGTAGCCCAGCAGCAGCCAGAGGATGGAAATCACCACGGCGATGGAGAAGCATTGCATCAGCACCGACAGCACGTTACGGGTTCGCACCAGGCCGGCATAAAACAGCGACAGCCCCGGCAGGGTCATGAACAGCACCAGAGCGGTGGAGGTGAGAATCCAGGAAGTATTGGCGGCATTGAGGCCATCCTGGGCCAGAGCGAGGCCGGGCAGCAGGGCGCAGGCGGGCGCCAGCAGCCATGGGGACCATCGGGGGGAGGGGTTCATTGCATTCACCTTTATCGCATCGTGGCGGAAACCGCGGGTCTTCTCCTACAGCGCATCGTCGCCGGTTTCGCCGGTGCGAATGCGGATCGACTGTTCCAGGCTGCTGACGAAAATCTTGCCGTCGCCGATCTTGCCCGTGTTGGCCGCCTTGCAGATCGCTTCCACCACCTGGTCGGCGAGCGCGTCGGGCGCCACGATCTCAAGCTTGACCTTGGGCAGAAAATCGATCACGTATTCGGCGCCGCGATACAGCTCGGTGTGGCCCTTCTGCCGCCCGAAACCCTTGACTTCGGTCAGGGTCATGCCGCTGACGCCAAGCTCGGAGACGGCTTCCCGCACATCGTCCGCCTTGTAGGGTTTGATGATTGCAACGATCAGTTTCATGGTTCGTCTCCAGTTACCGGGTCAACCGCGCCGACTATGAGCGCGTCCGACTCTATCACGCAGTCAAGCCGGCAGGCAAAGATGGAGAGGGAGCCGCAGTGGTAACCTTTGCCGGGCGGTTTCGTCTTGCAGGGCATATGAACACGGAATACCAGCGAGCGGTGGAACAATTCGGACCCAGGGTGTACGCCTTTGCCTGCTACAGCTTGCGCAACAGGCAGGACGCTGACGACATTAGCCAGGAAGTGCTCATCAAGCTCTGGCGGCACTGGCGGTCCATCGACCCGGACAAGATTCTGGCCTGGCTCATGCGGGTGACCCGCAATGCCGTGGTGGATCACGTCCGCCGCCAGCAACTCATCGATTCCCGGGTGGATTACCGCATCGAACCGGAAGACCAGGCGGGGGCGCCGCACCAGACCGGCCAGCAGGACCAGGGCGAGTCCCGGGATCGGGAACGCCTGCGCCGGGCCCTGCTCGAATCGATCCAGGCCCTGGACGAGCCATTCCGTTCACTGCTGATTCTGCGCGACATCCAGGGCATGAGTTACGCCGACATCGAGGGTGCGCTGGAACTGAGCGAAAGCCAGGTGAAAGTCTATCTTCACCGCGGCCGCGGAAAACTGCGCGACAACGAGGAACTGCGGCGCATGTTCAGCCGGGTCCATGGCATCGGGCGGGACCGGGGGCGGGGCGCGGCCGCCGGCAGCCCAGGCAATCACGACCAGCCGCCGCCGCTGCAGGCGGCGCGGTACAGCAGCGGGTAAAACCATGAGCAACAACGACAAGATCACAAGCAGCATTTTGCAGATGCGGATTGACAATCTGCTTGACCAGGAACTGGAACCACAGGAACAGCGGAAGCTGCTGGATCAGATCCATTCCTGCCCCGATAGCGGCCGCGAATATCTGCTCGCCCGGGCCATGCATGACGCCATGCTCGACATGCCCCGGCCCGAAATGCCGGCGGAACTGCTTGCGAATGTTTACCGGCAAACCCTCCGCAAGCGGGTCTCTCTTGCGGAGCGATTGCGGAACCTGGCCGACACGGCTTTCCCGGCGCCGGCCTGGCGGCTGGCGGCGCCGGCCTTTGCCGCGCTGGCGGCGGTGGCGATATGGCTGCAATTCAGCCCGTCATCGCCCCAGGACTCGCCGTCGCCGCCGATTGTCCAGACTCCCCGTATGACCGATACCGAACAGTATTCGCGCGAGGAACTGATCGTGGCCATTGAAGACCTCAACGTCACGATCCAGACCTTGAACGAAATCACCGAATCCATGCGTACCCGGCTCGGCGACAGGATGATCAACCTGCCGGTCATCAGCATGCCCGCGCTTTCCATCGACAATGCGGACAGCGGCGACGCCGCGCCCGCTATCAATGATCCGATTTAGCGCCGGCATAATATCCCCTCAAGGAGAGCAATCATGAAAGCAACAAGACAATTCCTTTCAGCCTGGGCCCTCGCAGCCTGCAGCGCATTTGCCGCCGCCGCCGAGGAGCATCCGGGCTATGTGGATTTTTCCACCCTCTATGGCCTCATCGAAGCCGAACCCGTGGTGGAGGTCACCCTGCGCGAACCCCTGCTCAGGCTGATCACCGAAACGATTCCCCAGGATGATTCCGAGGCGGTCAATTTCGTGTCGCGGCTGCTGAACATTCGGCTCAACGTCTATGAGGACATCGCCGGCGATATGGGGCAGTTGGCGAACAATATGGAGCAGATTTCGTCGGACCTCGATGACGCCGGCTGGGAGCGCGTGGTGCGGGTGCGGGAAGAAGACGATCAGGTGGACATCTTCCTGCGCTTTTCCAATGACGAGGAAGTCATCTACGGTATCGCCCTGATGGTGGTCTCCGACGACGGCGAAATGGTGCTGGGAAATATCGTCGGCGATATCAGCATTGATGATATCAGCGCTCTCGGCCGCCGTTTCGACATCGACGAACTCGAAGATTTCCACGAACGGGGACGGAGATAAATCGATTTCATCTTGTGCGCGGTCATGGAATCTCGTCCAGGATTTTGCGACTGCGCGCAGAATGACGCGGGTGGGGCGGGCGGATTGGCCTGGGTGGGGCGCAGGGTGACGAAGGCGACGCGCGCGGGATGACGGAAAAGCCGGGAGCGGAATCTGTTAGCATCGCGGCTTTCCGTACCACGGACATGCTGTCCCAGTGATCGAGCTACGCGGCGTCAGCAAGAGCTATGACCAGGGCGCGACCTTCGCGGTCGGCGGTGTCAGCCTCGAAGTGGCCAGAGGCGAACTGCTCGGCCTGATCGGCGCCTCGGGCTGCGGCAAGACCACCACCCTCAAGATGATCAACCGGCTGGAAGAACCTGACGAGGGGCAGGTTCTTCTCCATGGCCGGGACGTCACGGCCAGCGACCCGCAGGCCCTGCGGCGGAATATCGGCTATGTATTCCAGGGAATCGGACTCTTTCCCCACTACAGCGTGATGGAAAACGTCGCGGCAGTGCCCCGGCTGCTGCGCTGGAGCCAGGCCAGGACCCGGCAACGCTGCAATGAAGCCCTTGCACTCGTGGGCCTGCCCGCCGGGGAGTACGGCGACCGCAATCCGGCCCAGCTATCCGGCGGCCAGCAGCAGCGGGTGGGGGTCGCCCGGGCTCTCGCCGCGGCGCCGGATATCATGCTCATGGATGAGCCTTTCGGCGCCCTGGACCCGGTCACCCGCGGCCAGCTCCGGGACGAGTTTCGTTCGATCCAGCAAAAACTCGGCCTCACGGTCATTCTGGTTACCCACGACATGATGGAAGCCCTGCTGCTTGCGGACCGCATCGCGGTCATGAAGCAGGGCAAGGTATTGCAGGTGGGCGCCCCCAGGCAGTTGCTGGAGTCCCCGGAGCACGAATACGTCAGCGAAATGGTGGAAATGCCGCGACAGGAAGCCATCCGCCTGGATCGCCTGATTCAGCCCGAAGCCAGCCCCCTTCGGCATTCACTTGCCACCATCCGATGAATGACAATCTGCGCGAACAATTGCTGCTGCTGCCGGCCTATCTCGAAGGACATCTGCTGCTGACCCTGATCGCCCTGGGCCTTGGCATCGCCGTGAGCGTTCCCCTGGGTGTGCTCGCCAATCGGCAGCCCCTGCTGAAGCGCCCCCTGCTGGTTTTTGTCAGCGTGCTGCAAACGATTCCCAGCGTGGCGATTCTGGCTCTCACCGTGGCGGCCCTCGGCGGTCGCATCGGCCTGCTGCCGGCGTTGATCGCCCTGCTGCTCTACAGCATGCTGCCCATTGTGCGCAATACCGTCACCGGGCTGGAGAACGTGGCCGAAGACGTGGTGGAAGCCGCCCGTGGCATCGGCATGTCCCCCGGGCAGATTCTCACCCGGGTGCGCCTGCCCCTGGCCTTGCCGGTCATCATCGCCGGTATCCGCACCGCCGCGGTCTGGACCGTGGGTCTGGCGACGCTTTCCACCCTGGTGGGCGCCACCAGCCTCGGCAACTACATTTTCACCGGCCTGCAAACCCGCAATCTCGTCGCTGTCACCGTGGGCAGCATCGCCGCCGCGGTCATGGCGGTCATTCTCGACGCCATCATCGGAGGCATGCAGTGGCTGGCCGAAAACCGCAACAACGAAGCCGCCGCGGGAAGCTATCGCAAGGTATTCGCCATGGTCGGCGGCGCGCTGGCGCTGGGGCTCGGCGTCTCGGCCTGGAGCCTGCTGCCGGAGCCGGAAGCCGATTTTACCGTTGGCGGCAAGGGTTTTACCGAACAGCACATCATCGCCGGCCTGCTTGCCGCGGAACTCGAAGCGGCGGGCTTTCGCGTCGAGCAACGCCTCGGCCTCGGCACCCAGGTCATCTTTGAAGCCACCGCCAACAATACGGTGGACGCCTATCTCGAATACAGCGGCACGGTCTGGGCCAATGTCATGAACCGCAGCGACAATCCCGGCCGCGCCGCGGTGCTCGAGGCAGTCATCGACCATGTGGAATCCAGCGCCGGCATGAAAGTCATTGGTCCGGCGGGATTTCAGAACCTCTACGCACTCGCCATGCGCAGGGACCGGGCGCGGGAACTCGGCGTCAACAGTATCGAGGACCTGATCCCCATCGCCCGGGAACTGGTCGCCGGGGGCGATCTGGAATTTTTCGGCCGCCCGGAATGGATCTCGGTGCGCGACGCCTACGGCATCGATTTCGCGCGGAAACTCACTTTCGACACCACCCTCATGTACACCGCCGTCGATGAAGGCCAGGTGGACCTGATCACCGCCTATACCAGCGACGGCAGAATCGCCCACTTCGACCTGCTCGTGCTCGAAGACCCCCGCAACGCCATGCTGCCCTATGATGGCTTCCTGCTCGCCTCCGGCGAGGCGGCCCGGAACCCCGCGTTCTCCGCCGCGCTGTCCACCGCCGCCGGTCGCATCTCCGACGAAATCATGCGCGAGGCCAACCGCATCGTGGACGTGGAAGGCCGCCCCGTCTCCGACGCCGTCGAATACCTTCGCCGCGCCATTCGCGAAATGGACTGACAGAAGTTCCCATTAGAAATAGTTGGGGGGGCGATAAGAATTCGGTAATTGCGAGTGTTGGAGTTCGCGCTTATGCTGTGTTCCATGGCAATCGGGACAGCACACCGGATTGCGGGAGGATTCGATCATGGCAAGAAACTGGACATTCAAGAAAGAGGGAGGAGAGAAATTCGTTTCGGAATGGGGCGCCGACAACTATATCGTCAAGCCGGGAAATGGCGGCATCGACTGGGTCCGGGAGTTCAATGTGTGGCAGGACACCATCGACCTGACGGACTTCGGCACGGACATCGCCTGGGAGGAACTCAAGGAAAACATCAAGACCTACAATGATTTCAGGAATGCGTCGGGCTTGACGATCGAAATCGACCTCCGGGAGTGGGATGGCGGAATCCTCCGTCTGCAGTCGACCCAGATCTTCGACTCGACAACCCTTGAAACCATCAAGCATGTATTCCTGCTGGGCCCCGGCACCCGCGGCGATGACGAGCTGACCGGCACCTCCGGCCAGGACTACCTGCGGGGATATCAGGGTGATGATGTGTTGCGGGGCGGGGGTGATCGCGACAGTATGCATGGCGGCGACGGCAAGGACGAAATGCACGGCGGCGCCGGCAATGACAGGATGTACGGCGGCGAAGGCGATGACGAGTTGAACGGCGACGCGGGCGACGATTATCTGGAAGGCAACGCCGGTACGGACATCCTGCGGGGCGGCGCCGGCAACGATTTCCTGGACGGCGGCGCCGACGCCGACATTGTCGGCGGCATCGAGGGCAACAACACCCTGATCGGCGGCGCGGGCAACGACTGGCTCTACGATGGCAGCGGGGATGACCGCTTTGTCTTCGCCCCCGGCAGCGGCAAGGACACGATCTTCAACTTCGCCAAGGAAGGCGGCAACGACAAGATCGACGTTTCCGGCTATAGCGGCATATCGGGATTTTCGGACCTGGAGATCCGCGAGACCACCTCCCTGGGAAGCCTGGGCGGAAGACCCGTAACCAGGATAAAACTCGACGACGAGAACTCCATCACCCTGTACGACGTCAAGATGGACCAAATAGACGCCGACGACTTCACCTTCGCCGGAGATGCAGATGCCTATTATGGTGGGTGAGGCCCGGTCGGCGCAGCCGACAAAGAGCGAAGCTCTTTGAGGGTCGAACGGCTCGCCAAGGATGGCGGGACCGGGGTTCGGCGAAACCACAAAAGCCGCGCCAGGGACGGCAGGCACCATCCGGGCCGAAGGCAAGTTCCCGGTCGGCGCAGCCGACAAAGAGCGAAGCTCTTTGAGGGTCGAACGGCTCGCCAAGGATGGCGAGACCGGGGATTGGCGAAACCTGATCGGTCGCGCCATGGATGGCAAAAACACATTCACGGTATCCCCGCATGGGATTCTGCGACTCCGCTTCGCTCCGCGCAGAATGACGGGGTGGGGTGCTCCGCTCCGCGCAGAGTGACAAGAAACCTGTTGACCTGGTAGCCGTCGCGTTGCCGCGTGGTTTCACGAATGAGATAATCCCGGCCCCCGGGGCGAATTGAGTCCAGCCGATCAAACTTCAGCGGGCGCGGGTCTTGACCAGGGTTTCGATACAGCAAAATCCCGAACCAGCCGCCTACGTCCCGGAAGGCATGCCAGCCCTTGACCTTGGCGGGCGCTCGGTTTCCTTTTTCGAGTTCTGGCCCAGTTGGCTGATGTATCTTCCTGTGGCCATCCAATGCCTGCTCCTCGGCCTGCGCCACCGCAGCATGAGCCTGCCGCTCATCGCCAACCCCGCCGTTCCCCTGTCCGGCATGGCGGGTGTCCCCAAATCCGCCATCCTCCAACTCGCCGGCCAATCCGCCAACCAGTCCATCCTCCCCTGGATTACAATCACCACCCCAACCACCCAACCTCCCCAATCGCAGGGCGAGTACCTATCAGAACCCAGTGGGGAATCAGCCTCATCGGAGCCACAGAGGGAACGTGAGGGGGCATGGAAGGGACCCGGCGCCAGCCGGGAGGGTTCCGTGCCCCCTCGCGGTCCCGGCCCCGAACATTCCGCCAACCAACCAGAATCCCCCAACCCCGCTCCCAGCCCCGAGCATGTCACCAGCCAAACAGAAACCACCCAACCCGCATTTCTCGAACAAACACTCGCTGCCATGAAAAAGTCCGGCCTCGATTTCCCCATCGTCGCCAAGCCCGACATAGGCTGTCGGGGCGCCGGCGTAAAACTCCTGCCGGACAGCCGCTCCCTCGATTCCTATCTGAAGCAGTTCCCCCCGGGCGCCGCCATCCTCCTGCAGAAACTGTCCGATTATGAGCCCGAAGCCGGCGTCTTCTACGTCCGCGACCCAAAGATCGAAACAGGGGAAATCACCTCGCTGACCCTGAAATACACCCCCTATGTGGTGGGCGACGGCGTCCACACCCTCGCCGAACTCGTGGCCGCGGACCCCCGGGCCGGCGGCCTGTTGCGCCTCTATCAGGAACGCAATGCCGGCCGCTGGCGGGAAATCATTCCCGAAGGCAGGCCGCACCGCCTGGTGTTCTCCGCCAGCCACTGTCGCGGCGCGGTTTTCCGCGATGGCGGCCATCTCATCAGCCGGGAGCTGACCGAGGCCCTGGACCGTATTTTCGACGACATCCCCGGCTTCTATTACGGTCGCCTCGACCTCAAGTTCCGCGATGTGGACAGTCTGCGGGCGGGACGCGACCTGCAGATTGTCGAGATCAATGGCGCAAGCTCGGAATCGATTCATATCTGGGACCGGCAAACCGGATTTTTCGATGCTGTGGAAACCCTGTTGCAGCAATATCGCACGCTCTTTACACTTGGCCTTGAGAACAGGAGGCGCGGCTGCGAACCGCCCGGCTTGTGGCCGCTGTACCGGGCCTGGCGCCATGAATTGCAACTGGTGAAGCGGTATCCAGTCAATGACTAATCCCTGTCGGCTGAACTTCAGGCCCCGGATACTTTCGGCGCTCACCGAAAAACTGTTCGGCCTCAGTGAACTAGGCGACATCTACGACGCCCGGCCCAGGGATCTCGATCCGGAAGACTTTCTTCAGTACACTCTCGATTCCCTCGGCGTCAGCCTCGGCGTGGGCAATGAGCAGCATCTCGGACAGATTCCCCGGGAAGGCCCGCTGCTGATCGTCGCCAACCACCCGCTGGGCGGCCTGGAAGGCATTGCCCTCGCCAGAATCCTGCTGCGCATCCGCCCCGACTTGCAAGTGCTCACCAATGAATTGCTGCGCCGCATTCCCGAACTTGCGCCGCTTTTCATCGGCGTCGATGTATTGTCTGCGGACGCCGCCGGCGGCAACGTCAAGGGCGTCAAGCAGGTGCATAAGCATCTTGGCGCCGGCGGCGCGGTACTGATCTTTCCCGCGGGCATGGTGTCGGCCATCGAACTGCGCGTGCGGCGCATCGCGGACCGCAAGTGGAACCGCCTCGCCGGACAATTGATCAAGCGCCATCAATGCGCCTGTGTGCCAGTGCATGTGGATGGCCATAACAGCGCGGGTTTTTATCTTGCCGGCCTGATTCATCCACGCCTCCGCACCCTGCTGCTGCCGCGGCAACTCGCCAACAAGAAAGGATTCCGCCTCGAATTGACCTTTGGCAAACCCGTGCTCGCCCAGGAACTGCGCCTGCTGAAAAAACCCGGGGCCATCACCGAATACCTGCGGGTCAGCACCGAGGCGCTGTCGAGCCGGCGCGAGGCTTCCCCGGAGCGGTTCACCAGCGACGTGGCGGAGATCTGCGCCGCCACGAGCAGCGCCGAAGTCGCCGGCGCGATCGCGAGCCTTGCCGAATTCCGGCTCATCGAACACGAGGAATTCGATGTCTATTGCGCGCCCCACGGGCGCCTCGGCATCATCATGGAACTCATCGCGGTGGCCAGGGAGGTCACTTTCCGCGCCGTGGGCGAAGGCACCGGAATGACCCGGGATTCGGACCAGTTCGATCCGCACTACCTGCACCTGTTTCTCTGGGACAAGAACAGGGTCCGCATCGCCGGCGCCTACCGGGTGGGGCTCGTCGATGAAATCGTCCGCGAGCACGGTGTCAGGGGGCTGTACAGCCGCTCGCTGTACAAGTACGACAATGCCTTCATCAGGCAACTCGGCGCCGCCATTGAAATGGGCCGTTCCTTCATCCATCCCGAATACCAGCGGCGCCCGGATTCCCTCAACCTGCTGTGGCGCGGCATCGGCCGGGTTCTCGTGGACCGGCCCCGGTACCACACCCTGTTCGGCTCGGTGAGCATATCCCGGGAGTACAGCGATCTCGCCCGGGCGCTGATTGCCGATACTCTGCTGACCCATTTCCAGGCCAGCGAATTCGTGCCCCTGGTGAAGCCGATCACGCCGCATCGCATCGGCCACCGGCCCTGGTCCGAGGACATGCTGAGGGAACTCGTCAACATCAAGATGCTCGGCCGCCTGATCGGCCGCTGCGACCCGGGCAAGGCGGTGCCGGTGCTGCTGCGGCATTATCTGTCGCTCAATGGGCGTATGGTCTGCTTCAATATCCACCCGGATTTCAACAATTCCCTGGAAGGCCTGATCATCGTCGATGCGCGCCGCACGGCGCCCAAGACCCTGACCCGCTTCATGGGCGCCGATGGTTACCGGCAGTTCTACGCAACGCACAAGCTCACGGAGCTTGCCTCGGCGGGATGAACAGACTGCTCGCCCTGCTGCAGATTCTCGGCGCTCTGGCCCTCGCCGCCCTTGCCGCGGTCACCATTGGCAATATGGTCATGATGGCGAGCATGCCCGACACGATTTCCGTGGTGAATCTGCTGATCGGCGTGGTGGTGGTCGTTCCCTGCCTGCTCGCCATTGCGCGGATTCTGCTGCGTCGCGGCCTTGCGGGGCTTCGCCATCACAAGGACTGAGCCCGGAAAGACGTTATAATCCCGCCCTTTTTCGGGCCAGCATCCCACCGTGAACGTTTTTGAAGACGCCAGCCGTTTTTTGCCGGTCCACGGCAGATGCGTCGCCACCATAGGCAAATTCGACGGTGTCCATCTTGGCCACCAGTTGATCATCGAGCAACTGCGGGAGCAGGCCGGGGACCTGGAGTTGCCGACGCTTGCGGTGGTCATCGAACCCCATCCCGAAGAATTTTTCGCCGGCGGCCTGCGCGAGTGTCCGGCCCGGCTCAGCGAACTCGACGAGAAACTGCGCCTGCTGGAAAGCCATGGCGTGGATCACTGTCATGTGCTGCGCTTTGACCAGGCCATGAGCCAGACGCCGGCCAGGGGCTACGTCCGGGAAATTCTGGTGCGGGGTCTTGGCATCGCAGCCCTGATCATCGGTGGGGATTTCCGCTTTGGCCGTGGCCGCGAAGGCGATTTCACACTGCTGGAGCAAATGGGCAGGGAGTTCGATTTCACGCCGCACCGCGCCCGGGACCGCGATATCGACGGCCGCCGCGTGAGCAGCACCCGGGTGCGGGAAGCCCTGGCGGCGGGCGATTTCAAGCTCGCCGAAGGACTGCTCGGGAGGCCCTGGAGCATCCGCGGCGAGGTGGTGCGCGGCGAGCAGCTCGGGGTCAGGCTGGGCTACCCCACCTGCAATCTGGAACTTGGCCCGAACCGGCCGCCTCTCCAGGGAGTATTCGCCGCGGAAGCGATTGTCCGTGGCGAGAGCCATCCGGCGGCGGCAAGCATTGGCACTCGCCCCACGGTGAGCGAAGCCGGCAAGCTTTTGCTGGAAGCGCATCTGCTGGATTTCCACGGCGCGCTCTATGGTGAAACCATTGAAGTGCGATTTCGCCACAAACTGCGCGACGAGGAAAAATTCGATTCCCTGGAAGCCCTGCGCGAACGCATGGCCGAAGACGTGGCGCACACCCGGGAACTGCTGTCGCCTGCTGAAAATCACTAAACCTGCCGACATCCAGACTATGAGCCAGTACAAGGACACACTCAATCTTCCCCACACCGATTTCCCCATGCGGGGCGATCTCGCGAACCGCGAACCCGCCCGGTTGGAAAAGTGGCGGGAGCTGGATCTTTACCGGGCGATCTGCCGCAAGAACGCCGGCCGCCCGCGCTTCGTGCTCCACGACGGCCCGCCCTACGCCAATGGCGACCTGCACCTGGGTCACGCCATCAACAAGACCCTCAAGGACATCGTGGTCAAGTCCCGGCAGATGACCGGTTTCGACGCGCCCTATGTGCCGGGCTGGGACTGCCACGGCCTGCCCATCGAGCACAATGTGGAGAAGAAGAAAGGCAAGGCGGGGCGGAAGATCAGCCATGCCGGGTTCCGTCGCGCCTGCCGCGACTACGCCGCGGGGCAGATCGAGCGGCAAAAGGCGGGATTCATCCGCCTCGGGGTATTGGGAGACTGGGACAATCCCTATCTCACCATGGATTTCCAGACCGAGGCGGATATTGTTCGCGCCTTGGGGCGTATCGTCGCCAACGGCCATCTGGTGCGGGGTTACAAGCCCGTGTACTGGAGCGTGGTGGGCGCTTCGGCACTGGCCGAGGCCGAAGTCGAATTCAGGGACAAGACCTCGTATTCCATCGATGTGCGCTTTGCCGCGGCGGAGCGCGAAGCCCTGCTCGCCTGCTTTGACGGCGCTGGCGCGGCCAGCCCGGACTTGCCGGTATCCGTGGTCATCTGGACCACCACCCCCTGGACCTTGCCGGCGAATCAGGCGGTCTGCCTCCACGCCAACCTTGATTACGCCCTGATCCGCTGCGAGTCCGGGAACGGGCCGGAGTTGATGGTGATCGCCGCGGAGATGGCGGCGGAAGTCATGGCGCGCTATGGCTGCGAAGAATACCAGGTGCTGGCAAGCTGCAAGGGCGCCCGGCTCGAATCCCGGCGGCTCGAACATCCTTTCTACGACCGCTGTGTGCCCATCGTGCTTGGCGATCATGTCACCACCGAATCCGGCACCGGCGCCGTGCATACCGCGCCGGATCACGGTATCGAAGACTTCAATACCGGTCGGGAATACGGCCTGGGCACCCTCAACCTCGTCGACGATCACGGCGTATTTCTCGAAGCCGCGGGCCGCTTTGCCGGCCGGCATGTCTACAAGGTGGACGCGGAGATCGTGGCGGTGCTGAAGGGGAACGGCAGACTCGTCTGCGAAGATCGCATCAGCCATAGCTACGCCCATTGCTGGCGCACCAGGACTCCGCTGATCTACCGCGCCACGCCGCAATGGTTCATCAGCATGGAAGAGGGCGGCCTGCTGGATTCGGCGCTCGACGCCGTGGCGGGTATCGAGTGGATCCCCGACTGGGGCCGGGCGCGGATGGAATTGATGCTGCGCGGCAGCCCCGACTGGTGCATCTCGCGCCAGCGCGCCTGGGGCGTCCCCATCACCCTGTTCATGCACCGGGACAGCGGCGAACCGCACCCGCGCAGCGAAGAACTTTTCGAGCAGGCGGCGCAGCGGATCGAAGAGGCCGGCATCGACGCCTGGTATGATCTCGACCCGGCGGACCTGCTGGGAGACGAAGCCGGACAGTATCGCAAGGTCACCGATACCCTGGACGTCTGGTTTGATTCGGGCGTGACGCATTTCTCGGTGCTGCGCCGGCGGGAACAACTCGCCTGGCCCGCCGATCTGTATCTCGAAGGTTCCGACCAGCACCGGGGCTGGTTCCAGTCCTCACTCAAGACCGCCATGGCCATGTATGGCGGCGCGCCATACCGGCAGGTGCTGACCCATGGATTTTTCGTGGACGCCGAAGGCCGCAAGATGTCCAAATCCCTGGGCAATACCGTGGCCCCGGAAAAAATCTTCAGGAAGTACGGCGCCGATATCCTCAGGCTGTGGGTCGCCGCCACCGATTACCGTGGCGAAATGGCGGTTTCCGACGAGATTTTCCGCCAGGTGGCCGACGCCTACCGTCGCATCCGCAACACCGCCCGCTTCATGCTCGCCAACCTCAATGGCTTTGCGCCCGAACAGCATGGTGTTCCCCCGGTCGAACTGCTCGCCCTCGACCACTGGATCGTGCGCCGCACCGACCTGCTCCGGCAGGCGGTCATCGCGCACTACCACGAGTACAATTTTCTCGCGATCTACCAGCAGGTTCACCACTTCTGCGTGATCGAGCTCGGCGGTTTCTATCTCGACATCATCAAGGACCGCCAATACACCACCCAAACCCACAGCCTGGCGCGGCGCTCCACCCAGACCGCCATGCACCACATTCTCGAAATGCTGGCCCCCATGCTGGCTCCCATCCTCAGTTTCAGCGCCGACGAAATCTGGGAAAACATCCCCGGCGCCCGCCCTCCCTCGGTGCTGCTCGCCGATATGGAAGGCCCCGGCCCGGGATTCGAAGCCGAAGCCCGCTTCAGCGATGCTTTCTGGAACCGCATCATGGCGGTCAAGTCCGCCCTCAACCGGGAACTCGAGGCCAGGCGCGCCGACAAGACCATCGGCGCCAGCCTCAGCGCCGAAGTGGATCTCTACGCCGAAGCGGATCTCCTCGCCCAGCTTGCAGAACTCGGCGAAGAGCTCCGTTTCGCCCTCATCGTCTCCCGGGCCACTCTCCACCCCCTGGACAAGGCCCCCGGCGACGCCGCCGCCACCGACATTCCCGGCCTGAAAGTCCGCGTCAGCCCCACAAGCCACAAGAAATGCGACCGCTGCTGGCACCATCGCCCGGAAGTGGGAACTTCCCCCCGGCACCCCACCCTCTGTCCCCGCTGCATCACCAACATACAAGGCGAAGGCGAACAAAGAAATTACGCCTGAATCTACCGTAAGCGGTTGCGAGTCGCCTCCGGCCCTGGTCATTTTCCACGGCCTGCCCGAACCGTTGCGAACGGATCGAGGGGCCGCTGACTTCGGTGATTTCAAGGCACGCCTTCAAGCATGGCCCATCCCCTCGACAGGTCGTTTGAACAAGGCGCGGCTCGACAATAGTCAAGCGGCGCGACGGGCGCGGGCCAGATCGAATGCGACTTGCAGGCGCATCCAATGCTCTGCGGTGCTCCAGCCTATCGCCTCCAGCGCCAGGGCGCTTCTGGGCGTTATTGATGCCTGGCCGTTCAGCAGCCTGTGCAGGCTGCTTCGATTCATGTTCAACCTCGCCGCAATTTCGTTATGCGTCATCCGCTTGCCGTCACAGAGTCGCGAAGACACTCGCCGGGGTGCGAGGGATATTGAAATTCGCTCATATTCGGGTCTCCCAAGTATTCTCTGAAAAACTCCATCCGTGGAGTTTTTCATTATCGCAAAACAAAAGCGTGGTTTTGTTTTGCTCCCGAATTCAATGGCTTACGCCATCGAATTCGGCGGCACTTCCCTGTGCCGCAGGGAAGCTCTGACTTAA
>JAJECW010000013.1 GCA_022821865.1 Pseudomonadales bacterium
CGGCTGCAAATCCGCTCCCGTCCACGCCCCCGGCCGCTCGATTTCGTTGCATATCCACCAATATTCGCCTCAATCGACCGGCCGGGGGCGCGGCGATAGCGAATTTTCGCTTTCGCGAATTCCTGTGGCGCAGGCTCCTAGCCTGCGGTCTCCGCAATCCGGGCCGGATCCACGCTCACCATCCCGTCGATGATCTCGAAGGGTACGGCGAACAGGTGCTGGCCATGACACGGCCCCGCCAGGCAGAGGCCGTCCTCGATGCGGAACAGGGCGCCGTGGGTGACGCACTGGATCAGGACGCCGTCGGGGTCGAGAAACTTGTCCTCCTCCCAGTTCAGCGGCGTACCGAGATGGGGGCAGATATTGCGGTAAAGATAGAGTTGGCCATCCTTGCGCACGAGAAAAAACAATTCCCTGTCGAGTTCGACTTCCTTGCAAAAACCTTCCGCCACTGCATCGGCCGCGATCAGGCTGATCATGGCCGGCAACGGTCCAGCGCCCGGTTGAAATCCGCGAGCAGGTCGGCCTGGTCCTCGATGCCGATGGAAAAACGCAGCATCGACTCGCCGATGCCCATGGCCTTGCGCCGCTCGGGACCCATTTCAAAATAGATCGTATGGGCCACGGGGATGCCGAGGCTGCGGGTGTCGCCGAGATTGCTTGAGGACAGCACGATTTCCAGGCTGTTGAGAAAATCGAAGCAGTCGATGCCCGGAGCAAGATCGATACTGAATACCGCGCCAAAAGCGCCGAACAGCTTGCCGGCGCGCTGGTGCTGGGGGTGATCGGGCAGGCCGGGATAGTAAACCTTCGCCGCCGCCGGGTGAGCCGCGCACATTCTGGCCAGCGCCATGGCATTGGCGCAGGCCCGGTCCATCCGCAGCGGCAGGGTTTCCGAGCCCACCGCCAGCGTATGGGCGGCTTCCGGCGCCAGGGAGGCGCCCATGTCCCGCAGGCCTTTCTTGCGGATCTGCAGCAATCCCCATTCGCCGCTGTCGCCCTTGCGGTAGATGTCGAGAATATTGGGGAAGCCGCTCCAGTCAAAACAGCCGGTGTCGGTGACCGCTCCACCCAGGGCATTGCCGTGGCCGCCGATGCACTTGGTCAGCGAGTTCACCACGAGGCCGGCGCCGGCGGTTTTCGGCCGGTACAGATGGGGCGATGTCATGGTGTTGTCCACCACATACAGCAGCCCACGCTCCCGGCAAAGGGCGCCGATGCCTTCGAGGTCGGCGACCTGGGTTCCCGGATTGGCGATGGTTTCGACAAAAACCAGCCTGGTTTCCGGGCGGATTTTTTCCGCCACCGCGCCGGCGCCGGTGGCGTCGACAAAATCGACGACAATGCCGAGCCGCTCCAGGGTGCGGAAAAAACTGTTGCTGTTGCCGAACAGGAAAGCGCTGGAGATCAGGTGGTCGCCGGCCTTGAGCAGGGTCAGGGTCACGGCTGCGATCGCCGCCATGCCGGTGGCGAAGGCGATGCTTGCCCTGCCGTCTTCCATGGCGCTGATCCGCCGCTGCAGCGCGGCCACCGTGGGGTTCGCCTGACGGCCATAGGCATAGCCCCGGCGCTTGCCCTGAAAGACCTCGGCAAGTTCCCGGGCGTCATCGTAGGCGTAAGCCACCGACGGATGCACCGGCTTGTGCAGCACGCCGTGTTCCGGGCCGCCCGCACGGTCCGAATGCAGGTTGCGGGTAGTAAAGCCTTTGGATGGCATGGCAAGGAATCCCGTAGGGACCGCTCCCCCTACAAACCGGCGAAAATGCGGCTGGATTCTATCAGAAGCTGTATTTCAGCGACTCTCCGGCGGTAAGAGGGGCTGCCGGTGTCCCGGTACAGCTCGCTGAAATCATCCTGGGTCAAGCCGTCCCGGTTACTGCCCACCGCGGGCATGTAATCGGAATCCGATTGCAACTCGCTCATGCGCCGCTGCAATTCCAGGGCGCTTTCCCGGTCCCGGGTGGCGAGCCGGGCAAGGGTGATCCCGGCGCTGTTGGCGGTAAGGTCGGAAAAACTGAAGCCGGACCGGTGTCTGGCGTCATGGGATTCCTTGGCGGTGGAGAGCATGGTTGCCAGTTCCGGGCCAAGAGCGACGGTGATGGCGGCAATCGAAGTCAGATGCTGGGCCAGATCCTGCCGCCGCAACAGGCGCACTTCGACGAACTGCGCCTCTGGCGCGGCGCCGGCGACTTCCATCCCCACCAGCCGGGCGATGTCCTCGCCGTTCACATAGACCGCCAGGGTTTGCAGCAGGGCCTGGTTTTCCGCAATGGGGTCGCTGCCGGCGACGGATTTGCGCCGGGCTTCCCCAAACAGCGGCGCCAGCAGTCGGCTCAAGGGAATCGCCCGCTCGTCCGGTGGAATCTCTCCGGCCACCTCGCCGATGACTGCATAATACTCGACTATGCGCTGGCGGTCGGATTCCGACAAAAGCCATTGCCGCGCCTGATCGCCGGCCCGGGAGAGCAGTTCCGGGTCCCAGTGCAGCTGTATGCGGATTTCATCGGAATCCAGGCTGAGTTCATTCACATTGCCCAGCAGGCGGGCCGCTTCGGCTTGCAGCGGGTCCTCCGAGGCCAGCGCTTCCGCATGGTTCGGCGCCAGCCAGCCGATCAGCATGCGGGGGATGGGCAGGTAGCCCAGGCGCAAACTGCCCAGCGCGGGCCGCCCCTGGTCGATGATGATTTCGCCGCGCAGATTCATGTAGGTGGGCACGGCAGTCCCCAGGGAGCGGCTGACTTCGAATTCCAGGGCGTCTTCGCGTAAATCCACCCTGGCCGTCCAGGCCGGGCTCAGACGCGACAGGGACAGCAGGTGGCGCCCGAGCAGATTCAGTTCCTCCTGATTCCAGCGCAGCTTGTGGAGGCCCGCCACGCCGGGTTCCGCGGGCACGCTGTCAAGGAGCAGACCTTCAATCCGTACCGCTTCGGCCCGGCTCAACTGCGGGCGCGTCTCCACCAGTGGGGTAAATTGCAGGCAAAGCAGAACCGGCGCCGCAAGCACGCCCAGCGCCAGCAGCCAGAGCCGGATGCGAGGCGCTCCCGTCTTGCGCTCTGACGTGTAAAAGAGATCTCGTCTTGTGTGTTGTCCCATCAGTTCAGCACACTAGGGAAGCTCTGATTAAGTCAGAGTTTCCCTGCGGCACATGGAAGTGCCGATAATGAAAAACTCAACTCCACGGATGGAGTTTTTCAGAGAATACCTGGGAGCCCGCGCCGCAGGAATTCGCGAAAGCGGATTTGCAGCCGTGAATTCCTACGGCGCAGGCTCCTGGGCATTGTCACGAATTGAATCAGAAGCGCTCCCGTCGCGTCAATTCCCGGCATGCCTCCAACGCCACCCTGCGCGCGGCGAAGCCAATGCGGAGTCGATGCACGGCATCCCCGTGGTGGCAACGCCACCCTGCGCGCGGCGAAGCCAAACACTCCGGTCATTCTGCGCGTAGCGTAGCGAAGTCGCAGAATCTCCCCTGGAGGTCACCGCATGCGATTCCATGACTACGCGCGGAATGACGGGAAAGGGGATACGCGGAAAGACGGGAAGGGCTATAATGCCGGCACAGTCTCAAGCGGAAGCTTGATGGATCTCATGGCAAACGGTTTCTATCCAGTGTTCGAATTGCGGCGGCATGCCCTGGTCGCCTTGCTTGCCTTGCTGCTTGCGGCCTGCGCGTCGACTTCCGAAAGTCCTGCCGAAACCGCGCCCGAGCCCTCTGTGGTCGTCGAGGAAGAGCAAGAGCGGTTGCGGCGTCAGCAGGCCGCCGAAGCCGCGGCCCGGGCGCGGCGAATCGCCGAGGCCGAGCGGCAGCGTCAGGAGGAACTCCAGCGCCAGGCCGAACTGGCCGGGCAGCGCGCGGAAGCCGAGCGGGAAGCGGCGGAAGAGCGCCAGCGGGCTGCGGAGCGGGAACGGCTTGCGCAGGAACAACTCGCCCTTGAGCGGGAGCGGCGGGAACAGGAAAGGCTGGCGGCCATTGCCGCCGAACGCGAGGAGAAACTTGCCCGCATCGAGGAGCTCGAAACCCGCATCGCAGAATTGCAGGCCCAGGTTGCGGCCGGCAACGCCCAAAACGACACCCTGCGCGAGGCGATGCTCGTTTCCGAACAACTGCTTGCCCTGCTCACCGAAGAACAGGCCCGCTACGAGGAAGACAATCTCGATGCCGCGGGCAACCTGATCGATCCACCCGCAACCGACGCCATCGCCGAACTCGAAGCCCGCCGCAACGGCCTCCTCGAGCAAATCAACGTCTGTTGAAGTAGCTTCTTCCGGTCTTTGTGCGTGTAGCGAAATCCCCTCTTTTCCGTCATCCCGCGCGGAGCGAAGCGCAGTCGCAGTATCTCACCTGCGGGCCACCGCATGAAATTCTGCGACTTCGCGCGGAATGACGATTGTCTTCCGGCAAATTGCTGTTTTACCTGCGCTCTTGTGATAGAGTGCGCGGCTTTGAGCGCCAACCGGGGAGAACCTTTCGCATGGCTTCGCAACTCACCATCGCGGTGACCACATTGCTGTCCCTGATGGGACTCGGGATCGCCTGGTACTACATGAAAAAGGTAGTCAGCATCCCATTGGACCTGGGTCTGAATGAAGAGGACAGCAAGCGGCTGAAGTTCATTCATGGCGCCATCGCCAGCGGCGCCATGGCTTTCCTGAAACAGGAGTACCGCGTCCTGACCATTTTCATGGTGGCCTTTGCGCTGGTCATCGCGGTTCTCATCGACGACACCCACACCCCCGGCTACCGCGAAGGCATCTACACCGCCATCGCGTTTCTGTTCGGCGCGGCCATTTCCATCGCCTCGGGCTATATCGGCATGAAAGTCGCCACCCAGGGCAATGCGCGCACCACGGTCTCCGCCAAAAAGGATATTTCCAACGCATTTGACGTGGCCATCGATTCCGGGGCGGTCATGGGCTTTGCCCTGGTAGGCCTGGCGACGCTGGGACTGGTGGTGATCTATGTGGTCATGTCCATGCTGATGTCGGGGCTGGGGCCGGACAATAACCACATTCTGATGGAAGTCATCGCCGGGTTCGGGCTCGGCGGCTCCACCATCGCCCTTTTCGCCCGGGTTGGCGGCGGCATTTTCACCAAGGCCGCCGATGTGGGCGCCGACCTGGTGGGAAAGGTCGAAAAAGGCATCCCCGAGGATGACCCGCGCAATCCCGCGGTGATCGCAGACAATGTCGGCGACAATGTGGGCGATGTCGCCGGCATGGGGGCCGACCTGTTCGGCTCCTGCGCGGAAAGCACCTGCGCCGCCATGGTGATCAGCGCCGTGGTCTTCGCCATGGACCCCAATGCGCTGTTGTATCCCGTGCTGATCAGCGCCGTGGGCATTCCGGTGAGCTTCATCACCAAGCTCGTCGTCGGCGTCGAGACCGAAGACGACGTGGCCCCGGCGCTGATGAAACTGCTGGTCATTTCCAGTGTGCTGATGGCGGCGATCATGTATTTCTTCACCCTGCTGCTGGTGCCAGAGTTCTTCACGCTCAATGGCGAGGAATACACCAACATGGGCGTGTACTGGTGTTTTCTGTCTGGGCTGGTGGCCGGCCTGGCGGTGGGCCTGCTGACTGGGTACTACACGTCCGAGAATTATGAACCGGTCAAGGATCTGGCCAAATCCTGCGAAACCGGAGTCGCCACCAATATCATCTTCGGCCTAGCGCTGGGCTATCGCAGCACGGTGCTTCCCTATCTCTGCATCGCGGTGAGCATTTTCGTTTCCTGGCAACTCGCCGGCATGTACGGTGTGGCCATTGCTTCCCTGGGCATGCTGGGCACGCTGGTCATCGCCCTGATGATCGACGCCTACGGACCGGTGGCGGACAATGCCGGCGGCATCGCCGAGATGGTGGGCCTGCCCAGGGAAGTGCGCCGCCGCACCGATATTCTCGATTCCGCCGGCAACACCACCGCCGCCATCGGCAAGGGTTTCGCCATCGGCGCTGCGATTCTGACTTCCCTGGCGCTGTTCGCGGCATTCATCACCGCGGCGTCCAACCTGCGCGGCGAGCCCATCAGCATGAGCCTGCTCGACCCGCTGGTCTATACTTCCCTGTTCATCGGCGCGGTGCTGCCCTTTCTGTTCACCGCCATGACCATGAAATCCGTCGGTCGGGCGGCCTTTGACATGATCGCCGAGGTGCGCCGTCAGTTTCAGACGATTCCCGGCATCATGGAAGGCACCGGCCAGCCGGATTACGCCGAGTGCGTGGCGATTTCCACCAGGGCCGCGCTGCGGGAAATGATCGCCCCCGGGGTCCTCATCATGGGAACGCCCCTGCTGGCGGGTTTCCTGTTTGGCGTGGAAGCGGTGGCGGGCATCCTGGCCGGTTCCCTGGTGGCCGGCGGCGTGCTGGCGATTGCGTCGTCCAACAGCGGCGGCGCCTGGGACAATGCCAAGAAGTTCATCGAGGCGGGCCATTTCGGCGGCAAGGGTTCGGAGCAGCACAAGGCCTCGGTGGTGGGTGATACCGTTGGCGACCCGCTGAAGGACACTTCGGGGCCTTCGTTGAATATTCTGATCAAGCTGTCGGCGATCCTTAGTTTGGTGTTTGCGCCCTTCTTCGTGAACTTCGGTGGGATTTTGCTGTAATTCAACGCGCGGCAAGCGATTCGAAGTGGTACAGCACCCATTCCCGGGTTTCGGTCATGGCGCCGGTGGCGGCTTCCGAAATCCGGGTTTCCACATTCCGCACGCACTGGTAGATTCGGAAGGACTCGGTGTTCTCGATGATGAGATTGCGCACCGAGGGATTGAGTGTGTAGTTGGAAATCTCCACGAGTCGCCAGTCGCCGGCCAGGGTGTCGCGGATACACTCGCTCTCGCCGAGCAGGTCGACATATTCCATTTCCCGCTCGGCATAACCGCCCGCGGGCACATCGAGCCCGAGCCGCAATTCCAGCGAGCCGCCGCCCGGCGCTTGCAGGTCCACAAAATCGATGCTTTCAATCCGGACTTCGGTCGCCAGGGGATTGAACGCCACCACTCGCAGCAGGTCCCGGTTGTTCTCCTGCCAGCTCGCCGAATAAAAGGCGAATTTGACGCCTTCCCCCGCCCGGCCCGCTTCCGTAGTTGGGAAAAGCAGCAGCGCCGCCATCAGGATCGCATTGCGGAGCACGGCTACAGATTCACCACGGTGAGGTTTGGGAGTTGCAGGGTTTCGGCGGTTTCCCGGGAGGTGATGATGCCGTGGCTGGCGGTTTCCGGGCGGAAGTAGCGTTCGGCTACGGCTTGCAGGTCCGCCACTGTGGTTGCCAGCACGCGTTGGCGGAAAGAGAGCCTTTGTTCGAGATTGCGGCCGAAGAGGTGATTGTAGAAGGCGGTCTTGGCTTCGCCGGCGGGGGAGGAAGGCTTGTCCATGGCGGCGATGACGCCGAGGATGGCCTCTTCGAGCTGGCGGTGCTGATGCTTGCCCCGCAATACCCAGTCAAAGGCCCTGTCGAAATCCGCCAGGGTTTCGCCGAGGCGGGGGTCGCGGTAGGAAAAGCAGCGGAATACCGCGGCGCCGGAGTGCTGGCCCGCGCCGCTGCCATAGGCGCCGCCCTGCTCGCGGACGGCGCGGTGCAGGAAGCCATTGTTGATGAAGCGGCCCAGCACGTGCAGCACGGGATTGTCCTCATGCCCCGCTGGCGCGGTGGGCCAGGCCTTGGCGCAGAAGTTCACCGAGGTCGCCGTGGTCCAGGCTTCGCATACGCTTTCCCGAATTTCCGGCAAGGCAAGGGATTTTCCGTCTGTGGTCGCGGCGGCGCCATCCCCCCATACGGCTTCCAGATCGCCAAGCAATCGCTGGCGGTGTTCGTCTTCCGCGATCAGCAGAAACCGGCGTTCGCTGGCGCTGATGCCTTGATGCAATTCGGCGAAACGGGCGAGCAACCGGTCCTGGGCTTCGGCCTCGGAGAGGTTGCGCGCAAGTTCCCGCAGGCGGCGGATGCTTTCCAGGCCGCTGGTCTGGTGTGAAAGCAGGGCGGCGGGGCTCATTCTGCTGCCGGCCAGGCTCATGGCGAGGCTGTGGCCCTGGGAAGTGATGCTGTTTTCCTTGCGCGCCTGGATCTGTTCGATCAGGTCCCTGAGACGGCGGCCCTCATCGAATCGCATGTCGTCGATGGTGGCGCGAAGCAGTTCGGTCAATGCCCGGTGGTTGCCAAGCAGGCATTTTGCCGACAGGCTGAACAGGGCGTGATTCGACTGCACTTCGCCATAGCGCGGCCGGATGCTGCTGAAGCCGCCGATGCCTCCGCAGACACGGGATTGCCAGATCTGGACTTCGGCATAATCCTTGGCGTCGATGCCGAATTCACCAAGACAGGCGGCGTACAGTTGCAGGCTGTCGAGCAGCTCCTCATTCAGTGGCGGCAACCGGTAGACCACCTGCTGGTAGGCAAGGCCATTGGCGGCCTGGGCGTAGTAGCTGACCGGGTCGCCCGTGGACAGGCGCGAATCCTGCCGCCGGGGTTCGCTGATCTGCGAAGGCACATCGTCAAGCCCGACCCGGGGCAGAATTTCCGGGTCGTCTTCAAGCATCTGCCTTTCCTTGAGGCGGCGTGATTGCTCCACGATCGCATTTTTTTCCCGCTCGCCGAGGGTGGACCGGATTGCGGCAAGCCGGCCGCTTTCCGCGGCGTTCCTGCGGGCGGCGAGTTCCGGGTCGGGTTTGAGGGTGAGGCTGACCCGGTGGGGGTTGTCGAGCAGCAGGTTCTTGATGAGCCCGGGAATGAAGTCCGGATCAGTGATTTGCCGCCGCAGCCGCGCAAGCACCGGGTCGAGATTGAGCATGGCCACCGGGTCACCGCGGTGAATCGCCGCGGGCAGTCCGGCAAGAATCAGTTGCAGGCCATAGGGATACGAGCCGCCGGTGATTTCCCGCTGGTCGATTTCGAGCTGGTGCAGCGCGGCTTCCACCTGTTCGCCCGGTATGCCTTCCCGGGCCACTTCTTCGAGCACGCCAAGAATCAGCGCTTCCACGGCTTCGCTGGAATCCGCCGCGCAGCCTTCGAGGCCAGCCATGAAACTCATTTCGCGATGTGAGGATTCGAGCCCGCACAGGGGGGAGGGCGAAGCGCCGAGTTCGCTTGATTCCAGCGCATGGAGCAGGGGGCTGGCGCTATTGTCGAGCAGCACGCTGGACAGCAACTGGGCCTGGAATTGCTGCTCCAGATCGCTGCTGTGGCCAAGCAGCCAGCCGACAACCACATGGGTTTTGCGCTCAAGCTGCCCGTCTTCGCAAAAATAACGCTCCTCCACCCGCACCGGCGCGATGTGGCGCGCCTCGTCGGGAATCTCCACCGCCGTCTCCAGCGGCTCGAAATGATGCAGGGCGAGTGATTCGAAGTTCGCCTGATGCTCGCTGGCGGGAATATCGCCAAAAGTCATGAAAACCGAATTGCCCGGGTGGTAATGGCGGCGGTGGAAATCGAGCAACTGCCGGTAGCCGAGCTTGGGAATCTCGCCCGGCTCTCCGCCGCTGTTGAAATGGTAGGTGGTTTCCGGAAACAGGTAGCGGCACATGGTATGCCACAGCACGCTCACCGGCGAGCTCATGGCGCCTTTCATCTCGTTGTAGACCACGCCCTTGAACCGCAGTTCGCTGGCGGGGTCATCGGCCCTGGCGAATTCCAGCCGGTGCCCTTCCTGGGCGAAATCCAACTCGTTCAGATTCGGGAAAAACACCGCATCCATATAGACATGCAGAAGATTGTCAAAATCTTTCCTGTTCTTGCTGGCAAAGGGATACGCGGTCCAGTCGCTGCTGGTGAAAGCATTCATGAAGGTATTCAGCGAGCGCCGGGTCATCATGAAGAACGGGTCCCGCACGGGAAACCGGGCGCTGCCGCAGAGGCTGGTGTGTTCGAGTATGTGGGCAACGCCGGTGGAGTCCATGGGCGCCGTGCGCAGGGCGACGAGAAACACATTCTCGGCACTGTCGCTGTCGAGATGGTAGTGCGGGGCGCCGGTGCCGCGATGCCGGTATTCCTCCACGCTGATGTTCAGCGAGGCGATGGAGTGGCTGCGGCGCCAGTCGAAGGCGGGATGCGCCTCCGGGCTGGCGTCATCAATGGAAAGTTGGGCGCTGGTCTCGGTCATGGCGTACTCATTGCTTGTGATGATTTCGTCGGCGGATTCATGTCAGGCGGAGATTCCAGGCTGATTCGGCCCAGCCTGGCGCTGCGAAAATCCCGCAACAGGATGCCTGCGGCCCGTTCCAGGTCCGCCACCCCGCCTTTCCGGCGGGCGCCGCGAACGTGGGCAATCCTATCAAATACCGCTTCCGCTGTATTGTCGGCGGCAGTGATTCCATAGCGTTGCTCCAGCGCATGGCGATGCCCGGCAAGCAGGCGGTCCGCCAGAAAGGCGCCAATCTCGCCGCTGTCGATGGCGGCCGCGCCGATACTGCCAACGCTCGCCATGAGCAGGGCCGCGCGCTGGTCTTCAAGCCTCGGCCGCAACATGCCGGGAGTATCCACCAGGGTCCAGCCTGCCGCATAAACGATGGTTTGCTGCTGGCGGGTAATCGCCGGTGTATTGCCGGTCCGGGCCAGTTTGCGCCCAATCAACTGGTTGAGCAGGGTGGATTTGCCCACGTTGGGAATGCCGATAATGGCGATTCTGCCGGCAAGGGGGGGATTACCCGGAATGGCGGTTTGCGCGCACCCTGGCGCCTTGTCCCCGGAGGTTCCTCCAAGACGCTGGATATGCACATTCAGCCGTTTCGGGTCCAGCGGTGAATCGCGGCCATTCACCATGCAGGCGCTGCCGACGTCAGCGGCATAATGCGACATCCAGGCGGCGGTCGCTTCCGAATCGGCGAGATCGGATTTGTTGAGTATACGGATTACCGGCAGCTTTCCCCGCATGCGCCCGAGCAAGGGATTCGAACTTGCCCCGGGAACGCGGGCGTCGAGCACTTCAATGACGAGTTTCGCCCCGCGCAACAGCGCCCCAAGCTCCTTGCGCGCCTTGTGCATATGGCCTGGATACCAGGAAATCGCCACGGTGAAGTCCCTCACTCGTCATTCCGCGCGCAGCGAAGCGCAGTCGCAGAATCCCATGCAATCTGCGGGAACGCAGGTGTCAAGCCATATTCGCAAATCGGTTCGGCATAAAGTACCGAACAGGGCTGCCGATACGCTGTTTCCCGGCCATGGATTCGCGGCCCGGGCTCCCGGCCTGTCCCCCGGGCCGATTTTACAGTATAGTCCGCGCCCGGGAACCTGGATGCGTGTCGGAGAGGGTGATGCCAGAAGAAAGTACCACCCGGGCGGTGCTGGAACAGAAGGCCCGGCGCGAGCTGGCGCCGGCGTTTCTGGAGATTGTGAACGAAAGCCACATGCACAGTGGGCCGGCCAGCGATTCGCACTTCCGGCTCACCGCTGTGGCCGAGCGATTTGCCGGCATGGGCCGGGTACAGAGGCACCAGTTGCTGTACCGCCTGTTTGCCGATGAGCTTGCCGGCGGCGTCCACGCCCTCGCGCTCCATCTGTACACGCCACAGGAGTGGCGGGAAAGAGGTCAAGACATTCCCGCGTCGCCGGATTGCCTCGGCGGAGGCCGGGCTGCGGTTTGAGCGGGTAATCAAGGCTGCGGCCCACTCACGGCGATGATCGAGAACTGATTGGACCATGGAAACCGTCAGAAAAAGCGAAGGCCTGACCGCATTCGCCGCCGAGCATCTGCTGGCGGCGGCGGTGGCTTTGGTATTGCTGGCGGCAGTCCGGTTGTTCCTTGGCAACAGGGAAGTAATCATGGAAGAACCGCTTGTGGCA
Source organism: Pseudomonadales bacterium (assembly GCA_022821865.1). Taxonomy (GTDB): domain Bacteria; phylum Pseudomonadota; class Gammaproteobacteria; order Pseudomonadales; family Pseudohongiellaceae; genus UBA9145. The sequence continues at coordinate 11,771 of JAJECW010000013.1, forward strand.
GCGCCGGCGATTACCCCTGAGCCAGCCCCGCGATCGGTTTTCCCCGACCTGACCCTGGCCAAAACCGTGGTGGAACGGAAGGAAACCTTTCTCAACTTCCTGCAGGACTATGTGGATGAGCAGAATCGCCTCATCTCCCTGGATCGCCTGCGCCTGGTGGCCATCGGCGAGACCCTGCGCAACGACGGCGCCCTGACCCGGGATTCCCGGGACTGGCTGCTGGAACTTGCCACGCGCTATGAGGTGGCGGAAGAAGATTTCACCGACCGCGGCGCCTGGCTCGATGAATTGCTGTTCCGGGTGGATGTGGTGCCCACTTCCCTGGTGCTGGCCCAGGCGGCCAATGAATCGGCCTGGGGCACTTCCCGGTTTGCCCGGGAGGGAAACAACGTTTTCGGCCAGTGGTGCTACACCCCCGGCTGCGGCATTGTCCCCCGGCAACGAAGCCGGGGCGCAATCCACGAAGTGCGCAGTTTCACCACCCTCCACGACGCCATCTCAGCCTACTTCGTCAATCTCAACACCAACGAAAACTACCAGTTCTTCCGTGAACTGCGGCAAACCATGAAACTGCAGCGCCGGGAACTCGACCCGCTGGTCCTCGCCTTCGGCCTGAACCGCTATTCCCAGCGCGGCCGCAACTACGTTGACGAGTTGCAAACCATCATCGTCCAGAACGACCTCACCGCAAGAGACGGGGACTATCTCGCCGTAATCGGCATGATCGATTAGGGCCGAACGGCTCGACAGGATGTCGAGACTGGGGCTAATCGAAATCACAAAAGTCACGCCAGGGATGGCATGCGCCAACCCCGCAGAATCCTCAAAGAGATTCCGTGACCACGCTTCGCTTCGCGCAGAATAACATTGAAAATGAAGCTCCAAAATGGGAATTGCTGAATTCAAATGCATCGATTCGATCAAATATCTATGGCGCCAGCCCTTCAATGATGCTTGATTTGCTCGCAGAAACCATGCCTTGCGATATCCCGCCGGCCCCATTGAAAGCAATTGCCTTGAATGTAGGTTTCAGACATGGTAGAAAAACTCTGGAACCGTCTACCATAGAAGTCCGCATGAGCCTGAGTATCAAGAACGATGAAACCTGCCTGCTTGCCCGCGACCTCGCGCGGCTGACGGGCGAATCCATGACGGGCGCCATAACCGTGGCGCTCAAGGAACGAATCGAGCGCGAACGGCGCAGGCGAGAAGCCGATGCCGGCGTCAGGGAATTGCTTGCGATCGGCAGGCGCTGCGCCAAGTCTCTCAAGCCGGGGCCGTCCGCCGCGGAACATGGCGACCTGCTATACGACGATCTGGGCTTGCCCAAGTGATCGTCGACAGTTCGGCGGTGCTGGCGATTCTGTTCGATGAGCCCGATGGCAGACGTCATGCCGAGGCGATCATGCGGGCTTCTCCCTGCCGCATGTCGGTTGCCAACGTGCTGGAAGCCACGATGGTTCTGGAGAGCAGAGGCGGCCATGCGGTTGGACATGAACTCGACGCCTTGCTGCGGAGATCGGAGATTGAACTGAAGCCGGTAACCGTCAGACATCTGGAAATCGCCCGCGCCGCCTGGCGCCGCTACGGGAAGGGCAACCATCCGGCAGCGCTCAATTTCGGTGATTGCTTTGCATACGCGCTCGCAAAGGCGAAGGGCGAGCCGCTCTTGTTCAAAGGCGAAGATTTTTCGCGAACCGACATCGAAGCCGCTTGAGGGCGACGAATGCGTCACGCGCAATGTACCAGCGGCGGCGCGAGGCTGTACATTATGTGGGCAATGGGCCTGTAGTTTGCTGCGGGTGGATGTTGGAGGCGATAGATTTTCTTGTAATGTCTTCGCATCACCGCGGCCGACTCGCGCTACTCAGGCTGTTCCGGATTGATCCACTGCACCGACATCCAGTGGAAGCGGCGCGATGCGGTATCCGGCGCCGTGCAAAGATAGCGCCAGCGCCGGCCGGAAAATTCCACTTCCGGCTGCAGCCGGACTATGCCGGCTTCGCGGTCAATCCAGACCATGGGAATCGGCTGGCCGCGGGCGAAACAGCCGAGGCTTGCCAGATCGTAATCGCCCACTTCAGCCGGCAGGAATTGCAAGGTGACCGCGGGGCTAGTCAGATTCGTCACCGGTGATGCGGGATCGAGCAGGCGGAAATGGAAGGGCAGGGTGGCGAACTTCATCCTGGCGCTTTCCAGATCGGTAAAACTGCCCGCCAGGGGATAGCGGGGCAGGGCCTGGAAATCCGAACCCGGGCCGATGGCGCCGGAGTTCTGGGCGAAGCCGACGAAATCCAGTTCGCGCAGCAACTCCTTGACGGCAACATCATATTCTCCGTAAGGATAGGCCAGATAACGATGGGACTGGCCCGTGCGCTGCTCGATAACCTGTTCCGCCCGCAACAATTCCTCCCGCTGCCGCTCGATCCATTGCGCGTCATTTTCGCCTTCGCGCCGATCCAGCATATGGGGGTGGTCCACCATATGATTGGCGATCAATACCCCCGCCGCGGCCATTTCCCCGATCTGCTCCCAACTCATGTAATCCCGCAACTGCCGATCAATGGGTCCGGTGCTCAGAAATAGCGTGAAAGGAAATCCGAAAGACCGCAGCATGGGAAAGGCGGTCTCGTAAATCGACAGATAACCATCGTCGAAAGTGATCGCCACCGCCCGGTCGGGCAATTCCCCCCCATTGCGCAGGGCCTCCACCATTACATCGAGGCCCACCACGTGAAAATCATTGTCCCGCAAATACTCCAGATGCCCCCGGAAATCCTCCGGAGAAATCGAAGTCGAAGCCGGCGTATCCCCGGCCACATGGTGATACAGCAGAACCACCCCCCCCGAAGCCGCCCACCCCGGCCCGGCAAGCAGCACAGCCAGCAACAATCCCGGAATTCGGCCAATCATCTGAATACCTGTCTCCGAAACCGATAAAATTCTACCCGATTCAACCAGCCATGGGCGACATGGAGTTCGCTCCCAACCGGAATAGTCCGGGGTTTTGAGTTTCATCCTGCGCGGAATCACAGTATCCCAGACGGGAAGCCACTGCTTGAGATTCTGCGACTCCGCACAGCATGACACGGGAAGGAACACTGCGCACAGGATTCCGACAGCGGCGATGCCTCCGACAAGTTGACGATGCCGCGAACAACTTGCAGTTATAATGCCGCCAACGCCAGAGGTCGCCAAAAATGATATTCCAAGGCAACACCCTGCAAGTAGACCGCCTGCCCGGCGGGGCCGCGAGGCTTGAGTTTGACCTGCGGAATTCTTCCGTCAACAAGTTCAATCGCCAGACACTCGAAGAACTCGAGGCGGCAATCGGCGAAGTATCCGCCTCCGGGGTGGCCGGCCTCGTCTTCACCAGCGCCAAACCCGCCTTCATTGTCGGCGCCGACATTACCGAATTCCCCGCCATGTTCAACGAATCCGGCGATCGGTTGCTCGCCTGGCTCGAAACCTCCAATGCGCTGTTCAACGCCATTGAAGACCTTCCCTTTCCCACCGTGAGCGCCATCGACGGCATTGCCCTGGGCGGCGGCTTTGAACTCGCCATCGCCACGGATTTCCGCATTGCCACCGAACGCGCCGTGGTGGGCTTTCCGGAAGTGAAACTCGGCATTCTGCCGGGCTTTGGCGGCACCGTGCGCCTGCCCAGGCTGCTTGGCGCGGACAATGCCAACCAGTGGATTGCCAGTGGCGACCAGATTCGTGCGGAACAGGCATTCCGGGAAGGCGCCCTCGATGCGATCGTCGCGCGGGAGGCGCTGCTGGCCGGCGCCGAAAAAATGATCCAGCGCGCCAATGACGGCAAACTCGACTGGCGCGAAGTGCGCCGGCGCAAGAATGCGCCCCTGCGGTTGTCGCCCATTGAACTGCAGGTGGCCTTCGACAGCGCCAGGGCCATGGTGGGCGCCAGGCCGGGGCCGCATTACCCCGCGCCCCGCACCGCCGTGCAGCTCATGCATGACGCCGCCGGAATGGCCCGGGCCGAAGCCCTGCGGGCCGAGCACGAGGCGTTTCTCAAGCTTGCCGGGGGCGAGGTCAGCAACAATCTTGTGCAACTGTTTCTCAACGAACAGATGCTGGCGGGCAAGGCGAAAAAGCAGTTCGCGGCGGCGGCCAAAGTGGAGTCCGCCGCCGTGCTTGGCGCCGGCATCATGGGCGGCGGCATCGCCCTGCAATCGGCGCTGAAGGGCGTGCCCATCGTCATGAAGGATATCGCCCCTCGGGGCCTTGAACTCGGCATGAAGGAAGCCAGAAAGCTGCTCGACAAGCGTCTGGCCCAGGGCAGGATCGATGCCGCCGGGATGATCGAGGTGCTGTCGCGGATCGAGCCGACCCTGGACCCGGAGCGGCTTGGCGAGCCCGACATCGTTATCGAGGCTGTGGTGGAAAACACCGCGGTCAAACGCCAGGTGCTCGTCGAAGTCGAACGGTCGGTCCCGGAAAGTACCGTCATCACCAGCAATACCTCGACGATTTCCATCGATGAACTCGCCGGCGCCCTGGCCCGGCCGGAAAACTTCTGCGGCATGCATTTCTTCAATCCGGTGCCGGTCATGCCGCTGGTGGAAGTCATTCGCGGCGGGAAGAGCGGCGAGGCGGCGGTGGCCGCCACCGTGGCCTACGCCAAAACCCTGGGCAAGACTCCCATCGTGGTCAACAATTGCCCCGGCTTTCTCGTCAACCGGATTCTGTTCCCGTACTTTGGCGCCTTCTCGGCGCTGATTCGCGATGGCGCCGATTTCCGGCAGATCGACCGGGTCATGGAAGCCTTCGGCTGGCCCATGGGCCCGGCCTATCTGCTCGATGTGGTGGGCATGGATACCGCGGTGCATTGCCAGCAAGTGCTGGCGGAAGGCTATTCCCGCATGGCGACGGATTACAGCGGGGCGCCGGAATTGCTGTATCGCCATGGCGACCTCGGCCAGAAGAGCGGCGCCGGTTTCTACGCCTATGCGCCGGACAAGCGCGGCAAGCCGGTGAAATCCCCCCGGAGCGACATTGAGCCGATTCTCGCTCCCGGCCGCAGCGGCGACAAGCGCTTCGACGACCAGGAAATCCGCGACCGGATGATGGTGGCCATGTGCCTGGAAGCCGTTCGCTGTCTGGAAGACGGCATTGTTTCCAGCCCGGTGGAAGTGGACATGGGCCTGATACTCGGCATTGGCTTTCCCACTTTCCGCGGCGGCGCCCTGCGCCATATCGACAGCATGGGGGTGGCGCGATTCTGCGCCCTGGCCGACCGCTACGGCGAACTCGGCAGCCTCTACTATCCCACCGAAAAAATGCGCATCATGGCGGAAAACGGAGAAAGCTTCTATCCCGCGACGAAGGAGACAGGCTCATGACAGTGGCAGACCGGGATGCGGTAATCATAGACGGCGTCAGAACGCCCATGGGCCGCTCGAAAAACGGGGCCTTTCGCCATGTGCGGGCGGAGGAGCTTTCCGCCGGGCTGATCAATGCCCTGTTCGCGCGCAACCCCGGGGCGATTCCCGGAGAAACCGAGGACGTGATCTGGGGCTGCGTCAACCAGACCCTGGAGCAGGGCTGGAATATCGCCCGCAACGCGGCGCTGATGTCGGTGCTGCCCCATGGGGTATGCGGCCAGACCGTCAATCGTCTTTGCGGTTCCTCCATGTCGGCCCTGCATACCGCCGCCACCGCGATCCACAGCGGCAATGGCGACCAGTTTGTGGCCGGCGGCGTGGAGCACATGGGTCATATCGGCATGACCCAGGGCGTCGATCCCAATCCCAGGGCTTCGCGGCATATCGCCAGGGCCTCGTGGATGATGGGAGTCACCGCCGAAGTGCTTGCGGGAATGCACCGGATCGACCGCCGGCGCCAGGAAGAGTTTGCCGTCCGCTCCCATCAACTCGCGGCGCAAGCCAGGGAAAACGGTGAATTCGACACCGAAATCGTAGCGGTGAGCGGCCATGACAGCGATGGCGTGCCGGAGCGAATCGAGCGGGATGAAACCATTCGACCGGATACCAGCCTGGAAGCCCTGGCCCAGTTGCCGCCGGTATTCGACCCGGTCAATGGCACGGTAACCGCGGGAACTTCCTCCCAGATTTCCGACGGGGCCTCCGCGATGCTGCTCACGTCCGGCGAGCGGGCACGGGATCTCGGCCTGAAGGTGCGCGCCAGGGTGCGCGCCATGGCCGCGGCGGGAGTCGATCCGTCCATCATGGGGTATGGCCCGGTGCCGGCTACCCGCAAGGCCCTGCGCAGGGCGGGGCTCGGCATTTATGACATGGAATGCGTGGAACTCAATGAAGCTTTCGCCGCCCAGTCCCTGCCGGTGTTGAAGGACCTCGGCCTGCTCGAAGCCCTCGACGACAAGGTCAATCTGCGCGGCGGCGCCATCGCCCTGGGCCACCCCCTGGGCTGCTCCGGAACCCGCATTGTCACCACCTTGCTCAACAACATGGAAGCCCGGGACGCAACGCTGGGTCTGGCCACCATGTGCATCGGCCTCGGCCAGGGCATTGCCACGGTGCTGGAGCGGGTGTGACCGGGCCCGTCGTCAGCGAATCCCCGCCGGGGGGTACCGGCGCGGTTGCCGTCGATCTGCGCAAGGCGGACTATGCCTTGCGGCGGGGCCAGAAGAACCTGCGGCGGGAGGTGGGCCGGGCAATCGCCGATTTCAAAATGATAGAGGATGGTGATCTCGTGCTCGTGGCCATGTCCGGCGGCAAGGATTCCCATGTGCTGCTGGATATTCTGCTCAATCTTCAGCGGCACGCGCCCATCCAATTCCATTTGCACGCGGTCAATCTCGACCAGAAGCAGCCGGGATTTCCCGCCGATGTGCTGCCTGCGTATCTGGCGGAGCGCGGCGTGCCTTTCACGGTGCTGGAACAGGACACCTATTCCATCGTCACCGAAAAGATTCCCGAAGGCAAAACCTATTGCGGACTGTGCTCGCGCCTGCGGCGGGGGATACTCTACAATTTCGCCGAGCAACTCGGCGCCGCGAGCATCGCCCTGGGCCACCATCGCGACGACATCGTGGAAACCTTGTTTCTCAACATGTTCCACGGCGGCCGCCTGAAGGCCATGCCGCCAAAGCTGTTGAGCGATGACGGGCGCAACATGGTAATCCGGCCCCTGGCCTACTGCCGGGAAAAGGCCATCGCAGACTACGCCGAGCGCAAGGCTTTTCCCATCATTCCCTGCAATCTTTGCGGATCCCAGCAGAATCTGCAGCGTCAGGCGGTCAAGGCCATGCTGGCAAACTGGGAAAGAGAGCATCCAGGAAGGGTGGAATCGATTTTCCGCAGCATTCGCCAGGTTTCCCCGTCGCAACTGGCGGACAGCGACCTGTTTCCCTTCCGGGAACTGCGCGCCGCAAGAACGGGTGATCCGGGAGCCTGCGACGCGGACCCCTGACATGGAGATCCCCTGGCAGAAACTGTCCGACGAGACCCTGACCGCCGTCATAGAGGAATTCGTCACCCGGGAAGGCACCGAATACGGCGTCAGGGATTATTCCCTGGCGGAAAAGGTCGCTCAGGTTCGCGCCCAGTTGCGGGGTCGCAAGCTCGGTCTGGACTACGACCCGGATAGCGGCACTTGCCATCTGTTCGTCAGGCAGCCATGAACGGGAAAACCGCTCCTGAATCCGGCCCCGAGCCGAAAACCGACACCAGTGCCGTGCTCGAGGTGGACGCCTGCGGCCTGTTCTGCCCGGAGCCGGTCATGCTGCTGCACAACCGGATTCGCGATCTGGCAGGCGGCGGACAATTGCGCATTATCGCCACCGACCCTTCCACCACCCGGGATATTCCCAAATTCTGCCTGTATCTCGGACATGAGTTGCTGGAACAGCAGCGTCGGGATGGTAAATACAGCTACCTGATCCGCAAGAAAGCCGATGAGGCCTGAAAACCCGCTTGTAAAGCCCCAGGCTCCCGAACCGTGAAGATCGTCGCCGATCGGGACATCTTTGCCGTGGAGCAGGTCTTTGGCGGTTTCGGCGAATTGACGCTGCGCCCCGGCCGGCAGATTTCCCGCCAGGACCTCGGCGGCGCCGATGCGCTGTTGGTGCGTTCGGTATTGCCTGTCGGACCCTCCCTATTGCAGGGCACGGGGGTGGGCTTTGTCGGCACGGCCACCAGCGGCGTGGATCATGTTGACAGGGCCTGGCTTGGCGAGAACGGCATCGCGCTGGCCCACTGCCGCGGCGCCAATGCCAGGGCGGTGGCGGAGTATTGCCTGGGCGCCATGGCCGCCCTGAAGATTGCCGGCCGCATCGATGGTTCGAATCGGCGGGTCGGCATTATCGGCGCCGGCGCCATCGGTGGGAAGCTGGCGCGCATGCTGTTGCGCCTGGGTCATGAAGTGGCGGTTTGCGACCCGCCGTTGGCGGAAGCGGGCCGGACGGCGCCCGAGTATCCCTGGCAATCCATGGCTGCCGCGCTGGATTGCGATATCGTCAGCCTGCATGTGCCACTGGGTTTCCGCGGGCCGCACCGGACCGCCGGCCTGCTCGATGCCGCGGCGATTGCCCGGCTGCGGCCCGGCGCCGTGCTGATCAATGCCAGCCGCGGCGGCGTCGTGGACGAATCCGCCTTGCTGGCGCGGCTGATGGATGGGCCGGCGTTGCATTGCGTGCTGGATGTCTGGGCCAGTGAACCTTCGCTCAAGGCTCCGCTTGCGCAGCGGGCGAGTCTGGCGACGCCGCACATCGCAGGCTACAGCGAACAGGCGAAATGGCGCGCAACAGGAATGCTGGCAAGGCGGTTCGCGGCGCACTTCGCACTGCCGGAAGCCGCCGGACCCGATCACCGGGGCGCCGGGGCAAGCGTGGAGGTCAGCGCTTCCCTGGCGGGCGACAGGCTTGGACACTGGCGCGTCATCGATCACTGTCTCGGCCTTGCCGAATTGAGTTCACGCTGCAAGCATTGGGCGACTGGCGGAAAACAGGACGCGCAATCATTCGATGCGTTGCGGCGCCCCCGGCTGGCGCGTCAGGAGTTTCCCGCAACCACAGTGGCGGGAAGCGAATATCTCAACAAAACCCAGAGACAGTGGCTGCGGAAAGCGGGATTCCACGAATTCGCGACGCTACCCGCGGAATGACTCTCATCCCGCGCGAAGTCGCGGAATCTCTTCGGCGAAGGCGGGGAAAGCCCGACTCCTACAAGACCCGGTAACTGTCCAGGACGCGGGAGATGGCGCCGATTGCCTTGGCCATTTCATCTTCCCGAGGCAGGAAAACCAGGCGGAAATGCCGATTGTCGCCGATATTGAACGCGCTGCCCTGCACCAGCAGGATCTTTTCCCGCACCAGCACTTCCAGCACGAATTCGAGATCGCCGGGTATGCGGAAGCTATCCGGCTCCAGCGATGGGAACAGGTAGATGGCGCCGGATGGCTTGACGCAATTCAGCCCGGGAATTTCGTTGAGCATCTTCCAGGCCGCGTCCCGCTGCCGCAGCAGCCGGCCGCCGGGAAGAATCAGTTCATTGATGCTCTGGTAGCCGCCGAGGGCCGTCTGGATGGCGTGCTGGGCCGGGACATTGGCGCACAGGCGCATGTTGGAAAGGATGTCGATGCCTTCGATGTAGCTTTGGGCAAGCTCCCGGGGGCCGCTGAGAATCATCCACCCCGAACGGAAACCCGCCAGCCGGTAGGATTTTGACAGGCCGTTGAAGCTGACGACGAACAGGTCATCGCACAGGGAGGCCAGGGGAATGTACTGCGCGTCTTCATACAGAATCTTGCTGTAGATTTCGTCGGCGAACAGAATCAACTCGTGGCGCCGGGCGATTTCGATCAGTTCGAGAAGGGCTTCCCGGCTGTACACGGCGCCGGTGGGGTTATTGGGATTGATCACCACCAGCGCCCGGGTTCGCGGGGTGATTTTCGCCTCGATATCGGCGGCGTCGGGAAACCAGCCGCGGGCCTCGTCGCAGCGGTAATGAACGGGCGTTCCGCCGCTGAGGCTCACCGCCGCGGTCCACAGGGGATAATCCGGCGCGGGAATCAATACTTCCTCGCCATCGTTGAGCAGGGCCTGCATGGCCATGGTAATCAACTCGCTCACCCCATTGCCCAGATAGATGTCGTCGATGCCGACGCCGGCGATACGCAATTGCTGGCATTCGTGCATGACCGCCTTCCGCGCCGGGAACAGGCCCCTGGAATCGCTGTATCCCTGGGCGCTGGCGAGGTTGTGGATGACGTCCTGGAGAATCTCGTCGGGGGCGTCGAATCCAAAGGCCGCCGGGTTGCCGATATTGAGTTTCAGGACCCGCTGGCCTTCTTCCTCGAGCTTGCGGGCCTGTTCGAGGACGGGCCCGCGGATGTCGTAGCAGACCTTGTCGAGTTTTTGCGATTGCCGGATGGGGGGCATGAGCCGGGGGCTTTTGCGTGTGGGGAGAGAGGCGCGGACAGTACTCAGTATTCTCTGAAAAACTCCATCCGTGGAGTTTTTCATTATCGCAAAACAAAAGCGTGGTTTTGTTTTGCTCCCGAATTCAATGGCTTACGCCATCGAATTCGGCGGCACTTCCCTGTGCCGCAGGGAAGCTCTGACTTAA
>JAJECW010000063.1 GCA_022821865.1 Pseudomonadales bacterium
GCGAAATTCCGGGAGCCGCGCGATGGATCGACCGCCTGTAATCGAACAGCTTTCCAATCAGACGGCGGCGGTCGACGCATCCGTCATCTGGCTGCACGGTCTGGGCGCCGACGGCAACGATTTCGTGCCCGTCGTGCCGCAATTGAAACTGCCGCAAGATTCCGCGGTGCGCTTTCTGTTTCCCACAGCGCCGTCGATACCAGTGACGATCAACAACGGTTATGTCATGCCCGCCTGGTACGACATTCTCCGGCTCGATAACGTGCGCAGCATCGACGAGGCGGGACTGCGCGAATCGGCGGCGCAAACGCAGACGCTGATTCGGCGCGAACTCGACCGCGGCGTCGTCTGCGAGCGCATCATGCTCGCGGGTTTTTCCCAGGGTGGGGCGGTTTGCTATGAGGCCGGGCTGACTTTCGACAAGCGGCTCGGCGGCATTATCGCGCTGTCCACCTACTTCCCCACCGCCGATAGCCTGGAAATGCAAGCGGCTCAGCAAGACTTGCCGGTGCTTGTCTGCCACGGCCTGATGGATCAGATGGTGCCGGAATTCCTGGGTCGGGCCGCCGTGGACAGCCTGGCCGGGATGGGGCTCACGCCCGAGTATCACACCTACCCTATGGCCCACGAAGTCTGCATGCCCGAAATCGAACGGGTCGGCGGCTGGATTCGAACGGTGTTGAGCCAGTGAAGCTGATCCGGGCCGTACTTGCAAGGGTCCGGCCCGAAGGCCGGGCTTTGCGATTATCAGGGGCTGTAGGGCATCGATGAATGATGAAGATTGATCTTCAGATCACCGTCGACAAGGACGTAGCCAAAGGTGAACTCGACCTTGGTTTCGTTACCGTCCGGGCCTGTGAAGTAGTAATTGCCCATGGCCATCGCGGACGCGTCGTCGGTATAGATGCCGTTGTTTTCCCACCGGACATTGGTCCAGCCCGAGATTGCGAACCCTGAGTCCTCCGTTCCGTCTTGCCCGATGAAATAGCTCAGGGCTTCGTCAAAAGTTTCACGGAACTGATCTTCCGATGCCCGGGTCGGCTTGAACATGACGTCGGTCTCGCCATATGCGTAAAGGTCATTGACGTGTTCCGTCGCACGGGCTGTGTAGTCGCCGCCATCGGCATGAACCGTGGCGATCGCGACAATACCCTCGCCCCAGATTGTCTGCGCATCAATGACGTCCTGTTCGGAAATCGATTGCGCTGCGGCCGAGGTCGCAAGGGAGGCAAGGGCAAGGCCGGAAGCCGCGGTCAATACAGGATGTAGTCGATTCTTCATGATGGGTGCCCTCTCTTTTCGGAAGTGATTTGGAATTGTGTGCTGATTATCGAATATGGATGTGGGCTGGCTGAATTTCAAGCGACGTGCAAGCCGGAAAATCGCGAATTTCAAAAAAGGCTTGACCTTGGAGCCAAGTCAAAGGTTATAGTTCTCCCAGGGAAGCTGAAGCGAGACCGGTCAAGCATGAGAATCAGCGAATTGGCGAGGCGCACGGGGCTCTCCGCCCATACCCTGCGCTTCTACGAAAAACAGGGCCTTGTCAGCCATCGCAGCCGCAGCGAAAGCGGCTATCGCGATTATGACGAGACCGACCTGCGGCGGGTGGAATTCGTTCGCGCCGCGCGCAATGTGGGATTTTCGCTGGAGGACATCGCCACCCTGCTGTCGATCCGCGTGGACAAGAACAGCCATAGCTGCGAGGAGGTAGCCGGGATTACCCGGCGCAAACTGGCTGAAGTCGAAGCAAGGCTGCGCGAATTGCGATCCATGAAGAAAACGCTGGGAATTCTGCTCGACAGTTGCTGCGGCGGCCCGGAAAGCGCCGTCCACTGCTCGATCATGGAAGCGCTGGAACACGGGCAGCTCAGCGGTCCGATGTCTGAACCCGCGGGTCCGGTCCACCGCCGAGCCAACGCTTCCGTGAGGCAGGCATGACTTTTCCGACGGCATTCTGGGACCTGGTGGTGGAAAGCGCGCCCTGGTTGCTCGCGGGCTATCTGCTTGCCGGGATCATCAAGCAGGTCATTCCCGACCGCTGGGTCAAGGGCCAGCTTGCCCGTCCCGGCGCCGGTTCGGTGCTGAAAGCGGCATTTATCGGCGCGCCCCTGCCACTATGCTCCTGCGGCGTCATCCCCGCGGCGCTGGGCATCCGCAAGGCCGGGGCGTCCAAGGGCGCCACTTCTTCCTTCCTTGTGGCAACGCCGGAAACCGGCGTCGATTCCATCTCTTTTTCCTATGCGGTGCTCGGGCCGATCTTCGCCATTTGCCGTCCGGTGGGCGCCATACTGAGCGCTGTCATCGCCGGCCTGCTGGTGAATGTGATGGACCGGGAAGACGCCACACCCGCGAACGAAACCGAATCCGGGCATTGCCGCGGCGCCGGACAGACGGAATACGAAACCATGCCCCCCATGGGGGAACGATTTGTCAACGCCATCCGATACGGCTACGGCCGCATGATTGCCGATACCGCAAAATGGCTGCTGATCGGCCTGGGCGCCGCGGCGCTGATCACGGTGCTGGTGCCCCAGTCATTCTTCCTGCAATGGGGCAACGGCTTGCTGGCCATGATCGTCATGGTCATTGTCGGCCTGCCCATGTACATCTGCGCCACCGCATCCACCCCGGTGGCAGCGGGATTCCTGTTCGCGGGGATTTCACCCGGCGCGGCGCTGGTGTTCCTGCTCACGGGCCCGGCAACCAATATCGCCACCATGGGTGTCATCCGGGAACAAATGGGCAATCGATCGCTGATTGCCTATCTCATCGGCGTAATTGGCGCCGCCATCGCCTGTGGGCTGTTGCTCAATGAACTGTATGGCTGGTTCGGCTGGCCGCTGCAACTCAGCGCCATGGCCCACGGAGAGAGCTGGAGCTGGTGGCGGCACGGGCTCGGCGTGATTCTGTCTTTGCTGGTGCTGCGGGTATACGTCCAGCCGCTGGTTTGGCAGCGCGGTCAACTAGGTATTCTCTGAAAAATTCCCTCCTTGGAATTTTTCATTATCGCAAAACAAAAGCGTGGTTTTGTTTTGCTCCCGAATTCAATGGCTTACGCCATCGAATTCGGCGACACATCCCTGTGCCGCTAGGGAAGCTCTGACTTAA
>JAJECW010000099.1 GCA_022821865.1 Pseudomonadales bacterium
TAGGAATTCACGGCTGCAAGTCCGCTCCCGTCCACGCCCCTGGCCGCTCGATTTCGTTGCATATTCACCAATATTCGCCTCAATCGATCGGCCAGGGGCGCGGCGATAGCGAATTTTCGCTTTCGCGAATTCCTACGGCGCAGGCTCCCAGCTCGAAAAGCCGCGCAACGGATGGCATGAAACCTTATGGAATCTCCAAAGAGATTCTGCGACTCCGCTTCGCTTCGCGCAGAATGCCGGAAAAGGGTGTGCGCCGGGGTATAATCGCGGCTTTTGCCGGGCTGCTCGATGCTGCTTGCCGTCGTTCTCACCGGGTTGTTTCTTGCCGCCTTGCTGCTGACCGGCGCCATTCGCCGGATCGCCCTGCAATGGGGCGCGCTGGATGTGCCGGTGGCCCGCAGCCTCCACGCTGCGCCGGTTCCCGTGGGCGGCGGTCTGGCCATCGCGCTGCTGTTTCTGCTCTACGCGCTGGCCTGCTGGCGCCACGGTCTGCTGGCGGATGCCGATCTGATCGCCCTGGCGGGGGGCGGCGTGATCGTGGCCGCGGTTGGCCTGTTCGATGACCTGCGCAAGCCGCCTCTTTCCCTGCGGCTTTTTCTGCAGTTCGCGGCAGCCGTCTGGGCCTTGCTTTGGCTGGCCACTCCCCAGCCGGTGGATTTCCTGTTTTTCGTCATTGCCAACTCGCTGCTGCTCAACACCCTCGCCGCGTTGTCGCTGGTGTGGCTGATCAATCTCTACAACTTCATGGACGGTATCGATGGACTGGCGGCCACGGAGCTGGTTTTCGTCACCATACTGGGTTTTCTGCTGGGGGTGTTGTTCGATGATATGGCGCTCGGCCTGCTCAGCGGGGGGCTTTGCGCCGCGGGACTCGGCTTTCTCGTCTGGAACTGGCCGCCGGCGCGGATCTTCCTGGGCGATGCGGGAAGCGGGTTTATCGGTTTCAGCCTGGGCGTGCTGGCTCTGCTGAGCCTGGACGAGGGCGGCACCACGGTATGGACCTGGCTGCTGCTGCTCGGGGTTTTCGCCGCCGACGCCACGGTCACCCTGCTGCGTCGCATCTGGCGGGGCGACAAATGGTACGAAGGGCATTGCTGTCACGCCTACCAGCACGCTGCCCGGAGAATCGGCAGCCATGGCAGGGTGACCGGTGCGATTCTCGCGGTCAACGTCTTCTGGCTCGGGCCGCTTGCATGTTTGTCGGTATTTCAGCCACAATGGGGATTGCCGCTGACCTTGCTGGGACTTGCGCCACTGGCATGGCTCGCCTGGAAGCTGGGAGCCGGCATTCCCGCCGCCGGGCAGTAACATGCATCTGTACAACTTTCCACTTTCGCGCTCGGTCAAACTGATCGGCCTGCTGCTGGCGGACACCGCCATGCTGGTGATCGCGCTGTCGCTCGCCTTCGGCCTGCTCGGTTACGACTTCGCCGCCCAGAACCAGCTCTTTTACGCCTACCTCTCCGCGGCGGTGGCCTGCAGCCTGCTGGTATTCGTGCGAATGGGCGTGTACCGCGCCCTGGTGCTGTACCTGGGCCTGCAATTCGTCGTCCAGTTGCTCAAGGCTGTGAGCCTTGCCACCTGCCTGGTGGCGGCGGCGTGTTTCCTGTCATTGCCGCCGGAGTCGCTGGACTAGTCGCTGTTCCCCATTTTCAGGATGCTCGCCCTGCTGCTCACCGGCGGCAGCCGCTTTCTGGTCAAGGTCATGACCCAGGCGCTGATCCAGAACTTCCGGCCCAAGGAGCCGGTGATCATTTATGGCGCCGGCTCGTCGGGCATGCAGTTGCTGGTGGCGCTGCAGAATGGCGAACAGTACCTGCCGGTGGCTTTTGTCGATGACAGCCACCGCATGATCGGCAGCACGGTTCACGGCATCCGGGTCTATAGCCCGAAATCGCTTTATGAACTCATCGAGTCGTATTCGGTGCGCCAGATTCTGCTGGCGATTCCTTCGGCCACCCACGCCGAACGCAAGGAAATCATCAACCGTCTGGAACATTTGCCGGTGCATGTGAAAACCGTGCCTGATCTCTTCGACATGGTTTCCGGCAAGGTGGAAGTGCATGAAGTGCGCGAAATCGATATCGAGGACCTGCTTGGCCGCGATATCGTGCCTCCGAGCCAGCGGCTGCTTGGCGCCTGCATTACCGGCAAGTCGGTACTCGTAACCGGCGCCGGCGGCTCCATCGGCTCCGAACTGTGCCGCCAGATCATCAATGCGGGGCCGACGCGGCTGGTCATGCTCGACCTGTCCGAAATCGGCCTCTATGAGATCGAAAATGAGTTGCGCAAACGGCTTGACGCCAGCGAAAGCGGCGCCCGAATCGAAATCGTCGCCTTGCTCGGCTCGGTCTGCAACCGGCCCCACATGGAAAACCTCATCGAAACCTTCGGCATCGAAACGGTGTATCACGCCGCCGCCTACAAGCAGGTGCCCATGGTGGAGAAGAACATTTTCGAAGGCGTGGCCAACAATGTCTTTGGCACCCTCGCCGCGGCCCGGGCGTCACGAAAGTTCGGGGTAAGCGATTTTGTGCTGATTTCCACCGACAAGGCGGTACGACCCACCAATTACATGGGCGCCACCAAGCGCCTCGCCGAGCAGGTCCTGCAGGCCATGGCCCCGGATGTGGGAGAAACCAAGTTCAGCATGGTGCGCTTTGGCAATGTGCTCGGCTCCTCGGGCTCGGTGGTGCCGCTGTTCCGCCGCCAGATCGCCTCGGGCGGCCCGGTGACCGTAACCCACCCGGAAGTCACCCGCTATTTCATGACCGTGCAGGAGGCCGCCCAGCTTGTGATCCAGGCGGGCTCCATGGCCACCGGCGGCGATGTTTTCGTACTCGATATGCACGAGCCGATCCAGATCGTCGAACTCGCGCGGAAAATGGTTCACCTGATGGGTTATGACGTGCGGGACCCCAATACCCACCGCGGCGATATCGCCATCGAATACACCGGCCTGCGGCCCGGCGAGAAACTCCACGAGGAGCTGATGATCGGCAAGTCGGTTACCGGCACCGAGCATCCCAAGATCATGCGGGCCGAAGAGGACAGCCTGCCCGCGGAACTGCTCAATCCCATGCTGCAACGCCTTGAGCAGGCATGCCTGCACTACGATTTTCGGGAATTGCAGCAGGTGCTGAAGGAGGCCGTCGACGGCTTCGACCCGAAGGGGGAGACCATCGACCCGCTCTGGGCCGCCCCGGCCCGGGAAAACGTGCGCCGCCTGTTTCAGAAGTAGAGTTTTGCGGACGGAATTCATGGAGGAAATCCCTTGACATTCAGGATAGCCCAAGGTTAGGCTCATGGTTCACCCGTTACCATGATGTCGAGGGGATTGGCAAATGGAAGCCATGATGGAAATGCTCCGGACAAATGCGCCGGTCGCGGCGATGTTCCTGCTCGCGGTGCTCTACCTGAGCAACGAGAATCAGGAAATCCGCGCCGAGATCGCCGATCTGAGCGAACGGACGTCAAGGGATATCGCGGCCCTGAGTGAGCGAACCGCTGAAGACACGGCGAACCTGAGCGAGCGCACGTCCGAGGATATGGCAAACCTGAGCGAGCGCACGTCCGAGGATATGGCAAACCTGAGCGAACGCACGTCCGAGGATATGGCAAACCTGAGCGAACGCATGTCCAAGGACATGGCAAACCTGAGCGAACGCCTGGCTCGGGTTGAAACAAAGGTCGGTTACAACGAGCAGCGCCTGATCAGAATCGAACAAATCCTCGACGGCCTGCAAAGATTTGATATGCCGGAAACGGAATCGCCAAACTGATCAACCCGCGGTATTCATTTGCAGCAACTCTCATTTTGACGCCCCAACCTTCATGTCATTCCGCGCGAGCGAAGCGCAGCCGCAGAATCTCTCGCAGTGGCCACGCAATGAGAGCCGACGGTTTCCCGATGATTGACGCTTGCGGGAATAGGAATTAGTATACGCCGCTTCCGGGGGAGCCCCGGAATTGCCCAATAGCTCAATGGTAGAGTAGGTGACTGTTAATCACTTGGTTCCTGGTTCGAGTCCAGGTTGGGCAGCCATTTTTCCAGTCGACTGAACCCAGCCCGCCGGCGCCGCTGCGACCTTGAAGCGCCAGCGGAATGACAAACCCGGAGTACCATTATGCGATCCCTGCTTGCTTTCCTTCTGTTCGGACTGACCCTCGGTTTTGGCTCTTTCGCTTCGGCCCAGGAAGCCGAAAGCAATCCCGTGGTGGTCATGGAAACCAGCCTGGGAACCATCGTGGTCGAGTTGTGGCCGGACCGGGCGCCGGTGTCCGTGGAGAACTTCCTGCGATATGTGGACAACGAATACTTCGACGGACTGATTTTCCATCGGGTCATTTCCGGTTTCATGATTCAGGGCGGCGGTTTCGACGCGGACATGGTGCAGAAATCCACCTACGACCCCATCGTCAATGAAGCCAGGGCCGATGTCTCCAATGACCGCGGCACCATCGCCATGGCGCGCACCAGCGACATCAACAGCGCCACCAGCCAGTTCTTCATCAATCACAGCGACAACGACTTCCTCAATCACACCGCGGAAACCCGGCAAGGATTCGGCTATGCCGTATTCGGCGCGGTCATCGAAGGCATGGAAGTGGTGGACGCCATCGCCGCGGTGGAAACCCACACCCACCCCCGGGGCTTCGGCGACGTGCCGGTGGAACCGGTAGCCATTCTCACCGTCACCCGCCGCTGACACCCCCCGCCCGCGCAGCCCGCCCAATCGAAGCAAAACCAAAGCGATGTAAATCCGTCTCTCTATGGACTACAATATCTGCCAGTAACCTTGTACACGCAGGGGCACGGAAAGCTGCGGACTGCGCCGGAGGCGATGATGGCGGTATTCGGGTACTTTGCGTATTCCGCGGCGGAAATGAAGTTTCCCGCCGCGGAACTCGAAAAGCGGCGGAAAGCCCAGCAGCGGAACATCAAACGCTATTGCCGCAGGCACGGCTGGGAAATCGAGGAGATTGTCAGCGATCTTGGCGGCAAATGGTCGATGGCATTCGCAGCGCGGCGCGAATCAAGACGCCTGCTTGAGAAGCTCAAGCGCGGCGATACCATCGTTTGCCAGTCTCTCGAGCGGATATTCGGCTCCACCGGCGAAGTCAGCGAGATGCTCAAGCTGCTGCGCCGCCGGCGAATTCGTCTGTACGTCGCTTCCCTGGACAGCGAAGTGACCAAAGAGGAGTGTCTGCTGCCGCTCGACCGCCTGCTGGAATCGCTGGCTTCCATCGATCATCGCCGGGGTGCCGAAAGAATCCGCAATATCAAGGCCGGCCAGAGAAGGAAAGGCAGATACCTCGGTGGCAACCGGCCCTTCGGCTACATGGTGCATGAGAGCGGCCGCCTGATCGAAAACCCCATGGAGCAAAACATGATCCGCCGCATCGTCTACCTGCGCGAACTCGGCTGGTCGCTGCGCATTATCGCCGAAAAGGTCAGCACGCCGGCAACTCCCATCAGCTTCAAGACCGTCCAGCGGGTATTGCAACGCGAAGCCGAAAATTCCTGAAGCCTCCCGCGAAAGCCAACGGAAAACCGACCCATGCCAGGATTGTTTCCACTTTTTGTCGGCCTGCGCTACTCGGTGGCGCGGCGGGGCAATCTGCTGCTTTCCTTCGTTACCCTGATGTCGATGCTCGGCATCGCCCTTGGCGTGATGATCCTCATTGTGGCGCTGTCGGTCATGAATGGCTCGATTGGCGTATTGCGGGGGGAGGCGCTCAAGGCCGTGCCCCATGTGACGGTTTCCGCCAGCGATGGCGGGCTGGACTGGCAGGTCTTGCAAGAGCTGGCCGGGGCACACCCAGAAATCATTGCGAGCGCGCCATTTGTGGAAGGAGAGGCGGTGCTGCGCTTCCAGGGCGAGGATGTGTTTGTGCGGCTGCGCGGCGTATTGCCGGAATGGGAAGCCGATGTGCTCGATGCGGCCGAAGCGGCAGACGCCGAACGCTTTGCCGCCATGGCCGAATCTCCGGACGCCATGCTCCTCAGCGCCCGGCTTGGAGCCCGGCTTGGCGGCTATCCCGGCGAGGAGGTTTCGCTCGTTTCACTGGCCGCCCTGCTCAATCGCTCGCTTGATGGCAGCCGGGGGTTTTCCATCAGCGGCTTTGAAGATTTCGGCATCTACGGTGAAAGCAACATCGTTCTGCTGCATCTTGCCGAGGCCAGGGATGTATTGCGCGAAGATCCGGGAGCGAAGCTCAGGCTGCGGCTCAAGGTCGCCGATATCATGGCCGCCCGGCGCATCGCCGAAGAGGCATTTGCGGAAACGCCCGCGCTCGAGATTCTCACTTGGCGGGAAGAACAGGCGAGCCTGTTCAATGCCCTGGCTATGGAGAAACTCGTCACCACCATCATGCTCCTTGTCATCGTGCTGGTGGGGGCGGTCAATATCGTCTCGACCCTGGTGATGGTGGTGGCGGACAAAAGCGCCGATATCGCCATTTTGCGCACCATGGGCGCCGGCGCTTCCAGCATACTCGGCGTCTTCATCGTCCAGGGCATGGTGGCCGGCGTGGCGGGAACCCTGGCCGGCGCCGGGCTTGGCGTATTGTTTGGCCACAATATCACCGCGATCAGCCAGACCCTGGAACGCTGGCTTAACGCTTTGCCCTGGCGGGACGAGGTCTACCTGCTGTCGCATTTGCAGACCCGGGTCGAGCCGCTGGAAGTGGTTCTCATCAGCCTCGCGGCCCTGCTGATCAGCCTGCTGGCGACCCTGTATCCCGCCTGGCGCGGCAGCCGGGTGCAGCCTGCCGCCGTGCTGCGCTACGAATAGCCATGCGGTGAATTCATGGATCGGCAAACCGGCGGCGAAGCCATCATCCACTGCGAGGACCTGGGCAAGACCTATGCGCAGGGACCCCAGCGCGTGGAAGCCCTGAAAGCCGTCTCCCTTTCCGTTGCGGCGGGCGAGCGAATCGCCGTCATCGGCAGTTCCGGCTCCGGCAAGACCACCCTGCTCAATCTGCTTGGCGGCCTCGACCTGCCGAGCAGTGGCAAGGTTTGCATTGGCGGCCGCGACCTCAGCGCGCTGAATGAGCGCGAACGGGGCAGGCTGCGCAACCGTTTTCTGGGCTTCGTCTACCAGTTTCACCATCTGCTCGCCGAGTTCAGCGCCCTGGAGAATGTGGCCATGCCCTTGCTGATTCGTGGCGATGGCCGGGCAGCGGCGAGAGAGCGGGCGGCGGCGATGCTGGAAAGGGTCGGCCTTGGCCCGCGCAGCGGGCATCGTCCGTCGGCCCTGTCCGGCGGCGAACGCCAGCGGGTCGCCATCGCCCGGGCCCTGGTGGGAGAACCGCGCTGTGTCCTGCTCGACGAACCCACAGGCAATCTCGATCACCACACCGGGCTGGAAATCAGCGCCCTGATGCTCGAACTGAATGCATCCCTGGCCACCAGTCTTGTCACCGTGACCCACGACCGCGAACTCGCAGCTTCCATGCAGCGGGTGTTGGTGCTGGAAGATGGCCGCCTCCGGGGCTGACCGCGCCATCGCCTTGTCGCGCTTCATCGCCCTGCGTTATGTCAGGGCCGGGCGCGGCGGCGGGCTGGTTTCCTTCATGTCCGCCATTGCCGTAGCGGGCCTCGCGCTCGGCATCGCCCTGCTGCTGACGGTGCTTTCCATCATGAACGGTTTTGACCGGGAAATGCGGCAGAATGTGCTGGGTGTCGCGCCCCATATCAGCCTGCGCTCCGAGGGAGGAATGACCGGGGAAAGCTGGCTTGCCCTGCAAGGCGAACTGGCCGTCCGGGACGGTATCGTTTCGATTTCGCCCCTGATCGAAATGCAAGCGGTTGTCGCCACGGAATCCGGCAATCGCGGCGTCATGGCCAATGGCATCGATCCAGCCCGGGAAGCGGAAAGCTCCGCCGTGGAACGCTTCATGCTGGAAGGCGGGCTTGATACCCTTGCGGCGAATCCCTGGGGGGTGGTGCTGGGGGAATCCCTGGCCCGGGACCTTGACCTGCGCCTGGGCGACCCGGTCAATCTGTATTCCCCGGCCCTGGCGATCAATCCCCTGACGCCGCTGGCGAACTTTCGCCGCTTTACCGTCAGCGGAATTTTCCGCGTGGGCAGCCGGCAAATCGATGATGGGCTGGTGCTGCTCAACCGTCCGGCGGCCCAGGCGTTGTTCCGTCTGCGCAGTCCCGGGAATGCGTTGTGGCTGCGCATCGGCGATGTGCTCGAAGCCGAGCGCCGCCTGGCCGAAATCGCGCCGGCATTGCCCGCCGCGGTGCGGGGGGATACCTGGATCAGCGAGTTTGGCGCAGTCTATGAAAACATCCGTTTTTCCCGCACCCTGGTGAGCTTTCTGCTTTGGCTGCTGATTGCGGTGGCGGCATTCAATCTGGTGGTCAGCCTGATCCTGATCGTGCGCGACAAGCGGGCGGATATCGCCGTGTTGCGGGCGCTGGGCGCCGAGCCGGGCGTCATTCTTCGCATATTCCTCTGGCAGGGCGCGCTGATTGGCATTACCGGCATCTGCCTCGGGCTGACGGCCGGCGTGCTGGGCTCGCTCCATATCGGCGATCTGGCGGGTTTTGTTGAAGCGCGCCTTGGCGTGGAATTGCTCAATCCCGATATCTATCCCATGGACTTTCTGCCATCCCGACTGCAATGGAGCGACATCGTCACGGTAAGTGCCGGCGTCCTGCTGCTGTCCTTGCTGGCGACGATCTATCCCGCCCGCCGCGCCGCCGCCGTGCGTCCCGCCGTCGCTCTGCGGGCGGAATGATTGCGCGCAAAACTGTGCCAAACCCCCGGTTCCTTCCTATAGTTTGATCCCCTTCCCTGCAGGGATGGAATGAACCATGCGGGCGGGATTGATTGCCTATATCGCCGGGCTGGCGCTGGGGGCCTGGGCGCCGCGTCCGGATGCTGGCGCCGGACAGGTCTTGATTGCGACGGTGGCCGGGCTGGCCCTGGCCGCCGGGTTTCAGCGTGGTCGCCTGCGGCGGCCAGGCCTGCTCCTTGCCTGTCTGCTCTGGGGTTTGGCCTGGCATCTGGTCTGGGCCGGCGCGAGGCTCGACAGGCAACTCGACCCCGGTCTCGAAGGCGTGGATATGCAAGTAGGCGGCGTGGTGCGCAGCCTGCCGCAAAGATACGATGATTATCAGCAATTTCTGTTCCGGATTACCGAGTCCGGATCTGGCTTCCATCGGCGCAGGGTATTGCTGAATCATTATGGGCCGGAGCATATCGAGGCCGGTCGGGCCTATCGCTTCGAAATCAGGATCAATCGCCCACATGGCATGGCCAATCCGGGAGTATTCGATTACGAGGCCTGGCTGTTCCAGCGCGGCGTCTCCGCCCGGGGTTATGTGCGCGGCGGGGTGGAAAGACTGCCGGAGCAGCGCGGCGCTCCTCTGGTGGCGCTGCGTGCCGCCATCCGGGAGGGGATTCTGCGGCAAAACCGGGACCCGGCCACCCGGGGAATCATCCTCGCCCTGGTGCTGGGCGACAGCGGCTGGCTGAATGACGCCCAGTGGGAACTGTTCCAGCGTACCGGCACCAATCATCTGTTTGTGATTTCCGGTCTGCATATCGGCCTGGTCTGCCTGCTGGCCTGGGGCGCAACCCTGGCCCTGGCCCGGCGCTGCACACCGCTCCTGCTGCTGGCGCCGGCCCAGAAAATCGCCCTGTTGCCGGCCCTTGCCGCCGCCGGAGGATACGCCGCCATCAGCGGCTTTGGCTTGCCCGCCCAGCG
Organism: Pseudomonadales bacterium; assembly: GCA_022821865.1. GTDB lineage: Bacteria > Pseudomonadota > Gammaproteobacteria > Pseudomonadales > Pseudohongiellaceae > UBA9145. Next base: position 9,730 of record JAJECW010000099.1, read on the forward strand.
CGCCCTGGTCATGGCGGCGGTACTCATGCTCACCGCGCTGTTCAATCAGAGGCAGGCGGTAAGCCTGCGCTTTCTGCTGGCCATGGCGGTGGTGCTGAGCTTGAATCCCCTGGGGTTCCTCGGCATGGGGTTCTGGCTCAGTTTTCTGGCCGTGGGCGCCCTGTTGCTGATTCAGCAGCCGATGCAGGCAAATTCAGGTATGGGAGGCTGGTTGCGCCGGAGTCTCAAGCCCCAGTTGGCGGTGGCCCTGGCCCTGTTCGCGCCATTGTTGTTCTGGACCGGGCAGGCAAGCCTGCTGGGCCCCCTGGTCAATCTTGTCGCGATTCCGCTGGTGGGCTTTGTCATCGTTCCCCTGTGTCTGACGGCTGCCTGCTGCCTGCTGCTCAGCGGGACCGTGGCGGGACTGCTGTTCGCCCTGGCGCAGTGGCTGCTGCGCGGGTTGCTGGCGGGGCTGCAATCGGCGGCGGAGCTTGGCGCGAGTTACGCCCTGGTGACGCCGCCGGCCAGCGATGCGCTGAGTCTGGCATGGACCGCCCTCGCTTGCCTGTTGCTGTTGTTGCCCCGGGGATTTCCCGCCCGGCGCATCTCGGGAATCCTGCTCTTGCCGCTGTTGTTCGCGCCGGACAGGAAAGAACGGGAAGATCTGCTGCGGCTGCATGTGCTCGATGTGGGCCAGGGGCTTGCGGTGCTGGTGGAGACCCGGCGTCATGCGCTGCTCTACGATACCGGCGCGAGTTTCTCCCCCGATGCAAGCATGGGCGACCGTGTTGTCCTGCCGGTGCTCAAGGCCATGGCAATCCGCCGCCTGGACGCGGTGGTAATCAGCCATGCCGATGACGACCACAGCGGGGGATTTGCCGCCATTGCCGCCGCCATGCCCATGGACCGGGTCTACAGCAGTTTTGATCTGCCATCGTCCCCGGTGGCCACATTGCCGTGTCGGGATTACGTCAACTGGCGCTGGGACGGGGTTGAATTTCGTTTTCTGCATCCCGACTCGCTTCGAGATACCGACAACAACAATTCCTGTGTTCTGCAGATTCGGGCGGGAGACTTCCACGCCCTGCTGCCCGGCGATATCGAGGCCGGCGTGGAGCGCGAACTCGCCGCGAAATACCGCCAGGAACTGCGCAGCGATGTGCTGCTGGCCGCCCATCATGGCAGCAACACTTCCTCAAGCTGGCCTTTTCTGAAAATGACCGACCCGGATCATATCGTGTTCGCGGTCGGCTATCGCAACGCCTTCGGCCATCCCGCCGCGCGGGTCGTCGAGCGCGCCGGCTTCTTTACCCCCCGACTCCTCAACTCCAGCGAACTCGGCATGACCAGTTTTATCGTGTCGGGCCAGGGCAAACTGCTACAGATGAACAGTTTCCGCCGGGAACGTCCCCGCTACTGGCGCAGTTCGGCCCCTCGCCAGACAAAATCCCGAGCAAAGCAATTGTGTTAGATTAGGCCGCTGTGAAAGCGGCGGCACACAGCAATGACGGCGGGGTTCCGGAAGCATCCGGCGGACAACTTTACCGGCGGCTGCTGGCCTATGCGGCGCCATTTCCCGGCGCGATTTTTCTCGCCATCCTCGGTTTTATCCTGTTTGCCCTCACCACGCCCTGGCTGGCCTGGTGGTTCGGCTGGCTGACCGACGCCATCAGTTCCGAAAATGCCGCGGAATTGCGGGCCCTTGCCGTGCTCAACTGTCTTGCTATTCCCCTGGTGCGGGGTCTGGGGGGCTTTCTCGGGGGCTATTCCATGGCCCAGGTCGCAAGTCAGGTCACCCACCGCCTGCGTTCCCGTCTGAGCGAGCGCCTGGTGCTGCTGCCGGCGCGCTTTTTCGACGGCAAGGAGCCCGGCAAGCTCGTTTCCAAATTCAGCTATGACGTGACCCAGGTTGCCGAAGCCTGCAGCAGCGCCTTCGCCATTCTGGTGCGCGAAGGCCTGATTGTGCTGGGGTTGCTGATCTACCTGCTCTATATCGACTGGCGGCTCGGGCTGATTTTCCTGATTATCGCGCCATTGGTGGCGGTGGTGGTGCAGGCCGCTTCGTCGCGCTTTCGCCGCTACAGCAAGCAGATGCAGGATTCCATGGGAGAAGTTTCCCAGATCACCCTGGAGACCATCAAGGGCTATCAGGTGATGCGCATCTTCAATGCCGAATCCTACGTCAACCGCAAATTGCAGGAAGCCAGCGAGCGCAACCGGCGCCAGAACATGAAAATCGCCATGACCCTGGGAATCAGCACGCCCCTGGTGCAGTTCATCGTGGCCATGGCCATGGCGGCGCTGGTGTGGCTGGCGCTGTCGCCGGAGTTCTTCAGCGACAAGACACCGGGAGAATTTGTTTCCTTCATTACCACCGCCGGCCTGCTGTCGCGGCCGATTCGCCAACTCACCCAGGTCAACTCGGTGATTCAGCGCGGGCTTGCCGCGGCCGCCAGCGTCTTCGCGGTACTCGACGAGAAACCGGAAAACAATACCGGAACCCACCAGATTACCCGGGTTCAGGGCCGGGTCGCCTTCCGCAATGTGAGCTTCTCCTATGACGGCAACGTCGAAGCCTTGAAAAATGTCAGCCTCGCGGCGGAGCCAGGCCAGACCATCGCGCTCGTGGGCCGCTCGGGCAGCGGCAAATCCACCCTGGCCAGATTGCTGGCGCGCTTCTATCCCTGCGAAAGCGGCGAAATCACCCTGGATGGCGTATCGCTTGATCACTATGAACTGCACAATCTGCGCAGCCAGATTTCCGTGGTGAGCCAGCATGTGGTGCTGTTCAATGGCACCGTGGCGGAAAACATCGCCTATGGCGAGGACAGTTTTGACCGGCGGCGGGTGGAACAGGCGGCCGCCGGCGCCCATGCCATGGAATTCATCGAGGAACTGGAACATGGCCTCGACACCCAGGTGGGGGACGATGCCAGCCTGCTTTCCGGCGGCCAGCGCCAGCGCATCGCCATCGCCAGGGCCCTGCTCAAGAATGCGCCGGTGCTGATCCTCGACGAGGCGACCTCGGCCCTGGATTCGGAGTCGGAACAGCAGGTGCGGGAAGCCCTGCAGCTTCTGGCCCGGGGCAGAACCACCCTGGTCATCGCCCACCGCCTGTCGACGATTGAAAATGCCGACCGCATCGTGGTGCTGGAAGCCGGAGAAGTGGTGGAAACAGGAACCCACGCGGAATTGCTGGAGCAGGGGGGGCATTACGCAAGATTGCGGGCCCTGCAGTTTTCCGGCGGCGGGTGGGAATGACAGAAGACCCTGTCATTCTGCGCGAAGTCGCAGAATTTCTTCGGATATGAAAGCACTCCAGCGCGCCTGGTACGAACGCCAACCCAGGCCATGGCTGTACCTGCTGTGGCCGCTGTCGCTGCTGTTTCGTGCAGCCGCGGTCTGGCGCCGACGACGGCAGCAGGCCCGCGCCCGGCCCCGGGGAGAGGCGCCGGTGATCGTGGTGGGCAATATCAGCCTCGGAGGCACGGGCAAGACCGCGCTATTGATTGCCCTGGCCCGGGAATTCCGGCGGCGGGGTTTCGCCCCCGGCGTCATCAGCCGCGGCTACGGCGCCAATAGCGGCGCATTTCCCAAGTTGGCGCAAGCGGATTCCGACCCCGCCGAATGCGGCGACGAACCCGTGCTGATCGCCGCGAGCACCGGCTGTCCCGTGGTGGTGGACCCGGATCGCAACCGGGCGCTGGAACGCCTGCTCGCCGACTTCAAGGTCGATCTCGTGCTCAGCGATGACGGTCTGCAGCATTACCACATGCACCGCGATGTGGAAATCATCATGGTGGATGGAGAGCGCGGGTTCGGCAACGGCCTGACCTTGCCCGCCGGCCCCTTGCGGGAGCCAGTCCGACGCCTTGGCGAAGCCGATTTCGTGGTCGTCAACGGCAAACCCGACGCAGCTTTCAAGGTGCCGGTTCCCCTGCATCATGTCGCCATGGAACCCGATACCCTGGTCAATTTGCGTAGCGGCGAAGAGCGGCACTTCGATGCAACGGCGTTTCCCGCGGGCGACGTGCTGCAACTCGTTTGCGGCATCGGCAATCCGGAACGCTTTTTCAGGCTGATGCGGCGCCTGCCGAATCCCGTGGCGGAATTCGAGTTTCCCGATCATCACCGCTTCCGCGCCGAAGATTTTGCCGGCGGTGAAATCGACCCGGGGCGGCCTGTCGTGATGACCGAAAAGGATGCGGTAAAATGCCGCGAGTTCGCCAGGGACAATCTCTGGGCCTTGCGCGCCGAAATGAAACTGCCCCGGGAACTGATCGAGGCCCTGCTGCAAAAGCTCGAAAGTTTCAATAGCGCGAACTGTAAGCGCAATTTGTGAAGAAGGCATGGACCGGAATCTGCTCGCCATACTCGTCTGCCCGATATGCAAGGGCGAGTTGCGTCTCGACCGCAAGGCCAATGAACTGCTTTGCCTCGCCGACGGGCTGGCCTATCCCATCCGCGATGGCGTGCCGGTGATGCTTCCCGGAGAGGCCCGGGAAATGAGCTTTGACGAGCGGGAACAGGCGCGGTGAGTTTTACCGTCATTATCCCGGCCCGATTCGCCTCAAGCCGCCTGCCGGGCAAGCTGCTGCTCGACCTTGCCGGCAAGCCGGTGCTGCAACACACCATGGAACGCGCGCTGGCGAGCGAAGCGAGGGAGGTCATCGTCGCCACGGATAATGCGGACATCGCCGAACTGGCGAAGGCCACAGGCGTTGCCGTGGCCATGACTTCCCCGGACCACGCCACGGGCACCGACCGCATCGAGCAGGCCGCCGCCCTGATCGGGCTCGCCGGGGAGGAGATCGTCGTCAATGTGCAAGGCGATGAGCCGCTGATCCCGGTCAGCGCCATCAATCAGGTTGCCCGCAATCTTTCGCGGCATGCCGGAGCCGGTATCGCCACGCTGTGCGAGGAAATCACCGACCCTGCGGAATTCGCCGACCCCAACGCGGTGAAAGTCGTGCGTGACGGGCAGGGGTTCGCGCTGTATTTCAGCCGCGCCCCGATCCCCCATGACGGCGCCTCCCTAGCCTTGCGGCATATCGGCGTCTACGCCTACCGGGTGGATTTCCTGCGCCGCTTTGTCCGCTGGCCGCGACCCGAACTGGAAACCGGCGAAGGGCTCGAACAATTGCGGGCTCTCAGCCACGGCGTGAAGGTGCATGTGGGAGTGAGCGGCGAACGTTTCCCTCCGGGGATCGACACCCGGGAGGATCTGGCGGCCAACGAGGCTTTCCTGGCGGCGAAGGAAGATGCCGGATGAGTGGCATTGGGCGTAGGTTCCCAGGAGTCTGCGCCGTAGGAATTCGCGAAAGCGAAAATTCGCTATCGCCGCGCCCCTGGCCGATCGATTGAGGCGAATATTGGTGGATATGCAACGAAATCGAGCGGCCAGGGGCGTGGATGAGAGCGGATTTGCAGCCGTGAATTCCTACGGTGCGGGATCCTAGGAGCCTGCGCCGTAGGAATTCGCGAAAGCGAAAATTCGCTATCGCCGCGGCCCTGGCCGGTCGATTGAGGCGAATATTGGTGAATATGCAACGAAATCGAGCGGCCGGGGGCGTGGATGAGAGCGGATTTGCAGCCGTGAATTCCTACGGCGCAGGCTCCTAGGCTTCGCTGGCGGTAAAGGCGAGCAGCAGGAGCAGCAGCAAGCCCGCCGGAATCAGCCAGATGGCGGCCTGGGGCTGGGCAAGCAGCGCAAATGTTTCCGGTAGTCCTGGCGCAAGCGCACCGAACAGAAACGACAATTCCCGCAGCGAGCTCGAAAATCCGGCAAGCAGCAGGCCCAATCCCGCGGCGCCAAGCCATTGTCCCGCCCTGAGCGGCAGCATGGCGCGCCCGGGTGTCCGCGAACGCTGCCGGATTCTGGCCTTGAGCCAGATCAGCTCGGCCTCCGGCGGAGCGGCGGCGCCGGCATCCATGCCTGCGGCGAATTTTCCCATCCAGCGCGCCAGGCGGCAGGATTCGCAGGCGGCGACGTGCGCCAACAACTCCTCGCTCCAGTCGCCGCTGCGGATGGCTTCAATGGTCCTGCCGGTCAACTCGCAGTCAGCGGGCTTCATGAGGGGGATCCTTCATTCCAGCCATGCTGATCGAGAATGTTCGACATTTTCTCCCGGGCCCGGAACAGTGCCACCCGCACGCCGGTTTCGCGCATGTCGAGTGCTGCGGCGATTTCCCGGTGGCTGGCGCCTTCCACATAGGCGAGCCAAAGCAGGCTGCGCTGTTTTGGCGCCAGTTTGTCAAACAGCCGCTGCATGTCGATGCCGAGATCGTGTTGAGGCCTGTCCGCCTCGGGCTCGGGCAGCGCCTCATGCAGCTTTCGCTGCCGGCCCGTTTTCCGACCGTGATCGGCGATCAGGCTTTGCGCGGTCTTGTATAGATAGGATCGCATCTGGAAGAAGTTCGCATCCACAAGCTTTGCCCGGAGAAACCGGATGTACGCTTCCTGCAATAGATCATCCGCCAGCACCGGGTTTTTCAGGGCATGAATCAGATAGGCGCGAAGCCGCTGGGCCGTTTGCGCATACAGCGCCTGGAAAGCGGCTTCGTCCACGGGGCCGCATCAGCCTCCGCCGCGTTCGTCCTGCCGCCATTGCACCGAAAGACGCCGGGAAACCGCGGCGGCGACCGCAAAGCCGAACCCGAGCACAAGCAGGATGATGCCGGGATACATGAAATCCATATGGCTGAACAGGCTCAGCAGCAGGAATCCAAGGCCGAGAAACGCCGATACGATGCCCAGGGAAAGCATCAGCAGAATCATCCGGTGCGGATTCGATTCGAACTGCCGCATGAACTGCTGCCCGCTATCGGTATCGAGAAAATCCGACAACTCCCCCGCCGACTCGAACTTGGTAAGCAACTGCTGCTGGATTTCCGCCTGTTTCTCCACGCGGTGCTGGCGGAACTTCAGAATCAGCCAGACGATGGCGACGCAGGCACCGAAAATAATGGCGGGCGCAAAAATGGGAACAAGTACATCTTCCATTTGAATTCTCCTGATCGTGGCGGGAAAGACGGATTTCTTCCCGCGGCCTGTTACCTGCACCTATAACGCCGATCAGGCGGATTGGTTAACAAAAAACCGGAACGGAAGTTCAACCGGGGCGATAGCGGCAGCCGCTGGTGCAAGTCTCGCGCACTTCGACTTCCACCAGGTCCGGCAGGGAGGGCCGTAGCCGCTTCCAGATCCAGATCGCCAGGTTTTCACTCGTGGGATTTTCCAGGCCTTCGATTGCATTGAGATAGTTATGGTCCAGACGATCTAACAACGGCTGGAACGCTGCGCCGATTTCGGCGAAATCCCGCACCCAGCCCTCCGGTTCGGAGAGGGGGCCTTGCACCGCAATCCTGACCCGGAAGGAATGTCCGTGCAGTCGAGCGCATTTGTGCCCGGGCGGCAAATTGGGCAGGCGGTGCGCCGCCTCAATGCTGAACTCCTTGAAAATCTCCATCGACCAAAATGCGCTTTGCCGCGGAAAGCAGGCATTTTGCCACAATGAAAGCACTTTGGCCTGAGCCATTCCTATTTTTGCGCTTTGCCCCGCATGCCATTCTGTGCTCGGAGGCTGCGCCGTGGGAATTCGCGAAAGCGAAAATTCGCTATCGCCGCGCCCCTGGCCGGTCGATTGAGGAGAATATTGGTGGATATGCAACGAAATCGAGCGGCCGGGGGCGTGGATGAGAGCGGATTTGCAGCCGTGAATTCCTACGGCGCAGCCTCCTCGGTCGCAGAATGACATGAGTATTGGAGCGCCAAAAAGAGAATTTCTGGTTGTCT
>JAJECW010000042.1 GCA_022821865.1 Pseudomonadales bacterium
GGCCGATCTCGTCGGGGGAATCTTCCTGCAGGAAGTGGTTGCCGGAGACGGTGACTTCCCGCTGGAAGGGCCAGGCGCGGCAGAATTCGCGCTGGGGGCCGATGAGGATGGCGCCAGGCCTGGCATTGATGAACAGTTTGGGCACATCGGCCTTGCTGAAGTAATCGGCATAGTCCTGCACGATCTGAACGACGTCGGCGGGTTCGCCGGCGATGGGGATTTGCCGGGGCCAGGTCAGGGTCGGACGGCGATCCTCACCGGGATTGACGAAGGGGCGGCGGTAGACCGCCATTTCCTCTTCGCTGAGCTTGCGCAGGCAGGAACCGGGCAACACGCGCTCCACAAAGACATTCTTCTCCAGCACCATGTCCTCACCGGCTGGCGAGCGGAATCCCTGGAATACCCGGCGCGCGGCCTCGGGCCAGTTGTCCCAGCTCGCCACCGGCCGGACAATGGCTTCCATGTAGGCGATGCCCTTGACGCGGCCGGGATTGCGGCGGGCCCAGTCAAAGCCCAGCGCCGAGCCCCAGTCGTGAATCACCAGGGTGACATTGTTTTCCACGCCCAACTCTCCCAGCGCGGCGTCGAAGTATTCCCTGTGCTCCACAAAAGTGTACCGGTCCGGTCCGGAGTCGCCGAGTTTTTCGGAATCTCCCATGCCGATCAGGTCCAGCGCGATACAGCGCCCCTGACCCTCCAGGCGGGGCATGATATTGCGCCACAAGTAGGACGAAGTCGGATTCCCATGCTGAAACACGATGGGGTCGCCTTTACCCATCTCGACATAAGCCATGCTCTTGCCCATGACGGTGATTTTCTTTTTCGGGTGTTCTATGGAGTTGATCATTCTGGTCTCCCCGGACTTCGAAAAGGGCACAGCATAAAGGCGAACAAAGGCATCTTCAATAACTTCGCACAGGGAAGCGCGGCGCTTGAAGAGCGTGCGTTGACAGGCGATGGATTTGCCCGGATACTACGCCGCCTGGCGTGGCAGGCAATGACTGCACAGCGGATTGTTATGCGGAGTTCGATTTCCAGCATTGGAACAGCCTTGGGCGGCCGTATCCATTGGATGGCCGCACTGGCCTTGTCGCTGGTATTCGCGGCGGGCACAGATGTCGCTCACAGTCATGAAAACGATCCAGGCAAGCAACTTGATTGTGAAATCTGCCTCAAGCACGGCCAGGAAGATGATTTCATCGCTTTCGGCGAGGCCGATTCCTTTGCCCCTCCCGCCGGCAGGCTCATTGCCGGCGTCACGCCGGTCCCGCTGTCGGTGGAAATTCCCGAGGCCCGTTCTCGCTCCCCACCCCTCTCCTGAACCAGTGACCTGATTTCCCGAATCGTTCCGTCCATCATCGCGCGGGCTTTCGGGTGGCTGCCTTTTCCAGCTATTTCTTGCCGCATATCGGTCACTGGCTGTTGTCCGGAAACAGAAATCAGTTGAAGAGAAGGAGCGATACCATGATTAGTAGTAAGCCACGCCCGCATGTTTGTGTTTTTTCCGCGGTCATCGCGGTCCAGCCCCTGATATTTTCTCCGGTGCTGGCACAGGTTGCGGATGACGAAGATTCCGCTGACGCGATCGATACGGTTTTCGTGATTGGCCAGCGCCGGGCCTATCAAGGCCTGTTTGATACCCGGGAAGTTCCCGGAGTCGTCCAGGAAGTGGACCTCGAAATGATGCGCCAGGTCGGCGCCCTCAATCTGAATGAAGCGCTGGACTTGTCCGCCACGGTCGCGCGTCAGAACAATTTCGGCGGGCTCTGGAACAGCTTTGCGATCCGCGGCTTCGCGGGCGACGAAAACCTGCCAAGTGGATTTCTGGTCAACGGCTTCAATGCCGGACGCGGCTTTGGCGGGCCTCGCGACCTCGTCGGTATCGAGCGCGTCGAGGTCTTGAAAGGCCCGAAAGCCGCATTGTTCGGACGCGGCGAGCCAGGGGGCGCGGTCAACCTCGTCACCAAACGCCCGCAATTCGAGAGTGGCGCCGATTTCTGGTTTACCTATGGCAGTTGGCAACAGCTCCGCCTCGAGGGCGATGTGCAGACCATGCTGGGACAGGATGAAAATGTCGGCGTTCGCCTTGTCGGATTCACCGAAGACAGCGAGAGTTTCCGCAAGACGGTCGAGACCAGCCGGCGCGGATTTTATCCCTCGCTCGCCTGGCGGGTTAGCGAAGACACGCGAGTGACTTACGAGATGGAGTTTACCCGCCAGGAAATTCCATTCGACCGCGGAGTCGTGGCGCTGAATGGCGAACTCGGCTTCATGCCGATCGACACATTCGTCGGCGAGCCAGGCGACGGACCCATCGAGACCGAGGTGCTCGGACACCAGCTCGAAGCGCAGCACAGCTTCTCCGACAACTGGAGCGTGCTCGCCGGGCTTGGCCTGCGGGACACCTCCTTCGCCGGCAACGCCGCCGAGCCGAACTTCGGCGGACGGCAGAGCATTTCCGTGGATGGCCGCACCCTGTCCCGTTACCAGCGTTCGCGCGATTTCGACACCGGGTACTTCGTGCTCCGCGCCGAACTCGCCGGCGAATTCGACACCGGTTCGATGCGTCACCGGCTGTTGCTGGGCTGGGACCACGACCGCTTCGAAAACGACCAGGTCATTCTCCGCTACCGTCCGCCGTGGTTTGGCTCTGTCGAGAACCTTGACGGCCTCGACCCGGCACTGTACCGGTTTCTCGATGTGCACAATCCGGTGTACGGGCTCCATCCGGCGCCTCCACTCGGCCCGAACTGGGACCGCTTCGAGGAACAGGAAGCCTGGGGCGTCTACATTCAGGATCAGATCGACGTTTCGGACAACTTCCAGATTCGTCTCGGCGGCCGCTTCGATGATTTCAGCCAGGAATTCACCAATCGCCGCAACAGTCCGCCGACGGTGTCCGGGCAATCCGATTCGCGGTTCTCGCCCCAGATCGGGGCGGTGTATCTGGCCAGCGAAGGCGTCAGCCTGTTCGCCACCTATGGTGAAGGTTTCCGTCAACTGACCGGCTCGGATTACGCGGGCAACCCGTTCGAACCGAACAAGTCGGAATCGGCGGAAGCCGGGATCAAGATCGATCTGGGCGAGTACTACAACAATGTATCGGGCTCGGCGACCATCGCGGTTTTCAGCCTCAGCCAAAGCAATATCCTAGTGTACGATGATCGTCCCGAAGCCTCCGGCGGGTGGAATCTGCGGGCTGCCGGGGAAGCCGGCAGCGACGGCATTGAACTCGACCTGGACGTGCTGTTGCCGGGAGACGTCAACCTGTGGTTTTCCTACGCCTACGTCAACGCGGAGTACACCAATGACAGCGCCGATCCGAACTTTACCTACGAGATCAAGGCCGGCGATCCATTGATCAATGTGCCGGAGCATCAGGTCAACCTGCAGGCGAGCAGGGGAATTCAGCTTGGCGGCGCAAACGGTCGGATAGGCGGCGGATTTCTGACCGTCGGCGAGCGTCTCGGCATGACCGCGACGGATTTCCATCTGCCGGGTTACACCGCCGCGAGAATCTTCGGCGAGGTGGAAGTCTCTGACGGCATGACGCTGCGCCTGGACGTGGACAACCTGTTCGACGAGGAGTTCTACACCAACTCCTGGGCGGACGTATGGGTTGAACCCGGCGCGCCGCTTCGCTACCGGCTTTCGCTGGCCATAGACTTGTAAATTCGATTGTAGAGGAGTGCATTCATGGTTGATTCTGACAAGGCGGCGTCAGGTTCACAGGCGCGCACATCGCGGGAATCGTCGCACAATAAGGCGCCGGTTCTCGCGGCGGAGTCGCTCGGCATCGTTCGTTCAGGCCGGCAAGTATTGAAAGACGTCACTTTCCGAATCGCTCCGGGTGAGATTCACGCCTTGCTTGGCGGAAATGGCGCCGGCAAGTCAACGACCTTGCTGACTTTTCTCGGATTCCTCACGCCGGCCAGCGGCGGCGTACAGGTGCAAGGCCGGGATGTGGGCAAAAATCTGAACGAGGTCCGGCGAGCCATTGCTTATCTGCCCGAGGCGGCTAGCCTGTATGGCCATCTGAACGCCTATGAGAACCTGGGTTATTTCCTGGCGCTTGCCGGGACGGATTTGGACCGGGAAGCGCTTGACGAGGCGCTTGACCGGGTCGCCCTGCAACCGGGCGCCCGCGGCATGCGGATGCAAACCTATTCCAAGGGCATGCGCCAGAAAGTGGCAATCGCCCTGGCCATACTGCGGGATACGCCGATCCTGTTGCTGGACGAGCCGACTTCGGGCCTTGATCCCGTGGCGATCGATGATTTCAATCGTCTGGTGCGGGACCTTGCCGACACCGGACGAACCATCCTGCTGGTCACCCATGACGTATACGGCGCCTGCCATGTAGCCGACCGCATCGACCTGCTGCAAAACGGCGAACTTGTAGGCGCTTTCGACCGGCCGCCCGGCATGGACCGCATCGACACCGAGGCGGTCCATGAGGCCTTTGCCGGGAGGGCGGCGGCATGAACGGTGTTTTCCCGATCGCAAGAGAAGAGTTGAGGCTCTGGCTCAGATCGCGGCTGGCCTTCAGCGCCTTGCTGGTGTTCGCCCTGTTGCTGACCGCCACCAGCGTTCTGACCGCGCTCAGGATGAGCGCCGAGCAGCAGCAACGCACCGGGCAGCAGGCGCTGGCGGAAGAAACCTTCCTGTCCCAGCCCGATCGCCACCCCCACCGGATGGTGCATTACGGGCATTATGTTTTCCGCGTTCCCCCGCCCCTGTCCGTGGTCGACCCCGGTGTCGACGCCGTCACCGGACAATCGATGTTCCTGGAAGGCCACCGGCAGAACACCGCGATGTTCGCCGACGCCGGCGCCGGCGCCAATCTCGGCGGCTTTGATGATCTGACCGCCGCGCTGGTCTACCAACTCTTCGTTCCCTTGCTGCTGATCGCGATGGGACATGGTCTGATTGTCCGTGAGCGCGAAGAGAATACCCTTGCGCCGCTGCTGGCCCAGAACGTGACGGGAGTCATGCTGTGCCTGGGCAAGTGGATCGCCCTTGCCGGCGTCGCGCTCGTGCTGCTGCTGCCGCTTTTCGTCATGACGGCCCTCGCTGCCGCGCGCGGGGAAAGCCTGCTCACAAGCGCGGGCCTCATCGGGATCTATGCGCTGTATTCGCTCGTCTGGTGCAGCCTGATCCTGCTCGTCTCGGCGCTGGTCCGGCACCGGGGTCTCGGTCTCGGCATTCTCGCACTGTTCTGGCTCGGCGCCGTACTGATCGTCCCGCGGACGGCGGTGGAATCCGCCAGCACGGTTGTGCCGGCCGAAGGGAAACTGGAGACCGATCTGCGCATGCAGGCCGAACTGCGCGCAGTCGGAGACGGCCATAATGCCGGCGCTCCCCAATTCATGCGGCTGCGGGCGAATCTGCTGGCGCAGTACGATGTCGAACGCGTGGAAGATCTGCCGGTCAACTTTCGCGGAGTCGTCGCGGAAGTGAACGAAGCCGACGTGACCGACGTGTTGAACAAGTACGCCGGGGAGCGGATGGCGCTCGAAGCGCGTCAGGCGCGGTTTGCCGAGTCCTTCGGCTGGCTTTCGCCGGTAGTGGCGGTTTCCGCGGGTTCGCGCGCGCTTTCGGGCACCGATCTCGCCACCCATCATCGTTTCCTGCGCAAAGCCGAAGAAGTGCGTTTCGATTTCGTGCAAGGTCTGAACCGGGTTCACGTCGAACAACTCGACTACACAATCGACATCAACCGCAGCATCGATACCGCATCCGAGCGGTTGACCCGGATGTCGGCCGAAAACTGGAACGTGCTCGACGAATTCAGTTTCGAGGCCGCGCCAGCCAGCGAACGGCTGACCCGCGCTGCTCCCGCGTTGACCATGTTGTCCGCCTGGTTCCTGTTGTTGACGGCGGCGGTCGTTTTCGCCTCCCGGAGGATCCGGCCATGACCGGCTTGTTCCGGGAAATCCGCTTCCTCTCCCATGACAGGGCTGCCTTGCTCTGGCTGGGAATCGCGGTTTTCATCGCCGTCGTGTCGGTGTTTCTCGGCCTGCGGGAAGTTTCCTCGCAACGCGCGGAACTGGACGGGTTGATTGAAGCCGATCACCGGGAACGGGAAGTGTTGATGGATCTGTACCAGGACTGGGGCGACGTAGCCTATTACACTTTCCATCTGACTTACGATCCGCCTTCGGAATTCGCGTTCGCCGCCCAGGGACGGCGCGATACTTCTCCCTGGAAACACAATATCCGCGCCTTGGCCCTGGAAGGGCAGATCTACGAAACCGACGCGGAAAATCCCGATTTCGCGCTGGTTGGACGGCTTGACTTCGCCTTCGTCGCAAATCTGCTCGCCCCGCTATTGCTGATCCTCCTGTTGCATGACTTGCGCTCGGCCGAACGCGCCACCGGACGCTTTGAATTGCTCTGCGCAACCGCGGCGAACCGGGGAAGCCCCTGGTTCGCGCGGGCGGCCTTGCGCGTCGGCGCCCTGGCGCTTTGCCTGATCGCCCCTCTTTGGACTGGCGGACTGCTTGCCGGAAGCGGCGCCGCGACCCTGGCCCCGGCAAGCCTGGTCGTTGTCCTGCATATCGGGTTCTGGTGGGCGGTGTGCGCCCTGATGGATCGCTTTGGCTGGAGCAGCCCGGTTAACCTGACCGCGCTGGTCGGCGCCTGGCTGGCTTTTGCCGTGATCGTTCCGGCGGCGATCAAGGTTTCGGTTGAGGCAACGGTGCCGTTGCCCGATGGCGGCGAAATCCTGTTTACCCAGAGAGAGGCGGTCAACGACGCCTGGGATCTGCCCAAAGCCGCGACCATGGAGCCATTCGTCGAGCGCCACCCGGAATGGGCGGATTATACGGAAGTCAGTCAGCCCTTCGAGTGGAAGTGGTATTACGCCTTTCAACAGGTTGGCGACCAGACCGTCGAACCATTGTCACAGGCCTATCGCGAAGGCCGCGTCAGAAGGGACGCACTCGCGGCTTCGCTCGCCTGGCTATCGCCGCCTGCGCTGGCCGAGCGCGCCCTGCAGGCTCTTGCCGGCACCAACGTGGCGGCGACCCTGGCCTATGAACGGCAAGTGCGCGGTTTCCACAAGGCGCTGAGAGAATACTACTATCCCCGCCTGTTTCGCGAAGAGCCGGTCTCTGACGCCAGTCTCGCCCAGCGGCCGGAATTTCGGGAAACCGGCGAATAGACGTCCCGCGGTTCAATCGGACCGCGTTTTCCATGTGGGAAAATCCGCCGCCGCCGGTCTGATTCATGAGCGATTTGCTGTCCGATTACGACTACGAGCTGCCGCCGGAACGGATCGCCGATGCGCCCGAGGCGGTTCGTTCCGCGAGCCGGCTGCTGACTCTAGACCGGTCGACGGGAAGCATCGGGCACCGGCGTTTTTCCGACTTGCCCGAACTGCTGGCCCCCGGCGATCTGCTCGTGTTCAACGACACCCGCGTAATTCGCGCGCGGCTGCACGGCCGCAAGGACAGCGGCGGAAAAGTCGAAGTGCTGATCGAACGGATTCAGGAGCCGCGCCGGGCGCTGGCCCAGGTGCGCGCGAGCAAGTCGCCGAAGGCCGGCGGCCGTTTGCTTTTCGCCGGCCAGGCCGGAGAGAAAGTGGAAGCCCAGGTGCTCGGCAGAAACGACGACCTGTTCGAGTTGCGCTTCGCCGAAGACATCGCCGGCGTGCTCGAACGGATCGGCGAAGTCCCCCTGCCGCCTTATATCCGCAGGCAGGCCACGGCCGCCGACGCCGAGCGTTACCAGACCGTCTACGCCAGCCGCGACGGCGCCGTCGCCGCGCCTACCGCCGGCCTGCATTTCGACGCCGCGCTGCTCTCACGCATCGCGGAAAGCGGCGTGCCATCGGCCTTCATCACCTTGCACGTCGGCGCCGGCACCTTTCAGCCCGTGCGCGAAGAGCGAATCAGCAGGCATCGCATGCATGGCGAGTACGCGGAAATCTCCGCGACGACCTGCGCCGCCATCGACGCATGCCGGAAACGCGGCGGGCGCGTCGTCGCCGTCGGCACCACGGTGGTTCGCGCCCTGGAGACCGCCGTCCGGGCGGGGGAGTCCGGTGAGTTTCGCGGAGAAACCGATATCTTCATCCATCCCGGCTTCGAATTCCGCGCCGTCGACGCCCTGATCACCAACTTCCACCTGCCCCGGTCCAGCCTGCTCATGCTCGTCAGCGCCTTCCGCGGCAGCCGGGAGGCGCTGCTCGACGCGTACCGGCAAGCCATCGCCGAAGGCTACCGTTTCTACAGCTACGGCGACGCGATGTTCCTGTCCTGAACCAGCACAAGCGTTGAACGGCCCCGGCTTATTCGCTATTCTGCCTGCGCAGTTTTGGCCAGGCGCGCTTGAGGTTGATTCCGATGACAATGCAAAACACCCCGCTACTCATGTCCCGCATTCTCGGCCGGGGCGCCCATCTCGACCCGGAGGTCGAAGTCGTGACGATGCAAGCCGATGGGACGCATCGGCAAACGCTCAAGCAAACCTGGAACCGGGCCAACCAGTTGGCCCATGCCCTGGCGGGAGCGGGCATCGGGGTAGGCGACCGCATCGGCAGCTTCATGTGGAACAATCATCGCCACCTGGAGTTGTACCAGGCCGTGCCTTCCATGGGCGCGGTATTGCATACCCTGAACATCCGGCTTTCTCCGGTTGACCTCGAATACATCGTCAATCACGCCCACGACCGGATCATCTTCGCCGACGAGGACCTGCTGCCGCTGCTCGAGCCGCTCCGGGACAAGCTGCCCCGCCTGGAATTGCTGGTGATCTGCCGCCATGGCGAAGGCGGCGAGAGTAGCTTTCCGAACCAGGTCGATTACGAGGATTTCATCGCCGGCCAGGCCAGCGCCTATGCCTGGCCCGACATTCCCGAAACCTCCCCCATGGGCCTGTGCTACACCTCGGGCACCACGGGCAAGCCGAAAGGCGTGATGTACACCAACCGCTCCACTTATCTGCATACCTTGACCGAATGCCTGACCGACTCGATCGGATTCTCGGCGCTGGACTCCGCGCTGGGAATCGTACCCATGTTCCACGCCATGGGCTGGGGGCTGCCCTTCTGCGCTTCCATGCTTGGCGCCAAGCAGGTCATGCCGCACCGGTTCATGATCCCCGACGCGTTTCTGCGTTTGATGCGGGATGAGGAAGTGACCATTTCCGCCGGCGTGCCGACGATCTGGCAGGGCGTGAAAGCGACGCTGGAAGCCAACCCCGGCAAGTACGACATTTCCAGCGTCGGCCGGCTGACCTGCGGCGGCTCCGCGCCGCCGCCCTCGCTGATTCGCTGGTATTGGGACAACTACAACATCGAAATGATCCAGGGTTGGGGCATGACCGAAACCAATCCCCTCGGCACCTTGTCACGCAAGGTGTCCAAGTACACCCAGCGCGGCTTGGGCGAGGACGCGCAATTCGAGAATATCGCCAAGGCCGGACTGCTGATGCCGGGCCTGGAAATGGAAATCTTCGACGAGGAATGGAACGCCCTGCCCCATGACGGCGAGACCGTGGGCGAACTTTGCATCCGCGGCCCGTGGATCGCCGCGGAGTATTACAACGATCCCCAGCCCGACAAGTTCCACGACGGCTGGCTCGTCACCGGCGACGTCGCCAAGATCGATCCCGACCAGTATCTGCTGATCGCGGACCGGTCGAAGGACCTGATCAAGTCCGGCGGCGAATGGATTTCCTCGGTCGACCTGGAAAATCACATCGTGGCCATGCCCGACGTCGCCCAGGCCGCCGTGGTGGCCCAGCCGCATCCGAGATGGGACGAGCGCCCGGTGGCCCTGGTCATCATGGCGGAAGGCAAGGAACTCGATCCGGCGGCGGTGATCGAGCATTGCGGTCAGGCCTTCGCCAAGTGGCAACTGCCCGACGAAGTCATGGAAACGGACAACATTCCGCTCACGACCACGGGCAAGATCGACAAGAAGATCATCCGCGCCCGCCTCGCCGACGAAGGCTACCAATTGCCAGACTTGCGAGCCTGAGTTCCGCAGGAGACTCTCATTTTTGGCGTAATGCGTACCTTCGGAGCCGGCGGCTTCAACCGTTTCCGCACCACGTGAGTCGCCGCCGGGCGTGCGAGGCAGGATGCCTAGCCCTACCAGTACAGGCCTGGTTTTTACTAGGGAAGCTCTGATTAAGTCAGAGCTTCCCTAACTGCGTTCGATAGTCCCATTGCTTCGCTGTCTCGCGGCTATGGTCTTTCACGTTCAAGGTGATGGTTTCGCGGACGATTACCGGGACCAGGGATGTTCCGTGTTACAAGTGCATGGATGCACTTATAGACAGTTTGCGCGGCATCGCCGCGCTTCGTTACCTAGCACCTGCATCTTCCAACATACGCACAACTTCTAGGTTGGCGTTCCGCCGCGCCCAGCGTAGAGCACTCTCGCCCGCTTCGCCGCTCGCGTCCGCGCCCGCTCTGAGTAGTTCGCTGACAATCTCGGTTTCATTATTCATAGCGGTTATTGTCAGCACAGTAGTTGAGCGATCTGATGATGTTGATATTTCGAGATCGGCATTGTGGGAAATAAGTAACCGCACCATATCCAAATTCCCATTTCTGGCAGCGCGCATTAGATGCGTATAACCCCGACTGTTTGCCCAATCAACGTTGGCACCAGCATCAATCCGTAGTTCCACCATATCCGGTCTTGATTGTCGAATAGCGTCGCCTAGGAGCCTGCGCCGTAGGAATTCGCGAAAGCGAAAATTCGCTATCGCCGCGC
>JAJECW010000111.1 GCA_022821865.1 Pseudomonadales bacterium
ACTGCCCGCCGCCCTGCGAAAGACATCGAACTCCGCATCGCGCCCACGGAAGAACGGCTCGCGGCCGACTTCGGAACGGTCGGTCTGGTCCAGCCAGGTTTCCAGCGGCAGGGGACCGGCCGACGGCGGCTTCGGAAAGGGTCTCTCGCTCATTCGGGCGATGTCACTGCAAGCTCAAGATTCATGGTACTTTCAGCCTTATCCAATAGCAATTCCGGTAACGCTGACCCAATCGATCATCGCCTCCCCATACTTCCCCGGTTACAGTGTGGCGTGCCGCATTGCCCCGCTTCGGCCTGCTCGTGCCGCCGCTGTTTGTGTTCACCTTCCAGGAAGGGTGAGCCGTTGGGCTCGGGGCGCGCCATCAGAACCGGCTGCTGATGGTCAGGCGCGCATTCAGCGGGGTTCCCACGGTGGCCTGGTGCGTGCTGTGTGAGTTCGGAAAGTACAGTTCGTCGCTCAGGTTCTCCACATTGAGTTGCACGCGGAGACTGTCGGAGACATCGTAAAAGACCGCCGCATCGAATCGGGTATAGCTTGGCAGGGTTGCACTGTTGCCATTGTTGATAAAGCTCTCGTCCTGATAGCTCAGACCGAGTCCCAGGCCCAGGCTGTCGTTGATCTGGAAACTGTTCCAGAGCGACAGCATGTTTTCCGGCAACTCTCGCGGACGCAGACCCGTGGGGCCGGAACGATTGACCTGTTCTCCGTCAAGATGACTGTATCCGGAGGAGACAAACCATCTGTCCGTCAGTTGGCCGCTGAGCTGCAACTCGAAACCGTCGATGGTGGAATCAATCACATCCAGTGTGGAAGGGTCGTTATCGGCAACCTGGGGTGAACTTTGTTCAATTTCGAATACCGCGGCGGTCAGGCTCAGGCCGGGGCCCAGGTCCCACTTCACGCCCGCTTCCAGATTGGTGAAGGTGTTTGGGTCCAGTCGGTTGTTGTTTCCATTGATATTCGCGAACTGCTCACCGCTTCGCGGCAGGAAGGATTCACTGTAGCTGCCGTACAACGAGATTTGCTCCTGCGGTTTGAAGACGAGGCCGAGGCGCGGTGAAATTTCTTCGTCCTTGCGGCTTCGCAGGTCATTCGCCGGCACATTGAAGACCGCGATATCAAAGCTGTCGAGGCGCGCGCCAATGATGAGATCGAGATTGTCCGAAATCTCGATCTCGTCCTGAATGTAGGCGGATAGCACTTCAATGCCCACATGCGTGTCGTCATTGAGGTCTGCCGAGAAGCTGTTGACCGTCGATCCTCCGGCGATGTTGACCCCGGCGCCTCCCCGCAGACCGAGGGGGCGGGTGATGGAGAATATCTCATTGTCATCCGAGGTGGTGTCCCAAAAGGCATTGAAGCGATCCTGGTCCGAGGTCGTATCGATGTATTCGCCGCCGACCACGAGCGTGTGATTGAAACCGCCCGTGCTGAATTCGCCGATCAGGTTTCCCGACAGGACCCCGTTCTCCCGCCGGGTCGTGTCGACATAACCATCCAGAGTGACCTCGTTCGGCGTGAGGGATTGTTTATAGCTCGACGCATAGAAGTTCTGGTACAGCTTGTCGTAATCCCCGAGAAACGCGCTGAAGTTTCCCTTCAGGTTTTCCGAAAATTCATGTTGCAGGGTTGCGCGAAACAAATGAGCCCGCAGCCCGGTCAGGTTCAGGTCCGGGTCGCCAAAGACGATATCCCTGAAGTCTTCCACCGGTCGCCCATCCGAGCCTGTGGGGATGCCGCGGTCGATAAACCGCTCGTGATCGATATACTCCCAGGACAGGTCAAGCGTGGTGGCGCCGCCAATTTCGAATCGGGCGGTTGGATTGATTCCGAATCGGTCGCCGCCGTAGAAGTCCCGGTGATTATTGAGGTTTTCATAAAATGCGTTGATTCGGAACGCCGAGTTCACACTCATCGAATAATTGCCGTCGAACTCGATGTCATATTCGCCGAATGAATCGGCGCTCGCCTTGTAGCCGGTGAAATTGTCGCCGATCACGCCTTTCTTGGTGACGCGATTCAGAATGCCGCCGGTGCCGCCACGCCCGAAAAAGAGGGCATTGGGGCCTCGCAGAATCTCCACTTGTTCGAGATTGTAAAGCGGGCGGTAGTACTGCACATCGTCGCGAACCCCGTCGATAAAGAAATCCGCCGTTGAGCGGACGCCCCGAAACACCACAGCGTCGCGGTGGCCTTCGCCCTGTGAGGTATTTACGCCGGGAGTGTAGCTGATGATGTCGCCAAGGCTGGTAAAGCCCTGCATTCTGATCTGGTCGGCGGTGACGATGGACAGGCTCTGGGGTACATCGATGATCGGGGTCGGGGTTCGCAGGGCATTGACCTGATCCGTGTAGAGATACCTTCCCAGGACGACGATCTCTTCGAGTTCCGCTTCCTGCTGTTGCGCCTGGGCGGCTGCCGGTATGACGCACAGGATGGGCAATGCCCGGGCCAGAAAAGTCCCTGTTCCGCTACTTCTCATGTTACTGTTCCTCTTGGTGGATGGAAATGAGATGTAAATAATAATGATTCGCATTAGCGAAGTCAATTGCATTTCCAACTGAAAGTCACGAGGACATTCCCATGTTGTTCAGATCATCTGCGATACACCGCGAGATTCTGAAAACCCTGACAATGCTCTTGTTCCTTCCCGGTTCCTTGCTGGCCCAGGAAGCGATGCTCATCAGTAATGCGCGGCTGGTGATTGGCGACGGGACGCTGATCGAGAGTGGCTCGCTGCTGGCCCAGGGCGGTGGAATCGCGGCGGTGGGCAGTGGGGAAATCCCCGCGCCAGATGGCGCCAGAGTGATCGACGGCAGCGGCAAGACCGTGATTCCGGCCCTGATCGACGGTCACACCCATCTCGGTTATCAGAGTAGCCGCGACTGGGGCGGCCACAACTATTCTCCGGAGAATCTGCGCGACAATCTCGAACAGTATGCCTGGTACGGTTTTGCCGCGGCCTTTTCGGCGGGCACCGACGCCGAACAGATGGCGCTGGAGTTCCAGCGAAACCAGCGCGAACGCTACCCGGATGCGGCGCGGCTGCTGTTTTCAGCGGGCATGGGGCCCGAAGGACAGGGACCCAACGACGCTTTTCTGGTGGAAGTGGCTGCGGTGACCGGGCGCACCGGCCAGACAATCCTTCACGGACTCAACGATCCGGAGCAGGCGGTGATCGAAGCTCGGGAAGTCGCCGCCAGCGGCATCGATTTCATCAAGATCTGGGTGGACGACCGCGGCGGCAGCCAGCGGAAGCTTGCGCCGGAGGTGTATCGCCCGTTGCTAGCCGTCAGCGAAAGCCTGGGGTTGAAGGTCTTTGTCCACCAGCAATTCGCCGGGGACATGCCCGACCTGCTCGCCGCGGGCGCCCGCGGCTTTCTCCATGGCCGCCTGGGGGACGCTTTCACCGCTGCGATTGCCAGGCAAACCGCAGCCTCCGGCGCCTTTGTGGTGCCCAATCTGGGCCTTGGTGAATTGCGCCGGGAAGCCATTGGCGACGATCCCTTCCTGCGGGCGGTGTTGCCGGACGCCGGCGCGGATGGCCTGACCGGTTCCGGCCGGTTGCCGGCAGGTGAAATCGTCCGGGATGAAGAGCGGGAAAACAGCCTGCGCGACAGCCTCATGCGCCTGGTGGATGCGGGCGCCGACATCGTGCTCGGCACCGACGCCGGCGCCTTGCCGGGCCACCCCTTCGGCTATACCGGGCATCGAGAACTGGAAATCTATGTCCGCCTCGGCATGAGCCCGATGCAGGCCATGGCGGCGGGAACAAGCGTGGCGGCGCGGCATCTGGGGATTGACGATCTCGGCCTGCTGGCGCCGGGATACAGCGCAAGCCTGGTGATATTGTCGGCAAATCCCCTGGACGACATCCGCAATACCCGCACCATCGAGCGGGTCTTTCTCGAAGGCCGGGAAATCCACCGCGACACCATTGCCGCGCGTTTGTCCGAAGCCCGGTAGGCGCCGTCGTTCCGCCCACACCCCGTCATTCTGCGCGGAGCGAAGCGGAGTCGCAGAATCTCAGGCAGTGCCCTCTAAGTATTCTCTGAAAAACTCCATCCGTGGAGTTTTTCATTATCGAAAAACAAAAGCGTGGTTTTGTTTTTCCCTAAATGAGATTCCGCGACTGTGCGCGGAATGACGGAAAATTGGGCGCGCAGATTGACGGATACTTTGTCGTTCTCAAAATTCACAGCCGGTGCGGGGGGTGGGGAGACGCAAGGTCGCTTCAAGCTCGTCGAGCAGTTGTCGCGGCCCCTCGATCTGTCCTGCGGCGGCGATGGCGCCGGCTTCGGCGCAGCCAAGCCAGAGCCGGGTGAAACCGCCGACGCTGGCATGAAGGCTCGGCAAGCCCTTGCGGCTGCCGGGTTCCGCATGGCTTGTTTTGCCCAGTTGCACGACGTAATTCCCGCCTGTTCCCTGCCACTTGTCCGCCGCGGGCAGAAACTCCGCAATCGGATCGTCGAGATGCAGATTGAAGGTCAGGGCCGGCCCGGCATGGGGCAGGGAAGTGCGGGCCAGACAGCCTCGCAGGTCGTTGATTCGCGCCTGCCACCAGGCTTCGGTTTCGGCACCCCTGCGCCAATCGCCGCCCTTGCCTGTGTTGGCTTGGCGGAAAGGCCGGTCGATGAAATCCTGCAAATGCACGCCAGCCGGCTCGATCATCTTTACCACATGGGCCTGGTCTCCCAGGCTCCGCAGCAGGGCCAGCAATTCCAACAACTGCCCGGGTTCCCGCCAGGCCATGGCGGTGATGATCAGGGGGCCGTTTTCGTCTTTCAGCTCGCCCCAGACAAAGTGGGTGAGTTCACCTTCGCCATTGCGGTAGCCCAGGCCGAGGGGATGCTCGGTCCAGCCCATTTCCGCCTCGATATGGGCCGCATTGAGGATGCGGACCCCGCCGTGGCAAAGGGCCCGCTCGCGCATAGCCCGGTGGACATCCGCGTTGTCCCTGGCGGTAATGCGAAGCGGAGAGGCGGCGGAGACCGGAACCGACAGCGTCGCCGGGTCAATTCCCCAGCGCAGCTCATAGGGGCCGTTGCCGAAGCCGAGACGGGTATAAAAGCCCTGTTCGAACATGCCCAGGGCCGAGACCATCCTGCCCGCCCCGGCGTCGCGCCGCACGAGTTGCGCGGTGGTGCGCGAGGCAAGCCCGGCCCGGCGCCCCCGGGGGCTCGTGGTTACCGCGGCGACAATGCCCAGGGGAATATCCTCCCGCAGGTGGCGGATCGTTGCCGGGCTCGAAATGGTCACGCACTCGGCTTCGCCGTCGAGTTCGGCCACCAGCGCGGGGGAATGGTCGAGCATGACGCGCAGCGAGGCGGCGTCGTCCTCATCGCCCCGGTCAATCCAGCGGGCTTCCTCCCAGATGCGGATAACCGCCTGCTCATCCCGGCCAGCTTCATACGGTCGGATTATCATCGCGCTTTCCTCAACAATTCACTACCTGTTTGCCAAACCCTGCCAGCTATCGCACAAAGCAGTTCTGGATGCGGGAACTTTCCTGTTCAGTCACACCGGCTTCGGCGGCCCGTTCGGGCCAGGCCGCAACCGCGGCGGTCACCCGCTCGGCGCACTCCGCCACCACAGTCTTGCGCAAGCCGAATATCCGCCCCAGCCGCAGCGCCTCAGATGGCGTAGGTGGATTCGCCGCATAACCGAAACCGGCAGCATGATACCCGCCCAGGGTCAGCGAAGGCACCAGGTCGTAAGCGGGGGACAGCCGGTAGCCGTCGCCCCGTTGAATCAGGCTGAAATTGCGCTCGTGGTCATCGGTATTGTTGATGCGGGAATTGAACAGCATCAGCTTGAGCAATTGTTCCAGATCAATGGCAGGATCAGCCGAATAGCGGGCGATCAACTCGCGGATATCGTCATAGCGAAAGGCATGCCCCACATCCTGCTGGGTGCCGGGCTCCTTCAGCAACCCGTTTACCGTGATCAGATGATGTCTTGTGCCGTCCGGCGCGATATCGAACCGGTCGAGCAGCAGTGCATTCCGGTTGTTCGATACCTGTTCGATTCTGCCCCGGGCTGCATCGATTCCCGCCATCCTTGCCATTTCCAGGCAGGCCAGTTCTACCCTGGCATGATTGAAGGAATCCCCGGAACGGTTGAATTTCGCCAGATAAGCGGATTTTTCGTCGTGGAACAGGGCCTTGGGTCTGGCGCCCCCCACTCCGCTGCCGCTTTGGGCGAGGAGGATCAGCTCGAATTGCGCGAGGCTGAACATCGCGGGATTTTCCGAATCCACATCGCGGGCCAGTTGTTCGGCTTTTGCCAGTTCTGACAATGGGTGTCCATTGTCGTATGCCGGCGCCTGTTCCGGCCCCGCGAGACGGATACTGCCGATCCGGTTGCCGCCAAGCAGGTGGATTGTTTCGATGGCGCTGTTGGCGTTCAGGCGTTTTCCGATCTGCGCCATGGCGTAACGGGCCAGCAGCTTGCGGCCCCAGTCATCGGGCAGATAGTCGTCGATGAGCGCCGGTGCGCCCCGCAGGCATTCCAACCGGAATTCACCGGAGCCCGCAGGAAGTTGTGCCGGGTCAAGGGAAAAGGAGTCCGGGAGGGACAGATACTCCAAATCGTAGCGAAAGCCAAATCGCGAAAGCCTGCCGCCGTTTTCTTCCAGTACGCATTCACCGGCCTTGCGAATGCCTGACTGCGGCAGGTGCAGGTGGACATCGAAGCGGGCGCGTTCAGTCATCGAACAGGCTCCGCGGCGCCAGTAGCAGTTGCTCGAATCCCTGTTCGAGGCCAAGCAGCTTTCCGGCCTGGTAGTACTTCCCCAGAGAGACCGAAAGATCGCCCTGTTCCATCTTTTGCAGGGTGGCGCGGCTTACGCCAATGCGAAGCGCGAAGTCCGCCATGTTGTCCGCAGGATAGAGCCGCCTGCGGGCATCCTTGAGATTTTGACCGAGCCGGGAAAGTTTCATCTGTGCCATTTGTACCAGAATTCTGGTAAATATGGCTTAAATGCAGAGAAAGATCAATTATTCTGGTACGCGATGTGGCAGGAAAGTGATTCCGCAGAGCCAGCCGCCGCCGAGCACCAGGGCCACGATGCCGGTATTCGCCAGTGACAGGGGATTGCCGTCGATGCCGAACAATGCGGTGAAGCTGATGCCAAGCCCCACCAGGGCGGCGCCGGGCAATTGGCGCCCAAGCGAGGGAACGGGTGCGGCGGCGGGGCGCGACATTCGCTCCAGCGGCGACAGGCTCATGGCCACCGGCAGCAGCAGGGCGGCGCAGAGCAGCAGCCAGGGAATCCGCGCCCACCACCAGGGGGCGCTGCCGGGCGCCATGCCGAGTCCGACGCCGCCGGCGAGCCAGGAAGCGCCAAGCAGCAGCAACAGCACGCTCATGTGCCACAGATACAAGGTCATGATCATGCTGTTGATGAGCACCGTGGCGGTCCAGACGCGGAAATTCTCCAGCAGTCGCCGCATGGGCTTTTCCATGGCCAGCAGCACGCCGAACTGGACCATGCCCAGCAGGGCGAGGGTAATCTTGGGCGGCAGGGAATTGCTCGGCCCGTCTCCCGGCGAGCCGGCCATGGCAACCGGATAGGGGCCCAGCAGCACCACTGCCAGCAGCGTGAGCAGGGCGGCTCCGGCAATCGCCAGCAGCATGACCGGGCTGCCCAGATGTCCATCGCGCCAGGCAAAGCCCAGATGATGCATGGCCAGCCAGATCCAGAAATAATTGCTCCAGCCGGGAGTTTCCCAGTTCAGGCTAAAGAAAGCGAAATCCGCCAGCGCCGCCAGGCCCAGCAGGGCGAACAGCGACCAGTATCCCCAGCGCAGCCAGACTCCATGGCTCATGGGCGCCAGCACGACGATCATCGTGTAGATGGCGAGAAACCAGGTGGGCAGCAGCGCGGTGCGGGTGATGAACTGGGTGCTTGTATTTGCAATGCCTCCCGCGTGCAGCGCCAGGGCAATCAGCGCCCAGACCAGCACTAGCAGCAGCATGGGCCGCAGCAGGCGGTGCAGGCGGGTGGCAAGCCATTCCCCGTAGCCAATGCCCTTGCGCCGCGCCGACTCCAGCGAAACCGAATTGGCGTAGCCGCCGACCATGAAGAAAATCGGCATGACCTGAAAGAGCCAGGTCAGCCATTCGGCCCGGGGAACCACTTCCAGCGCCAGCACCGGCGTGACGCCGCCGGTCTCGGGATCGATCATCGCGCCGGTTATCAGCCAGTGGCCGGATATGACAAACAGAATCGAAAAGCCCCGCAGGAAATCCACATAGCGATTCCTGCCGGCGGGCGTGGCCGCAGCCAATTCCCGCGCCGTGGTCCAGATCTTATCCATGTACGATCAGCAACTTGTTGCCGCGGCCTGTCCCTGATCGGGTTCAGGCTCAGTTCCGCAGGCCGAAGGTAAAGACCACATTCCCCGAGGCGATGGTGACGAACTGCTCGCCGTCCACCGACCAGGTCATGGGCGCCGCGTGAACCCGGCGGCTGAGGGAAACGTTCCACAATTCCTCGCCGGTGGCCGCATCCAGCGCGAAAAAGTAGCCGTCGGCGCTGCCGCTGAAAAGCAGACCGCCGGCGGTGGTGGTGATGCCCGCCGAGGACCTCGGCATAATGGGGAATTCCCAGACGATATCCACCGTTGTCGGATCGATGGCGCGGATCGAGCTGTGGAAGGCGTCCATGGGCTGGGTGTAACGCCCGCCGCCGCCGGTGTAGCGCTCGCCTTCCTCGTAATCCTCGTCGCGCTTGAAGAATTCCTGTTCGCCGTCGAAGGAGGTGACGTAAAACAGCCCGGTGTCGGGATTGAAGGCGGGCGAATACCAGTTGGTGGCGCCCACGATGGGCGGCGAAACCATGATGCCCTCATAGGTGGGCGCCATGCCCGGCACGCGGATTGGGCGGCCGTTGGGGTCGAGCCCGGAGGCCCAGGTCACCGAGGCGTAGGTGTCGCCGAGGAGGAATTCGCCGGTTGCGCGGTCCAGGGTGTAAAAGAAGCCGTTGCGATTGGCCCAGAGCATGGTGTTGCGCATTTCGCCGCCGAACTCGATGTCGGCGAGGATGGGAATCTGGATGGCGTCGTAGTCGTGCACATCGTGTGGGGTGAACTGGAAGTACCACTCGATTTCTCCGGTATCGCCATTGAGGGCGAGCACCGAGTCGGAATAGAGGTTGTCGCCGAGGCGCACATCGCCGTTCCAGTCGGGGCCGGGATTGCCGGTTCCCCAATAGATCTGGTTCAGTTCGGCGTCGTAGGAGCCCGTGATCCAGGTGGCCGAGCCGCCGGTGGCCCAGGAATCACCGAGCCAGGTGTCGTTGCCGAATTCGCCGGGGCCGGGAATGGTGTGGGTGCGCCACACCAGTTCGCCGGTTTCCGGGTCGTAGGCGTCGATAAAGCCGCGGATGCCGAATTCGCCGCCGGCGATGCCGGTGACCACCAGGTCCTTGACGATGAGCGGGGCGGCGGTCTTGCTGTAGCCCGAGGCATGGTGCGCGACTTCGGTATTCCACAGCAGGTTGCCGGTGCGGGCGTCAATGGCCACCAGGTGGGCGTCGAGGGTGCTCATGAAAAGGGTTTCGCCAAGTATCGCCACGCCGCGGTTGTTGCGGCCGCAGCAGATGCGCAGGTCTTCGGGCAATTCATGGTCATAGCGCCAGTACACCCGGCCGGTGCGGGCGTCCACCGCGGTGACATTGCTCGGCGCCTCGGTGATGAACATGATCCCGTCCACCACTAGCGGCACGGTTTCGGCCCGGTCGATCACGGGAATCTGGTAGGCCCACTTCATTTCCAGTTCGGACACGTTTTCGGTGTTGATCTGATCGAGCAGGCTGTGTCGCTGGCTGTCCAGGGTGCCGGAATACATCATCCAGTTTTCCGGCTCGTTCTTCGCGTCCACCAGGCGCTCCCAGGTTATGGGGGAGAACGCCGGCGTAATCACGGTCTGCAACTGTTGTTCCTGGGCCGCGGCGAGCGCGGGGAGCAGCAGGGCGGGCGGCAGGCTGCGGAGAATGCTTTTCATGTTCATATTTCCTCCCGTCTCAGGGAGAACAGGTAGGCGACCAGGTCGTCCAGTTCGCTCTCCGACAGTGTTTGGGCATAGCCGGGCATGGTGGAGTCTTCGATGCGTTCGTAGGATTGCAGGCTGTCCTTGGGGATCGACCAGAGGTTTTCCTCGTCGTCCATGATACGCAGGGAGAAGCTGTCTTCGTTCATGCGGTAGCCCTCCCGGCTGACGCCGTCGGGCCCGGTGATCCGCAGCCGCCACCAGCGTGGCGCCACATTCTCCTGGGGATTGACCATGTCGGCGAGCAGGTCATCCGGCGTGCGGTTCTCCCCGACCCGGGACAGGTCCGGCCCGTTGCGCGAGCCGCGGCCATTCACCATATGGCAATCGGCGCAGTCGCTGCCATTCCAGAACAGCTCGTTGCCGGCTTCGGCATTGCCCGCAAGCACCACCGAACCCGGGTCGTAGCGCAGGGAATCGAGATAGGCCACCACCTGCCAGACCTCGGGGTCCGGCACATCCGCAGCCACCGGCAGCATGGCGGTGCCGGGAATGCCATCGCGGATAATGTTGAAAATGGCGACGTCGGTGCTTCCCCGGGTCAGCCGCCCGGTGAGGTCCGGCGCTCCGGTTTCATCGTTGCCCGTGGCGTCGAAACCATGGCAACGCGAACACTGCCGCTCGAAATACCGCTCCCCCATGCGGATATCCACCGCGGTGTTGTACAGATTGCCGGCGTCTTCGGCCAAGGTGGCGGGAGTCAGCAGCACTGCCAACCCAAGGCCCGCACAGCCCGCCATCCGCCTGCGAAAAGCTCCCGAAAGCCTGCTCATGGCAATTCCTCTGGCAAATGCGGTGCTAGTGTATCATCGCCGCTGCATGTTGCAATTTCGGCGATAAAATTCACAGTAGAACACCCCGTCAGATGACTGCGTCAACAGGCTGTCTTTATGTGGTGGCGACGCCCATCGGCAATCTGGGGGACTTTTCCCGCAGGGGGCGGGAAGTGCTCGGCAGCGTTGACTGCATCGCCGCGGAAGATACCCGCCACAGCGCCAAGCTGCTCGATCATTATGGCATTCGCCGGCCGCTGTTCGCCTATCACGAGCACAGCGGCGCCCCCGTGCGGGAAAAGCTGCTGCGCAGGTTGCGGGACGGCGCCAGCATGGCGCTGATTTCCGATGCGGGCACACCGCTCATTTCCGACCCGGGCCATGCCCTGGTCAAGGCCGCCCGGGAGCAGGGCAGCGAGGTCATCCCCATTCCCGGCCCAAGCGCCCTGCTTGCCGCCCTGAGCGTGGCGGGCCTGCCCACGGACCGCTTCCGGTTCGAGGGATTTCCGCCCGCCGCGCAAGCCGCCCGCCGCAAGCGGCTGCGGGAGCTGCAGGGCGAGCCCGCCACCTGGGTTCTTTATGAATCCAGTCATCGCATCCTCGGCTGCGTCGAAGACCTGATCGCCATCCTTGGCCCTGACCGCGGCATCTTCATCGCCCGGGAAATGACCAAGCAGTTCGAGAGCCACTTCCGGGGCAGCCTCGCCGAAGCCGCCGCCTGGCTGGAAAACGACGAAAACCGGCGCAAGGGAGAATTCGTGCTGGTGCTCGCCGGCTACGAGGCAAAAGAACAAGCCGCGGAACACCTGCCTGAAGCCCTACGCATTGTCTCTCTTCTCCAATCCGAATTGCCGCTGACCAGGGCCGCCGCCCTGGCGGCCAAAATCACCGGCGTCCGCAAAAAGCTGATTTATCAGAATGCTATCAACAAGATGTAATCCAGACCCGCATGGACCGAACAGGCGTCGACCGGTGTATTCCGGGCTTATTGGGTGTGCCGTAGATTTCCGGAATTACAAGAGTCTTTCTTGATCCTCATTACCGTTTCTATAACTGAATTTTGTTATGTCTGTACGAAGCAGTGGTTTGTCGGTTACGACCACAGGGCGCCCCACCCGCCTGCTCATGCAATATTCGGGCTAGCATTCTCCTGTCTTTCTATCCCTGAATACGGGCTGAGCATCATAGATAGGTCAGATGTACTACATTGGATAACATTCAGATAAATCGCTTTTCAGTCTTGACTTAACAAATTCCATCGCCTCTAAAATGTCTTGTACAATCCCATCGTGAATGGAACTTTCTTCCAATCTCGGAAAAACTCCAGACGCGCATATGTCCAGATTATACCAAAAAGGAACTGCCCCCAAGTACTTTTGCAATATTTGAGAAACTGATCGAGATCTATCGGAGGGATAATGTACATATTCTTCAAAAATTTCCATTAGATTTTCAATATCGTTTCCATAATTTTCCTGAAATTCTTTCCTTGATCCATTGTTTCTGATTGAATCTTTGCTACTTTCTTGATTATGAAATTGATTTGATAAAACGTCAAAAAAGTCAGCAAATTTATTTGATACTTCAGTAATATTGGAAGGCATCACATTGTAAAATCCATATCCAAAAGACTCAACACCGAATATTATTTGATCTCTTGCCCCGGGAATAATGGAGTTCAATCCTGTCAACGCAAGATCACGAACAAAATCCCTATTCAGATCGATTATTGTGACATGGGAGTTTATTGAGGCCATATTCCTGGCGGTCGGATATTCTGAATATTCCTTCATTACAAAACTATGGTCTGGCTCACTACTGTCCGGTTAACTGATCTCTATTTTACCGTAACTGATTGATATTTTGTCTATTTCCGACGATTTTCCGCGGTGCCGACTTGAACTCCGGGTTGTTTCCGGGCGACCTTCCGGGAACCCAATCCCGGAGACCGCACCGTGTACACAGGCAAAACACTGTTCGCGCAATTGATGGATTTCCTTCCCTGGACGACATTCAGCCGAATCACCGTACGGTACGGTGGCGACCACCGCGTCCGCAGCCTGTCCTGCACCGAACACTTCCGTGTGCTGGCCTTCGCGCAACTGGCCTACCGCGAAAGCCTCCGCGACATCGAAGCCGTGCTATGCGCACAATCGGCCAAGCTGTACCACATGGGCATCCGCTCCCCCGTCCGCCGCTCCACCCTCGCCGATGCCAACGAACGCCGGGACTGGCGAATCTTCGCCGAGTTCGCGCAACGACTGATCGCGCAAGCCCGCAAGCTGTACGCGGAGGAGGATCTGGGCCTGGACCTGTCGAACACGGTGTACGCACTCGACTCAACCACCATCGACTTGTGCCTGTCGCTGTTTCCCTGGGCGCCATTCCGCCAGGCCAAGGCCGCGGTCAAGATGCACACACTGCTCGACCTGCGCGGCAACATCCCGAGCTTTGTCCATGTTTCCGATGGCAAAATGCACGATGTCAATGTGCTCGACCTGTTGCTGCCCGAGGCCGGGGCGATCTATGTCATGGACCGCGCCTATCTCGATTACGGGCGTCTCTTCGCGCTGCACCGGGCCGGCGCCTTCTTCGTCACCCGCGCCAAATCGAACAGCGATCTGCGACGGGTGTATTCGGCGCCCAGCGACCGGGCGCGCGGAATCGTCCGCGACCAGACCGTGGCGCTGTCGGGCTACTACAGCGGCAGACGCTATCCCCGCCATTTGCGGCGAATCCGATTCAAGGATCCGCAAACGCAAAAGACACTGGTGTTCCTGACCAACCTGTTCGATCCGCCGCCCCTGGCCATCTGCGAGTTGTACAAGGCGCGGTGGCAGGTCGAGTTGTTCTTCAAATGGATCAAGCAGCATCTGCGAATCAAGAAGTTCTATGGCACATCCGTCAACGCCGTGAAGACGCAGGTTTGGGTTGCCGTGACCGTGTATGTGCTCGTGGCCATCGTCAAGAAGCGCCTGGAACTGGAAGCTTCGCTCCACACTTTGCTACAGATATTTTCGGTGACTTTGTTCGAGAAAACCCCATTAAAAAGGGACTTTCCGGATGCCGGCCACATTACCGCGAATGAGATGGACGCTAAGCAGTTGAAATTGTTCTAGAATTTAACCGGACAGTAGTG
>JAJECW010000152.1 GCA_022821865.1 Pseudomonadales bacterium
TGGCCATCGACATGGCGGGCCCGGATACCCGGGTCATTCCCGGCCACGGCCTCGAAGTCGTCGGCCGCGCGGAGATGGTGGAGTTCCGCGACATGATTCTCGACATCCGCGACCGGGTGTACGCCATGATTCGCCAGGGCATGCATCTCGACGAAATCATGGCCGCGCAGCCAACCGCGGCCTATGACGCGCAATGGGGCCAGGAAGCGAGCTGGACCGCGGTGGATTTCGTGCCCCTCGTTTACTACGAACTCGGCGGGGCGGGCCGGTTGGAAGACCGGCAATAGCAAGGGACAGGAATGAACATGGGCAGACTCAGGCCGCTCGCGCTGATCCCGGGTTTGATCGGCGTGCTCGTGTCGGCGGGAAATGCCCTAGGCCAGACTCCGGACGAGGAGTTCGCGATCAGGCTTCCCAGCGCCCGGACGGAACTGCGGGATGCGCCTTCCGCAAGCGAGTTGCTCGCGCCGACGCGCGTGGTCGTGCTGGGAACCGGCACGCCGATTCCCGACGCCTTCCGCGCGGGATCGAGCATAGCCGTCATTCACAAGGGCGAGAGCTACCTGTTCGACGCCGGCGCCGGCGCGGTGCGAAACGCCGTTGTCGCCCGCTACAAATACGACATCCCCTCGCTTTATCCGAGTCTGATCTGCTGCGTGTTCTTCTCGCACCTGCATAGCGACCACACCATGGATTTTTCCGAACTCGCGCATACGATGTGGTGGCGGCGCAATGCGGGGCTGCAAGCCTGGGGGCCGCAAGGCATTGAGCGCATCGCGAACGGAATGCGGGAGGTGCATCTGGTGGATGTGGACATCAGGACCGAAAGCCTGCAGCCGCTGCGGAACCCCGACGGTTTCCGGGTTGCGGCGCAAACCATCGAGCCGGGCATTCTGCTGGAAAAAGACGATCTGGTGATCGAAGCATTCGCCGTGGATCACGGCGCCATCCGCCCGGCCTTCGGTTTCAAGGTGACCACCGACGATCTGTCCCTGGTGATCAGCGGCGATACGGCCTACAACGAAACTTTGCTGGAAAAGGCCCGGGGCGTGGACCTGCTGTTCCATGAGGTCGTCAGCGAGGAGGGACTCTTGCGACTTCCGCCCGATTTCCAGCGCATCCAGAAAAACTCCCACACCACTTCCGGGGAACTTGCGCGACTGGCGGACATCGCCCGGCCCGGACTGCTCGTGCTCTATCACGGGCTGTTCTTTGGCGTCGAAGAGGGAAGCGTACTCGATGAGATCCGCGCGACCTACGATGGCGAGGTGGTCCTGGCCGACGATCTGGATGTTTTTCCCTGAGCCTTTTCTTCTGAGCCAATCCCAATACAAATGAGAATCTATATCATTTGTATTTACATTCTCTGAAGTATTCGCTATTCTCCGCTCTGAAGCTGTCCGGCTGATCACTGTCGGTTGAGGTATTAGCCCCGGTTCCGTCTGTGCCCACGCGTTCTCGCGCCGGGGCGCAATGTGAATCGGGTCATCTGCAAATTGCAACGGAGTACGCCATGAACAACCAGCAAGCTGTCTTGCGACCTGATTTCTCCCCAACTTCTTTTGCCGGGGCCGGCCTTGTCGCCTTGATCGGCTTTGCCCTTGCCGCACCGGCTTTGGCCCAGCAAGGCGAGGAAGATATAGGGGAACTGATCGTCACCGCCACCCGCCTGCCGCGCACCATCGAGAACATCGCCGGCACCGTTTCGCTGATCACAGCGGAGCAGATCGAGCGGGAAATGACCGAGGATCTCGACGACCTCGTACGCTTTCAACCCGGCGTATCGATCAGCACCGCGAGCAGGGGAGGCAACGAAGGATTCAGCATTCGCGGAATGGGCGGCAACCGGGTGTTGACCGTCATCGACGGCATTCGCAGCAACGACATCTTCGAGGCCGGCCCCGCGACCTACGGCAGGGACAGCATCGACACCGACAACATCAAGCGGGTCGAACTGATCCGCGGACCCGCTTCGGTGTTGTACGGCGCCGACGCCATCGGCGGCGCGGTCATCCTGACCAGCAAGGAACCGCGCGATTACTTGGCGGCCGACCGCAACACCCATTTCAGCCTGCGCGCATCGACCGCCGATGCCGATGAGCAGTCCCGCGCCGGATTCACGGCGGCGTTCCAAAGCGGCGATGCCGGCCTGCTCGCGCAATACACCCGCCGCGAGTACGCGGAACAGGAAGTCAACGGCCCCGGCGCCCTGAACCCCCAGGACGGCTCCTCCGACAGCCTGCTGCTGCAACTGTTCTGGGACCTTGCGCCTGGTCATCAACTGCAATTGGGCGTGGACAATTTCGTCGAGGAGATCGCCACCGAACTGGCGTCGGACCTCGGCCGAACCGTTTCCGAATCCATGGGTCTCGACGACACCGAGCGCCTCCGCACCGGTTTGCGTTATCAATGGCAGGCCGGGCTCGCCCTGTTCGACGACCTCGAGATCAGTCTCAACCGGCAGGACACCGACGCATCCCAGTTCACCGCCCAGACGCGCACGAGCTATTCCTTCCTCAATCCGCGCGACCCGCGCACTTACGGCGGCACGAACGCCGCCCGCGAGACCACCTTCGAGTTCAACCAGCAGACGACGGCCACGAATCTGAATCTGCGCAAGACCGTCGAGACGAATTCGATCACCCACTCTTTCGCTTACGGCGGCAATTTCGAGCAAACCGACACCGAGCGCCCGCGCAATCGCTGCGAGGAGAATCTGGGCAACGGCCAGATCACCTGCGCGATTTCCGCGTTTCCCTTCGCCCCGCCCGAAGTGTTTCCCAACAAGACCATTCCCGACACTTCGACCGACCGTTCCGGGTTCTACCTGCAGGACGAAATGGCGTTCGGGGACAGCGGTTTCACGCTGATTCCGGGCGCGCGTTACGACCGCTACCAGATGGACGCGATGCCGGACCCGACGCTCGACGGCACCGGCCAGGTCAGCGGTTACGGTTTTCCCGTGGAGTCGATCGACGAAGGCGCGGTATCCCTGAGCCTCGGCGCCTTGTACGACTTCAACGATACCTGGTCCATGTTCGGACAATACGCCGAAGGCTATCGGCCGCCGAACTTCGCCGAAGCGAACCAGTCGTTCGTGAATCTCGGCTTTCGATACGCCACGGTGCCCAATCCGGAACTGGAAGCGGAAAACAGCAAGGGGATCGAATTCGGCTTGCGCGCCAACCTCGCCAACGCCTTCCTGAGCGCCGCGGTTTACCGTAATCGTTACGACAACTTCATCGAGACTTCTTTCGTCGGAGTCCGTGGGCCCATCAGCCTGTTCCAGAACCGGAACATCGACGAAGTCGAGATCAGCGGCGCCGAATTCAACGCCCAATTTGCGCTCAACGAACAATGGCAGGCGCGCGCCGCCCTCGCCTACTCCCGCGGCGACAATCAGACCGACTCGACGCCGCTCGATTCGGTCGAGCCGCTCACCGCGGTTGCCGGCCTCGGATATAACGCGGCCTCCGGGCGCTGGGGCGGCGAATTGCTGCTAACCGCGGTCGGCGAAAAGGACCGCATCTCGGCTCCCGACCGCGTAACCGCGGACGGTTACAGCGTCGTCGATCTGATCGGCTATTTCGAGTTTTCCGACGCGGCAAGGCTGCGGTTCGGCGTGTTCAACCTGTTCGACGAAACCTACGCCCGCTGGATCAACATCAGCAGCCTGAGCGCCGATTCGATTTCCGCGATCG
>JAJECW010000103.1 GCA_022821865.1 Pseudomonadales bacterium
TCTCCGGCGCGGGGTCCAGACCGGCATTTTGCTCGATGATGAGCAGTTGCGTGAGAATGCTGCCCTTCAGGTCCCCCGGCTCATTGTATCTGCCGCCAAAACTCAGCCGCAGCACCGGATGTTTTTCGCTCCAGTCCCAGCGGTCGTGGATATGCAGGCCGCGGAACAGCTCTTCGCCGCCCGCGAACAGTTCTCCCAGGGTGTCGAGCAGCAGGCTCTTGCCGAAGCGGCGCGGGCGCGAGAGGAAATAGTGCTCTCCCCGGTCGATCAGGTCGCCGATGAGCGCGGTCTTGTCCACATAGTAGCAGTCCCTCTCCCGGAGCCTCCGGAAGGACTGTATGCCGATGGGAAGCCTGCGGCGCTGCATGGCAGGATTTGGTATGAAGTTACCGAGTCCCGGGAATCATAGCACAGCGGCTTGCGGCATCCGCTCAGCTTTCCAAAGCTTTGTCGGGGTGGCGGGTACGAAGTTGGCTGAGCTCGGCAAAGCTCATTATCAGTTTGAAGCGGCGGAACAACTCGTAGGTCAGCCAGAAGCAGCCGGCCACGATGATCAACAGCATTCCCCAGCGCATCAGGGCGGCGAAAAAGAGATTGTCCAG
Organism: Pseudomonadales bacterium; assembly: GCA_022821865.1. Taxonomy (GTDB): domain Bacteria; phylum Pseudomonadota; class Gammaproteobacteria; order Pseudomonadales; family Pseudohongiellaceae; genus UBA9145. The sequence goes on from JAJECW010000103.1 coordinate 603, forward strand.
AATCGGATACTGGAAGGTGAATTGCTGCAACTGGGCGCCGCGTTCGAGCATCCAGTGCCAGGCGCTGTGGGCGAGCAGCGCCGACAGCAGGATGCAGCCGATCCGTTCCGCCACCAGGTGGCGGAACGTCAGATTGAGCACCGGAATCACCAGCAGCAGAATCAGCAACTGCCCCAGTTCGACGCCGATATTGAAGGCCAGCAGGGAAGAGATCAGATGCCCGCCGGCGAATTGCAGGGTTTCGCTGAAGAGAAAGGAAAAGCCGAAACCGTGGACCAGCCCGAAGCCGAAGGAGACCATCCAGCGGTGCTCAGGCCGCGAGCCGACGATGTTCTCGAATGCCATGTAAACAATGGACAGGGCGATCAGCGTCTCGATGAGCGGCGGAAACCACAGCGCCCGGGGGGCGATTCCCATGGCGGATGCGATGAGCGTGATGGAGTGGGCGATGGTGAACGAGGTAACCACCGGAATCAGATGGCGCAGGCTGCGCAGGGGAACCACGAGACAGAACAGGAACAGCAGGTGGTCGATGCCTTCCAGGATGTGCCAGAACCCCATGATGATGAATCGCAGCGCGGCCTGATGCCAGCGCGGGTCGAGTTCCACCAGGCCGGGATTGCCAAGATAATTGAACAGCCGCTCGCCACCGCCGGGCAATACGAAACGCAATACCGTGGTGGTCTGGTCGGAAAGCGTGCCGAGTTGCGGGTCCACCGAGAAATCGGAATCTTCCGATGCAATGGGATAGGTCACCATCACATCGAGCATGCCCTGGCGCCAGAACAGGTTGACGCTGTCGTCCAGCGGCGGCGATTCGATATTGGCCAGGGCGGATTCAAAATCGGTGAAGGCCCGGCTCGAAGGCAGCGACACCCGCACCGCCCCGAGATTCTTCCCGGTCAGTTCCACGCCGTTTTCGTAGAAGAGCATGGATTCGGTGATGTACACCCGGGCGGCGTCGCGCAGGGCGAAATCGGCTTCGCTGATCCGCAGATAACCGGGCCCGCGCAGGGGAAAGCTGATTTCGCCAAAGGCTTCCATGGGAATGCGGAGCAAGGCGGTGAGCTGGTTGCCTTCGGGCTTGACGAATGCATATACGGTGACCCGGCTCGGAATATCGTGCGCCGATGCCGCGGATGGAAGCAGCGTCAGCCACGCAAACACTGCGCATGCGGCCAGAAACCCCGCCAGACCGGTACGTTTCATGACAAACCACCCTCGTCCAGTTTTTTCGGGAGTGAGTATACTGCCACGGGTGGCACATTCCACCTTCCGCCCCGCCATCTCCCATCGAGTCATCCTGCGCGCAGCGCCCCACCCCGTCATCCTGCGCGGGGCGAAGCGAAGTCGCAGGATCTCCCTCCGATCACGGAAACGCCGGTTTTTGAGAAACCCCGCGAGAAAACCTGTTGCGTTATCGATTTCCCTCGCTTAGCATCGGGCTGATGCCTGATCGGGAGCCTGCGGGGAAGGCTCCTTACGCAAGAAACAGGCCCAATTCATACAAGAGGAGATCAGGAATGACCAAGATCAAACTGCTGGGCGGATTCGTCCTGGCTGCCGCCCTGGCAGCGCTGTGGGTCGGTCAAAGCCATCTGCAGGCGCCTTCCATCGCCGCCAGCGACGATGTCATGGCGCCACACTTCCTCGTCGATCCGCTTTGGCCGAAGCCGCTGCCCAACCACTGGGTGCAGGGCAACACCATTGGCGTCGATGTGGATGAACGGGACCATATCTTCATCGTCCACCGCAATACCGAATCCCAGTTCATGCGGGTGCAGGAAATCGGCCTCTACGCCGGTGTGGCGGAATGCTGCACCCCGGCGCCTCCCATCCTCGAATTCGACCTGGAAGGCAATCTGATCAACGCCTGGGGCGGGCCGGAGGAAGGCGCGCCCTACCAGTGGCCGGAATCCAACCACGGTATTGAAGTCGCTCCCGATGGCAATATCTGGATCGGCGGCAACGGCGGCGGCGACTCGCACGCCCTGGTCTTCACCCGGGACGGCGAGTTCGTTCGCCAGGTGGGCATTCCCGGCCAGGATGTGGACAGCAACAGCGAAACCCACTTTGGCCGCATTGCCGAAATCGCCATTGACGACGCGGCCGGCGAGGTGTATTTCGCCGACGGCTACACCCACAAGCGGGTGGCGGTAGTCGATCTCGAAGGCAACTTCCTCCGCTACTGGGGCGCCTACGGCAACCGCCCGGACGACAATACCGACGTCACCTACACCCCCGGCGTTCCCGGCCCCGACCAGTTCCGCGGCCCGGTACACTGCGCCGAGCCTTCCAATGACGGCCTCGTCTACGTCTGCGACCGCGGCGCCGACCGCATCCAGGTCTTCCGAACAGACGGCACTTACGTCGAGGAAGTGATCATTTCACCGGCGACGCTGGCCCAGGGCTCCACCTGGGATATCGCCTTCTCCCCCGATGAGGAGCAGGAGTTCATCTACCTCGCCGACGGCCAGAACTTCAAGATCTACATCATCGACCGCGCGTCCATGGAAGTGCTGTACACCTTCGGCGACGGCGGTCGCCAGCCCGGTCTGTTCTTCGCCCCGCACAGCATCGCCACCGACTCCGAGGGCAACATCTACACAACCGAAACCTACGAAGGCAAGCGCGTGCAGAAGTTCCTCTACCAGGGCATGCGGGCCGTCACGGTTGCAGACCGCGCCCCCACCTGGCCGCCCGACGAGTTGTAAGCGTCCCGCCGGAAGCGTTCCACCAAAAGGCCGCATCATCCGATGCGGCCTTTTTCCGTTGCCGTCAATCAGGCTGGCGCATAGCGCTCGACAACGATCTCATCCGCTCTGGAACGCATTCGCACCGTGTCATGCCAGGCTTGCATTTTCAGCAACAGGTCCATGCTGACGCCAAAGGCCTTTTCAAGCCGCAGGGCCATTTCCAGAGATAGCGAAGACTTGCCGTTGAGCAAATCCGACAAGGTAGCCCGGCGCACGCCAAGTATCCGTGCCGCCCCGGATACGCTCAAGCGCAGCGCCTCGATCACTTCCTCCCGCACGAAACAGCCTGAATGGGAAGGAGTCATCGCAATCTTGATCGGTTTGTTGGCCATCAGTGATAGTCAGTACTTTATTCAAATTCCGACCGCGGAATACCCGGCTGCCTGCTGATTGCCAGTAAGGTGCCCACACGCAGTTCGCGGTGGTCCGGAACAGGAACTGTTCTTGCGCCAGCATCAGAGACATTTTGCATCACGATATGACTACCACGACATCTCGCTTCCACAAAACCGTAAGTTCTGAGGATACGGCAAACTTCCTTGCCGGAAAGCACACGCAGTTTAGCCAACCGCTACCTCGATCTGGGTAACATAGACTTCTTCCCGCAAGCGCCGCTGAATTTCTTCGGGAGGCGCAGTTTCGAAAAACAGCTCCAGCGCCTCGGCAAGATTTTCCCTTGCCTCGTCCACGGTATCTCCCTGGCTGACTACGTCCACATCGGGGCAGAGAGCCACATACCCTTTTCCGTCACGCTCGACAACCGCAGTCAATCTTCTGTTCATTACCCCACCTCCTCGCGCTTTCCCCATAACGTGAGCAGATGGTACGCCCCGCGTGGCCGCATTTCCAGTGTTGTCGGCGCTGAACCCGCGGCGCTTGTTCATTTCCTGGCGGCATGGGCATATACTGAATCCCAACTCCAATCCTGACCCTGCGGGGAAACGCCATGAGTATCAATCGCCCAACCCTGATTGCCGCGCTGGTTGCCGTGCTTGCGCTGGCCGGGCTGTTTGTCGGGCAGGACCGCCTGCGGCAAACTTCCGAGGCGGCGAGCAGCGACCAGCTCGTGCCACATTTTGAAGTGGACCCATTCTGGCCCCAACCCCTGCCCAACCAGTGGCTGCTCGGACGCACCATCGGCGTGGCGGTGGACGCAAGGGATCATGTCTTCATCGTGCACCGGGATTCGCCGGACCTGTTCATGAGCCAGGAACTCGGCCTCGACCGCGGCGTTGCGTCGTGCTGCACCGCGGCTCCTCCGGTTCTTGAGTTCGACCCGGAAGGCAACCTCGTCAACGCCTGGGGCGGCCCGGTGGAGAACGGCGACTACGAGTGGCCCGCCTCCAACCACGGCATCGAAGTGGCAGCTAATGGCGATGTCTGGATCGGCGGCAACGGCACCACCGACTCGCACATCCTGGTATTCACCCGGGAAGGCGATTACATCCGCACCATCGGCGAGCCGGGCAACCTGCCCGACAGCAACAGCACCACGCATTTCTCCCGGGTAGCCGAAATCGCCATCGACTCCGCCAACAACGAAGCCTGGATCGCCGACGGCTACGGCAACCGCCGGGTGGTCGTGCTCGATGCCACGACCGGCGAGTTCAAGAATTTCTGGGGCGCCTACGGCAATACGCCCGACGACGATGCCGACAATACCTATATCCCCGGCGAACCGCTGCCGCGGCAATTCCGGCCGCCCGTACATTGCGCCGAACCTTCGGCGGACGAACTGATCTACGTCTGCGACCGCGGCGCCGACCGCATCCAGGTGTTCCAGCGCGACGGCACATTCGTCGAGGAAGGGCTGGTCGCGCCGGCCACCTTGTCGGGCTCCACCTGGGATATCTCTTTCTCCCACGACCCGGAACAGGAGTTCATCTATCTCGCCGACGGTTCGAACATGCTGGTGCATATTCTCGACAGGGATTCGCTGGAAGTGCTTTACACCTTCGGCAATGGCGGCCGCCAACCGGGGCTGTTCTTCGGTACCCACAGCATCGTCACCGACTCGACGGGAGACGTCTACACCACCGAAACCTACGAGGGCAAGCGCGTGCAGAAGTTCCTCCACCGCGGCCTCGTTCCGCTGGGCGACATTCGCCCCGGAGCGCCCTGGCCCGCCTCGGAGATTGACTAGGAGCCTGCGCCGCGGGGATTCGCGGTCGTGAATTCCCGCAGCGCCAGAACCTGGAAGGCTTATCCCGCCGGGCCTCCCACCTGGCAGGATTCATTCACCCGAGAGAGACGATTCCATGATGCTACGAAGCCTGATTTTCGCCTTGACGGCGCTGTTCGCCACCACCACCCTCGCCGCCGAGCAAGTCAATGTGAACTACCAGTACGACGGCAACCACCGCGCCGACCTCAGCCGCACCCGGGGCAGCCTGCAACTCGGCGAATTCAGCGATGAACGCGGCCTCGAAGACGACCGCATCATCGTCGACGGCTACCAGGCCGAAGCCGAACTCGCCAACCTGCTGCGCAATGCCCTCGTCCAGGGATTCGAACACGGCAACGCCTCACTCGTCGAAAGCGGAGGAGACTTCGTCGTCGCCGGCAGCCTGATGTCCATCGAAACCGCCGAAGTCGATGACGGTATCCAGCTCACCATGCGAGTCAACCTGCAACTCAACCGCGGCGGCCGCACCATCTGGCAAACCAACCTCTTCGGCCGCGGCGCCGCCGAAAGCATCGGAGCAGCCACCCACGCCGCCCTAACCCGCCTGATCCGCGAACTGATGAATGACGATTACTTCCTTATCGAACTGCAGTGATTGGCGCGACCCTGATGGCTGTTCAGCGCAAGTCGACGCACAGATCGCTACCCTGTGCCGGGACTGCGGCGCCTCCGCGCTGTTGACGGAAGATCGGGACTTCGACCGATTCGGGAAGTTTCGGATCGAACGATTATAGGTAAAAAGCCGCTGCTCCCATGAAATTCTGCGACTTCGCTCCGCTCCACGCAGGATGACGGGGAAGGGGGTACGCACAGACAGAATGAGGTGGCTACACGCCAAGCTTCGCCATAACCCGGCGCCGCCACCCAGTAAAGCAACGAACTGGCAGATTCGAGCGGAAAATGATACAAATTCCGCTCGCCAACGAAATCTCTCAAGCGACCCGGGAGATACCGCAACCATGCAAATCACTGGACTCAAGCCTGGCCAGGCCGCCCCGGTTTCGGGGCGTTATCGGCAAATCGGCCCTCGCGGCGGCAAGGGTAGCGCACGGATCATGGCCAGGGGGGAGCCGCTCCCTTCCACATCAAGGGCTGGCGCGACCTATACACTCGTGGAACAGACACCGAGTCGCAAATCCGGCCGCCGTCAGGAAACCCCGGGAAAGTTGGCTCTGCTCACAAAAAAAGGAGGATTGATGCCCGGCGTGGATCTCGACAGTCGGGCAAATCTATACGACCTCATGGATGGACTCGATTGATTGCCGTTGACACAAACATCCTGATTTACGCCCACCGCATAGATTCGCCCAAGCATGATGCAGCCAGGCAACGCCTTGATTCGCTTGCCAATTCCGCTGTTGCCTGGGGCATTCCCGTGTTTTGCCTGGGCGAGTTTATTCGAGTAATCACTCACCGGCGTTTTTTCGTTCGCCGCACACTGCGGCTGAAGCCAGCGGAGCCTTGACACGACTGCTTTCGCACAGCAATGTTGCCGTGCTACTGCCAAGTCCTGATTTCCCGAAAATCCTCGCCGACACGATTCGAAATTTTGATATCTCGGGCAACCTCGTCTTCGACGCACAGATCGCCGCCCTTTGCCGGGACTGTGGAGTCTCCGCGCTGTTGACGGAAGATCGGGACTTCGACCGATTCGGGAAATTCCAGATCGAACGGTTGTAGATACGCAGCCGCGACTTCCTTGAGATTCTGCGACTTCGCTTCGCTGCGCGCAGAATGACAGGTGGCTATGAGCCAAGCCCCGCCATAGTCCGGCGCCACCATGCGGCCACTACACGGCCACCATCCGGCAATTGAGAATTGCCCGCCACAAGCATAGAATCCTGATTCCATTTTTGCTGGACCCCATCAGGAGACTGGAAATGCGGAAGTTGAGAGGACTGGTCGCGCTTGGCGCGGCGGTGATGTTTTCTGCGGGCGCGGGTCAGGCGGCGGAGCGGGTGAGTGATTTTTCGCTGATCGACCATGAAGGCAGGTTTCACCAGCTCAGCCGCTATGCCGACCACGAGGCGGTGGTGCTGTTCTCCCATTTGCCCGGTGACCGCGATTCCCGCCGGGCGCTGGCTACCTTCAATGAACTCGCCGGCGAATACGCCGGGGCGCGGGTCGCTTTCTTCGTCCTCGACGCCAGCGGGGAAACCGACAAGTCGGCGCTGGGCGGGATTGCCGAGCGAAGCGAACTGGCCATACCCATCCTGATGGACGACACCGGCCTGGTGGCGGCTGAGCTTGGCTTCAGCCGCGCCGCGGAAGTGGCGATTCTCGACCCGGAACGCAGGGAAAGCCTGTTTCACGGCGTGATCAATAACCGCTTCGCCGCCGAGGACCGCTCTCGCCGGGCGAGTGAACACTACGCCGCGGAAGCCCTGGAGCAGCTTCTCTCGGGCATCCGGTCCGAGGTTTCCGGGCTTGCCAGCGGCGCCAGCGCCATCGACTTTGCATCTGCGGCGGAAGTGTCCTATCACGAAGATGTCGTGCCCATCCTGGAGCGCCGCTGCCTGAGTTGCCACACTGAAGGCGGCATTGCTCCCTTCGCCATGAGCGACCACCAGACGGTGCGGGGCTGGTCGCCCATGATTCGCGAAGTGCTGTACACCAAGCGCATGCCTCCGGGCCAGATCGACAATGACTATATACACGACTTCAAGGACGTGTCCCATATCACCATCGACGAAACCCGGGCGCTGGTGCAATGGATCGATGCGGGCGCGAGCTTCGACGGCGGCGAAGACCCCCTGCCCGGCCTGCAGCCAGAACCCGTCAAGTGGAGCTATGGCGAGCCCGACATGGTGCTGCCGATTCCGCCCCAGCAGATTCCCGCCACCGGCATCCAGGACTATCGCCACCTCACCGTGCCGCTGCCCGTAGAAGAGGACATCTGGGTGCGGGCGGTGGAATTCGAGGCCGGCGATCCCACGGTCCTGCACCACATCATCGCCTTCGCCTATGGCCCGGACGGCATGAACGAGTTCGACGTGCTGAACCAGGGCATCGGCCTCGGCGCCTATGCCCCGGGCAACGAAGTCAACACCTATCCCGAAGGCGCCGGCTTCCCGCTCATGGCCGGCGGCGGCCTGTTCCTGCAAATGCACTACACCACATCCGGCCGGGAAACCGTGGATGCCTCGGAAGTCGCGCTGTACCTGTGGGATGAGAAACCGGAGAGAGTCGTTTACGGCGGCTCGGCGGCGGAACTCGATATCCACATCGAGCCCTTTACCCGCATGCCCATGACCGCCACCAAGACTTTCCGCGAGGATGTGTACCTGTCCATGCTCGGCCCCCACATGCACTACCGCGGCCATGATGCCCGCTTCCGGCTGATCTATCCCGATGGCGAGAGCGCGGAAATCCTCAATGTGCCCAACTACCAGTTCAACTGGCAGAAGACCTACGACTTCAAGGAGCCGCTATTCGTGCCGGCCGGCAGCCAGCTTGAGTTCAGCGGCACTTTCGACAATACCGGGATGAACCCCTTCAATCCCGATGCCTCCCAGACCCTGAGCTGGGGCGAGCAGACCTGGCAGGAAATGTTCTTTGGCTTTTTCCGCTATGTGGAAGCGGAGACGAGCGAGTAAGAAGAGACAAACGGATATTCACCCGCGACAACGGCGCCACCGGCGCGGATAACCGAGAGGTGTGACCATGAGCCTGCCGCGGCAGTTCCTGTTGATGATATTCCCGGCCCTTGCGGCCTGCGGCCCGGCGCCGCAAGGAGGCGATCCGAACATGGACGGAACGTTGTTCAGCAGCGAGGAAATCGCCCGCTGGGAGGAGCGCGCGGCGCGGGTGGAAATCCTGCGGGACCGCTGGGGCATAGCCCACATCTATGGCGAAACCGACGCCGACACGGTTTTCGGCACGCTCTACGCCCAGGCCGAAGACGACTTCAACCGCGTGGAAACCAACTACATCAACGCCATGGGCAGGCTCGCCGAAGCCGAGGGTGCCGGCGAAATCTACCGCGACCTGCGCATGCGCCTGTTCATCCGCCAGGGGGAGATGGAACAACTCTACGCCGAAAGCCCGGAATGGCTCAGGCAACTGATGGACGCCTTCGCCGATGGCCTGAACTACTACCTCCACACCCACCCGGAAGTCGAGCCCCGGGTTATCCGGCGTTTCGAACCCTGGATGGCGCTGACTTTCACCGAGGGCTCCATCGGCGGCGATATCGAACGGGTCAATATCGGCGCACTGCGGGATTTCTATGGCCCGGGCGACATGATCGCCCAGGCCGATGATCTCGTGCTGGACCTGGAGCCCCGGGGCTCCAACGGCTTTTCCATCGCCCCCTCCAATACCGCGAACGGCAATGCGCTCTTCCTGATCAACCCGCACACCTCGTTCTTCTTCCGCTCGGAATTGCACATGGTCAGCGAGGAAGGCCTCAACGCTTATGGCGCGGTGACCTGGGGCCAGTTCTTCGTCTATCAGGGATTCAACGAAAACACCGGCTGGATGCACACCTCAAGCCGGGCCGACGCCATCGACGAATATCTCGAAACCATCGTCGAGCGCAACGACGGCTACTACCATGTGTACGGCGACGAGGAACGCGCCCTGCGGGAAAGCCAGGTGGAAATCGACTATCTCGACGGTGACGCGATGCGCAGCAGGGAATTCACCGTCTACCACAGCCACCGCGGGCCGATCATCCGCGAGCAGGACGGCCAATGGGTCGCAATCAGCCTGATGGAAGAGCCGGTGCGGGCGCTGACCCAGTCGTATCTGCGCACCAAATCACGCAACTACATGGAATTCAACGCCAGCATGGAGTTGCTCACCAATTCCTCCAACAACACCGTCTACGCCGACTCGGACGGCAACATCGCCTACTACCACGGCAACTTCATTCCCCGGCGCGACCCGTCTTTCGACTGGAACCAGCCCCTGGACGGCAGCAATCCCGCCACCGACTGGCAGGGCCTGCATCCGCTGGATGAGTTGATTACCATACTTAATCCGCCCAATGGCTGGATCCAGAACACCAACAACACGCCGTTTTCGGCGGCGGGCGAGTATAGCCCGCGACCAGAGGATTATCCGGTCTATATGGCCAACAATCCCGAAAATCCCCGGGGCATTCATGCCGTGCGGGTACTGGAGGGACGCACCGATTTCACCCTCGATTCCCTGATCGAAGCCGCTTACGACTCCTTGCTCACCGCCTTCGAACCCCTGATTCCCGCCTTGCTCGCCGCCGCCGAAGAGGCGCCCGCGGACGATCTCCAGGAACAACTCGCCCTGCTCGCCGGATGGGATTACCGCTTTGGCGTCGATTCGGTGGAAACCACACTGGCGGTGTACTGGGCCCAGACGCTGATGAACGATGTCGGCGCCGAGGCGGGCGCCGCCGGAATCAGCATCTATCAATACATGGAAGACAATGCCAGCCCCGCGCGGAAACTCGACGCCCTGCGCGCCGCCGTGGCGGAACTCGAAGCCGACTGGGGCGGCTGGCGGGTGCCCTGGGGCGAAGTCAACCGCTACCAGCGCATCAATGGCGATATCGTGCAGCAGTTCAATGACGGCGAAACCAGTTATCCCGTGGGATTCGCCTCGGGCCGCTGGGGCGCCCTGGCCTCCTTTGGCAGCCGCAAGTATCCGGGAACCCGCAGCATGTACGGCACCAGCGGCAACAGCTTCGTCGCCGCGGTGGAATTCGGCGACCCCTTGCGCGCCAGGGCGATCACCGTGGGCGGCCTGCAAAGCGACCCCGAATCGCCGCATTTCGACGACCAGGCGGCAATGTACGCCAATGGCGAGTTCCGCGACGTGCTGTTTTACAGGGAAGATATCGAAGCGAATCTGGAACGCCGCTATCGGCCCTGAGTGAGACCCGCTTTCCTTTACGCAAGGGCCTGACAAACCATCACATGAACGCTGCTTCAGGCCGCCACCATCTCCAGATCCCCGGGCCCAGCAACGTGCCCGAGCGGGTTTCCCTCGCCATGGCCCGGGCGGTTATCGATCATCGCGGGGCGGAATTTCCGGAATTGACCCTGCGGGTGTTCCGCAATCTGGCCAAGGTATTCGCAACCCGGCACCCGGTGCTGATCTTTCCCTCCTCGGGCACCGGCGCCTGGGAAGCCGCGCTGGTGAATTGCCTGTCACCCGGCGAAAAAGTGCTGGTTTTCGAAACCGGGCATTTTGCCGCGCTCTGGAAGGAAGTCGCCCGCAAGCTCGATCTCGAAGTAATCTGGGTGGAAGGTGACTGGCGCCGGGGCATCGACCCGCAAATCGCCGAGGATCATCTCAGGCGGGATCCGGAAATCGCCGCCGTGCTCGCCATGCACAATGAGACTTCCACCGGCGCCACCAGCGATATCGCCGCCCTGCGCGGCGCCATGGACGCCTGCGGCCATTCCGCCCTGTTGCTGGTGGACGCGATCTCATCGCTTGCCTGTGCGCCGCTGCCGATGGACGACTGGGGCATCGATGTCGTCATCAGCGGCTCCCAGAAGGGACTTATGCTGCCGCCGGGGCTCGGATTCAACGCCGTTGGCGAAAGGGCGCTGGCCAGGGCTGCCGGGGCGACTTCCCGCAACGCCTACTGGAACTGGCGGGCGATGCTGGACAACAACCGGCAGGGATTTTTTCCCTATACGCCGGCCACTACGCTGTTGTACGGGCTCGACGAGGCGCTACAGATGCTGCTCGGGGAAGGTACGGAAAAGGTTTTCGCCCGCCATGCCCGCCATGCCGCCGCCACCCGGGCCGCGCTGGCGGGCTGGGGGCTGGAAAACGTCTGCGTCAACGAACACGAGTACAGCAATTCCACCACGGCGATTCTGTTGCCGGAAGCTTGTGACGCCGACCGGCTGCGAAAGATCATCCTCGAACGTTTCAACCTGTCCCTGGGCACCGGGCTTGGCCGGCTCAAGGGCAGGTGTTTCCGCATCGGCCATCTTGGCGACTTCAACGACCTGATGCTCGCAGGCACCCTGAGCGGGGTGGAAATGGGTCTGGAACTGGCGGGAATTCCCTTTCATAAAGGCGGCGTCAATGCCGCGCTGCGGTTTCTCACCGGCGGAGAAACGTAATCATGGACCCTGCCACCGCGGTCAGCGCCAGCGCCGCCATTTCCCTGCTCGGCTTTGGCGTACTGATTTTCCTGCTGCTGTTCCTGATCGCGAAATGGAAATGGCATGTGTTTTTCGCACTGCTCATTCCCATCATGCTGTTCGGGATATTGCCGGGAATCCAGCAGAACAATTTCATCGAAGCTTTCGAGAGCGGTTTCGGCAATACCCTGGGCTCCATCGGCGTGGTGATCGTGCTCGGTTCGATCATCGCCGAGGCGCTCAAGCATACCGGCGGCATCCAGGTCATCACCCGCTCCATGGTGAACCTGGTGGGCTCGGCGCGGATGCCCCTGGCGCTGACCCTGACCGGATTCATCATCGGCATTGCGATCTTTTCCGATGTGGCCTACGTCATCCTCAACCCGCTGGTGCATTCCGCGGCAAGGACGATGAATGTGGGCATCGCGGTCATGTCCACCGGGCTCGTGGGCGCCCTGCAACTGACCCACGCCATCGTTCCGCCGACTCCGGGCCCGCTGGCGGCGGCGGCCCTGGTGGGCGCCGATATCGGCAAGACCATCATTTACGGCGGCATCGCCTGCCTGTTCGGTTCGCTGGCGTGCTGGGCGTGGGGCAAGTTCGTCTGCGGCGGGCGAATCACCACCCCGGCCAGCGATGAATTCGGCAGCGTGGAAAGCAGCTTCGAAAGCGGCGAACACCTGCCTTCCACACTCAGTTCCTATGCGCCGATCATTATCCCGATTCTGCTGATCGCGGCCCAGAGCGTGGTCATCCTGGCCTTTGCGGAAGGCCACATCCTGCGCACGATATTCCTCTATCTCGGCTGGCCCGTGGTGGCCCTGTCCATCGGCGTCTGGCTTGCCTACCGCAATATCCGCAATGCCGAACAGCGCGAGCAATCCCGGGATGCCTGGGTGGAATCGGCCCTCAAGACTTCGGCAATGATCCTGGTGGTCACCGGCCTTGGCGGCTCACTCAGCGCCATTTTGCGGGGCACTCCGGCGGTGGATTTCATCGCCGCGCTGTTCACCGATTTCGGCCTGCCGGCAATCCTGCTGCCTTTCGTCATCGGCATCATCGGCAACATGATCACCGGCTCCACCACCGTGGGCGTCATTACCGCCGCCTCGCTCAGCGCCCCCATGCTCGGCAATCTCGGTCTTTCGCCCGAGGCGGCCATGCTCGCCGGCGCCAGCGGCTCGGTGATCATCAAGTACGTCAACAGCAGCTACTTCTGGGTCTGCGCCTCCCTGTCCCGGCTCAGCGTCCCCGACGCCGTGTTCAGCTACGGCGGCGCCACCCTCGTCGGCGGCCTCGTTTCCTTCCTGGTAGTCTGCCTGTTCTGGGTTACCGGACTCGTCTAGGTATTCTCTGAAAAATTCCATCCATGGAATTTTTCATTGTCGCAAAACAAAAGCGTGGTTTTGTTTTACTCCCAAATTCAATGGCTTACGCCATCGAATTCGGCGGCACTTCCATGTGCCGCAGGGAAACTCTGACTTAATCAGAGCTTCCCTAGGAGCCTGCGCCGCAGGAATTCACGGCTGCAGGCTGCCCCTGGAAACGAGGTTCCAGGCGCGGACACCGAGGATGCCGACGCCGCCGGCCAGGTACAGGATGGTTACCTGATCGACGATGGCATCGAGATAAGCGCCTATCACGTGGATGTTGGTCAGCACATTCGCTTCGCCGGCAACGAAAATCACCAGGGCTGTGGTCAGGAAGGCCTGGGGGCTGTTGGCGTCGATGTTGATCACGGCATAGGCGATGCCCAGCACCACGATCACCAATGGCAGAAGGCCGCCGGGCACCACGCCGGGGGCGAGTCCTTCAATGATTGCAGCCAGCAGGCCGAGACTGTATGTGAGTCTTGTTGCCATTTTTCGTTCCTCAGTTTTCGCCAATGGAGATAAGGCTACCCCCCACTGTATCACGACTTCTGTTGACTGGAACGAAAAATTTCCGGCTTTCAGTCCGTGGCCGCCAGCGTTAAGAAAATTCTTGGCGACCGCCAGGCCAAGGCCCGAAGCGGCGCCCGTGATAAAAGCCGTTTTTCCCGCCAGTTCCATGGCTCCCTTCGCCCTCCTGTTTCGCGAGCAGGCAAGCATAGTGCATCCCCCCATGCGCAACAAGCCGCTCTCAGAAAACGTCTTCCACACTCTCCACGCAGAGTTTCCGGAAACCGGCCACCACGAAGGGAATCATAAGATCGTAGACGGTTTCCACGTCGCTCTCCCGGCACAAGCCATCCGAAAGCCTGCCGATCCTGCCGGTCTGGGCGAGGGTCAGCGTCAACGCGCCGGAAAAAAACTGATACGCCCAGTAGATCCGTTGCGGGTCGGCATCGGGCATGTTCTTTTTCAGCGCCTCGATAAAGCGCGCCACCAGGGGGTCGAAGGATTTGTGCATCATTTCCTCGCCCCATACCGAGCTGGAATTGACCCAGCCGACCAGCGCCAGGTAATTCCGCCAGCCCTCGTCTCCCGTCAACTGAAATCGTTGTATCGGACGCAGAAACGCGCTGACGATCTGTTCCAGCGACGGCCGGCCGCCGCTGCTCGCCTCCGCCTCGAGCAGGGCGTTCAGCCGCGCTTCGTTGAGAATCTCGGCGCGGCGCATGAACACGACTTCGAACAGCTTTTTCTTGACGCCGAAATGATAGTTAAGAAGGGCGACATCCACGCCGGCGGCGGTGGCGATCCCGCGCAGGGTCACGCCATCGAAACCGTGCAAGGCAAATAGTTCTTCGGCGGCGTTCAGAATCCTTTCGCTTTTCGGCGCCGGGGGAGTGTAGTCAGGCATCGGCCTGTCTCCCGAGTCCACCGTTGACATATTGCTTCAGTTTTGCCGTTTTGCCGTTGACATTTACATAACTCGAATATAGATTCAACAACTGATGAATTCAACAAATGTTGAAAATTATCATCATTTGTTGAGAAACAGCCTGAAATTTGACCCGGGAGGTGTAAAGCCATGAGAAATGCACTCGGTATTTCCGTCAAATCACTGGCGATTTTCGGGCTGGCGATTGCGCCCGCCGGCGCGATTCACGCCCAGGAATCGGCAACCGTCGAAGAGATTGTCGTCACCGCCAGACGGCGCGCGGAGAACCTTCAGGACGTGCCCGTGGCCGTATCGGCTTTCGGCGAAGAACGGATTTCCAGTCTCCAGGCCGATGACTTGTCTGGTCTTCAATACGCAACGCCGAATTTCTATTTCGACGAGGGAGACGCCTCCAACGCCGTCGTCTACCTGCGCGGCGTCGGACAGAACGACAGTCTCGCCTTCGCCGACGCCGGCGTCGGCGTCTATGTGGACGATGTATTTATCGCGCGGTCCCAGGCGGCGTTTCTCGAATTGTTCGACGTGGAACGCGTCGAGGTGTTGCGCGGCCCCCAGGGAACGCTCTACGGCCGCAATACGATCGGCGGCGCGGTGAAATTCGTCTCCAGGCGACCGACCGACGAAGTTGAAGCCTATAGCGAAGTCGGTTTTGGCGACTTCGATTCCGTAGTCGCCAAGGGCCGGCTAAGCGGGCCGATCTCGGAAGGTCTCGTGTACGCCAAGGGGGCATTCGCTTTCTCCCGGCGCGACGGGTTCAACGGCAATCTCTTCACCGGCGGGACCGACGGCGACGTCGACAACCTGGCCGGGCGCTTCGGTCTGTATTTCACGCCGAACGAGAACGTGGAAATAGACCTTACGCTTGACGTGCGCCGCGAAAAACCGGACACGGCGCGCAATCCATCGCGGACGACATCCGTCTCCGGCATTCCCGATCCCTTCGGCGCTCCTACCGCGCTGGAGACGTTTTCGGCCTCGCCGGACCCATATCAGGTAGACGTCAATGCCGGCGGTTTGTCCAATATCGACGCGCTCGGCCTGACCGCCAGGATAAGCTGGCAGGCGAACGAGGACTGGGTGCTCGAGTCCATCACTTCCCGGCGCAGTTTCGAGTTCGAACTGAACCTGGATACCGACGGTACGCCACTCAAACTGCTGGACGTTTACCTCTACCAGGATCAGTCACAGCTAAGCCAGGAGTTTCGCGGTACCTACGATGCCGGCGGTCCGCTCGGTTTTACCGGTGGATTCTACTATTTTCACGACGACGACCTGACCTTCAGCGGCGTGGACAACCTGTCGGCTTCGATTTTCGGGTTCCCGGTCACCGCGTTCGGCCTTTCCATCGCATCGCTCGCCGACACCGACCAGATCACCGATTCTTCCGCGGTCTTCGGCGATTTCACATACGAGCTGAGTGATCGGTTGAGCGTCAGCGCAGGCGCACGGTACACGATCGAAAACAAGGAATCCTCCCGGCGCTTCGAAAACTTCTTCGACCCGAGCGTATCGGTCATCCAGAGCCAGCCGCCCTTCCTTTCGGGCGTTGGCACGCCTGGCGTCGCGATCAGGGGCGAGGAGGATTTCGAGGCATTCACGCCGCGAGTTTCGGTCTCCTACGACGTAAGCGGCGATGTCCTGCTTTACGGTTCGGCTTCGCGCGGCTTCAAGAGCGGCGGATTCTCCGGCCGCGCCAACAGCGATTTCGGCTTCCAGCCGTTCAAGCCCGAATTCGTCTGGAGTTATGAAACCGGTCTGAAAACAAGCTGGAACGATGGGCGGCTCGTGGCCAACGCGGCGTACTTCTACAACGATTACACCGACATCCAGGTGACTTCCTTCGGCGCCGACCCGCAGACCGGCGTTTTCGTGGACCTGTTCACCAACGCCGCGGCGGCGACGATCCAGGGACTCGAACTCGAAATCCTCGCCGTGCCTACCGATCGTCTGACGCTATCGGCCTCCCTCGGCCTGATGGATGCGCAATACGATGAGTTCGACATTCAGGTTGGCGGCGTCGTCACCGATGTGAGCGACAGGGATCTGGTCAACACGCCCGAAGTCAGCGGAAGCCTCGCCGCCACTTACGATTTCGACCTCAGCGCCTCCCTGACAGCCACTTTGCACGGCGATATCTCCTATCGCAACAGTTACGCCAACGAAGTGACGGATTCGCCCAATCTGCGGCAGGATGCCTACTGGCTGTCCAATGCCTTCGTGGCGGTGAAGACTCGGGACGAACGCTGGGAGGCGCGCGCCGGAATCCGCAACATCGGCGACGAAACCATCCGCGTCCAGGGCTTCAATATCTCCGCCTTTCCGGGTGTCGAGACCGCCTTCTACGGCGCGCCGCGCATCTACGATTTCAGGCTGATCTACCGCTACTAGGAGCCTGCGCCACAGGAATTCGCGAAAGCGAAAATTCGCTATCACCGCGCCCTGGCCAGTCGATTGAGGCGAATATTGGTGGATATGCAACGAAATCGAGCGGCCGGGGGCGTGGACGGGAGCGGATTTGCAGCAGTGAATTCCTACGGCGAAGGTTCCTAGACATGGCCTCGAATCTGTCCAGCAACCCCGGAGCCGGCCAGACCGTCCTGGAGGCCGACCCCGTCACGCGCGCCGGGCCGGACGACGACCTGCTCACCGCCGGGCTCGGCCTCGAGGGCTTGCGCAATCCGGTATTGCCGCCGGGCGCAAGCGCCCGGGCGGCGTCGGCCCACAAGAATTTCCGCGAAGTAGTGGACATTACCCCGGGGGGCGTTTTCGAGAACCTCATCGCTGGCGATGCGAACGGTCTGAGGGTATCGGGACGGGATTACGCCGCGCTTGTTCGCATTCCGGGCACCTCCCAGCCGATCGGCGCGAACTTGCTCGTACCCGACCATTTCGACTGGGGCCGCCCGGTCATGGTGGTGGCGCCTTCGCCGGGTTCGCGCGGCGTTTCCGGCGCCATCGGCGATATCGGTTCCTGGGCGCTGCAGCGGGGCTGCGCGCTGGTTCTCACCGACAAGGGAACCGGCGGCGTGCAGATTCTGGCCGACGACACCTGCTACGGCGCGGACCTCGAACCCGCGCCGGCAAGCGATACGCCAACGGTGTTCCGCCTGCGGTCCACCGCGGCGCTGCGAAAGTTCCGCAAGGCAAACCCGCAAGCCATCGCCCTGAAACACGCCCATTCCGGGGACAATGTGGAAGCATTATGGCCCGAAGCCGTGCTGGCGGCCGCGCGATTCGGGCTCGATACCTTAAGGCGGCGCGAGGGAAGCGGTCAGCCGCCATCGGCGCTGGGCAGGATCAAGGTGATTGCCGCCGGCTTGTCGAACGGCGGCGGCGCCGTGCTGCGCGCGGCGGAGAACGACAAGGGCGGCGTCCTCGACGGGATCGTCGCGGTGGAGCCCAATATTACGCCGCGGGAAGGCCACGGCGGAAAGGTCCGGTTCGGCGCCGGACCGAGCGCATCGCCCGGCAGGCGTCTTGTGGATTACGCCACGGAGATGAATCTTCTGCTGCCCGCGGCGCTCAGGGCGCCGGAGCTCGCCGACATGCCTTTTGCCGAAGTGACGGCGATGGCCGAAGCGCGCCAGGCCGCATGGGCGGACGGGCTGGTAAAAGCGGGCCTCGTCGAGGGCGGCAATACGGCGGCGCGGGCCAGCGACGCGTTGCGAAGGATCAGGGCGCTGGGCTTCGGCGAAGACTCCGAGGCGCTCCTTCCCATGATGGCGGTCATGCATATCTGGCCAGCCGTCAGCCACACTTTCGTCAGCGCCCTCGGCCGGCTCCCGGTCGAAGCCGACCCGCTAGGCGCCTGTACGGCCTTTGCCAAGACCGATGCGCTTGGGTTGACCCTGGAGGGACTTGCGGACCCCACACCCGAACAGAAGCGATTGTTCGGCGCGTTGAGCGGCGGCCTTTCGCCCGGGGGAGGTGCGTACACGATCTATGCGAACCGCGATATTCATCCGAGTCTGGAAGACGCCCTCGACCTGCGGCGGATGGCCATGGGCGAGGGGCGGGACGGCGGTGGCGTGCGCCGGGGATCGGAAGAGGTTCGCGCAAGCGCGCAAGGGTGGGGCAAACCGACGATCGTTCTCCACGGCAGATGCGACTCCCTCATCAGCGTGCAGCACAGTTCCCGGGCCTATGTCGCCGCGGCAATGGCGTCGGGTTCCGACACGCGGCAATTACGATATTACGAGCACGACAGCGGCCAGCATTTCGAATCGCTCCTCGGCGTACCGGGAATCTCTCAACGATTCAACCCACTGCTGCCGTCGTTCTTTCAGGCGCTGGACCTGATGCGGGAGCGCGTCTTCGGCGGCGCCGAACTTCCTCCGAGCCAGGTGTTGCGCCGCGCCCTGCCGGGCGAAACCGACGCGAGCGGCCTGGCGGTGCGCGGACGGCTGTCCGGTGAAATCCTCGCGCAGCCCGGAGACAATGAAATCGGATTTTCCGGGGGGCTGCTCAGAATCCCGGAATGACTCGGGGCATTGTGGCGGCAAGGCGCAAGCCGCTCCCGACAGGCGGCGGACCGCTCGTCTCCCATGTGTGTCGCGATGCCGCTTTCAAAAAATTCCTTTGACTGGATACCGCCAGATGTAGTAGCTTGGCAAGCAAAATCTCCCATATATTGCGGTCGATTCAAAAACGACTTAATTTTCGGTGTTGTGAATGAGAACTCGGATGGGCGCAAAGGGTTTTAACTGTCCGGACGGTCGCGCAATGCATATTCCGCGTCTTCCGCATGCCCGGCTGGCAGGCCGGCCCGCTCAAAGCAGCGCATCCAGAATCAGATCGGTCGATTCGACGATGCGTTGATCCCGCGGCCGCAGGTCGGGTTCGAAAGCGTTCCCGGTCAGATGCTGCACGCCGCCGATATAACGCACGGCGATCTCGTTGGCCTGCTCTTCGGTGAACTGCTGGTCGCGGCTTTTCACCATACCACGGGCAAACTCCTTGGAGAAGGAAACCGGTTTGCCGTCGCGTCTGAGAATCCCGCCCCGCTCGTCCAGTTTCCAGAAGCGGCTCGAATCCATGGTGAACAACTCGTCGGCGACGACGATGGCGCCTTCGCTGTCGAGACCGTGTTCGGTCTTGGTGTCCACCAGCACCATGCCCTTGCGGGCCAGATAACCGGAAACCAGGCCGAACGCCATCAGGCTGGCGTTGCGGATATGGGCGTATTGCCCCGCCGTGCATACCCCGGCGCCGATCAGCGACGCGGCATCGGTGGTGGCGTCCACCTCCGCCTTGGTGCTTGGCGTATCCATCGGATAGGGCAGGCGGCCGTCGGGCTCGAGTTCGCCGACGATCAGGTCGTGGCCGGCATAGGTGAATTCGCTCAGGCCCTGCTCTTTCGCCGCGAGCCAGTGCTGGTAGAGCGAGGTGGACGTGCTCGAGACCGCCATGTACATCCGCAGCACGTTTTCGAGACCAAACAGTTGCAGGTTTTCGGCGGGAATCACGGTCGAGGTCGGATGCAGGCCCTCGACCTCGAATTGCGAACTGCCCAGCACCGGTTCCACCAGATGCAACATGTGATCGTGGTTCAGCGCCAGGATCTGATCCTTGAAAGGAATCGCGCCGCGATTGACGTCGTGGGTGGAAATGCGGTTGTTGCGGAACATCAGCCGCAGGGGCCGGCCGCAGCGGCTGCGCAATACCTCGCCGTAGACCGAATCGGATACCTTGCCTTCCTGCACCGCGGCGCCGCGCAGGCGCGGCAACTCGCCGTCCTCGATCAGTTGCCGGATCGGGCGGCCGGTGTTTACGCGGGGGCCGTATTCGGCCACCAGTTCCCGAATCGATTTTTCATCCAGCATACGGTTTTCCACGGACGGGATTGAATGGTGCCGCCACCAAGAGTCGAACTCGGGACCTGCTGATTACAAGTCAGCTGCTCTACCACGGCTGAGCTATAGCGGCACTGCGATCAGGATGCTGCGCGAGACGTCCCGGAACGATGCCCTGAAGTCCCCGCCCAACAGGACGGCAGATGTTACAGAATCGCTCCGGCGTATTCAATATCGTGTGCGGATTGACGCGGGAAAGGACTTCGCCGGGGAAGCTCAGACCGCGTCAGAGCAGGCGGGCGCAGAAGTGGCCCGAGGCCATCGTGCCGTCGGCGGCGCTGCGCCAGTCTCCGGCGAAGCCCGCGGCGGTGATTTCGCGCACTTCGAGGACGGTGTAGCCGCCGTCGAACAGCGGGCTGTCGGGGCGGTTGGCGTCGGCGCCGAGGCGCAGCAGGATTCGCGCGCCGTCGCCCTGGCGCGATTCGAGAACGACCACGCCGGGGGCCGCCGGGTCCCGCGAGGCGGGGTCGCCGATGGGAAAGGCGCCAACGGCGCGGAGATCGATGTCCGTTGCGCCGGTCAGCGGATTCGCGGCTGGCGCGAAGGCGTCGGCGCCGAAGGACGAGGGCGCGAGCACGAGGGAAGCGCTCGCCGTCCGCGCCTCTCCGCCCGGCCGGCCTCCCACCATGGTAAGCCGGTATGCGCCAGCGGCGGCGCCAAGGGTGGCGTCGTCGGCAAGAACCGCGCCGGTCGGCAGGCATTCCCCGGAGGACGATTCAGCGGCAAACGCAATCCCGCACCAGGCGGCCGAAGCCAGAACCAGCGCCGCCAGCACAAGTTTCATCGGGATCCGGCCGGGCCGGTTTGCGCCGAGCCCGCGGGCAGAACGATGATTTCCCCGGTTTCCTCATACACTTCCGAGTCTTGCAGCACGATATCGATAGGCTGGTCGTGCTCGTGGTCATGGTCATGGTCGTCCGAACTCGAAATTCCCTGCCGTGAGGAATCCGACCGCAAGCCGACACCGCCGCTGCCCGGCAGCCGATAGGGGTCCGCCTGGCTCACATCGACCTGGTAGCCCAGGTCCGCCATGGCCTGGATGCTGATGGCGCTCAAGGGATTGTCGACGCCCCCGTCCAGGAAACCGGTCATGAGTTCATTGTCCATGACGCTCTCCCGCCAGTGGTTGTCCTGGGTGCCCCCGCCGCCGCGGCTGTTTTCCACGGGGACCTTGTTCCGGCCATAGGACGAACCGCCGGCCTTGTCAAATTCGGCCAGGGCCAGGGGGCCGGTGAAATGGGTGTCGCTGGGAGTGTAAGCGTTCTCGCCATTCGCCACCACGGATCGCTGGCGCAGCAGGCTGGCCGGCCGCCAGAAACGGCTGGCGAAGCCCAGGGCGTGGGCGATTTCGTGCATGACGAGTTCTCTTCCGTTTTCCGCGCTCAGTCTCGCCATGTCTTGCACGTCGATATAGACTGTGCCGACGATGGGCATCAGCGAGCGTTCCCGCAAGAGGCAGGCACCCGCGGACGCCAGGGTGCCGCCTGGTCCGTCCCCGTTTTGCACTTTCACATACAGGCGCAAGTCGTCAACGACATCGTTCAACACGGGAGAGCCGCTCATGCAGGTGCCCGCATTCCGGGGTTGCCCCGA
>JAJECW010000104.1 GCA_022821865.1 Pseudomonadales bacterium
GTGGAGCGCTGGCTGCGGGTGGCGCAGACCTTCACCGGCGGCGCCAACGACGCCCTGATCGTTACTCCCGCGGAGGCAAGTTTCCACGCCGCCGCCGGCCAGCCCGGCTGGCTCCCCGTGGCCGACGCGCTCCGATGCATGGAACAGCAGTCCCTGCGAGAGGCGATGTCAAGATAATCCGGCTGCGGCGCCCGGGCAGACCGTATTCTGTCCGGATAACCGTCCGGGCCACGGCCAACGGCCAACGATGCGACGGTCATGTCATGACCGCCGCCGAGGCCCGGGGGATGGCGGACAACTTCTCCGCCGGTCGCTGGAACCCGGTGATTGCGGCCAGCCAGTGTCTGGAGGAACAGGCCCTGCGGCAGGCTCATGGCTTCAGGGAAGCTCTGATCAAGTCAGAGTTTCCCTGCGGCACATGGAAGCGATAATGAAAAACTCCACGGATGGAGTTTTTCAGAGAATACTTGGTAGTGGGCTCCATGGTTGTTCTCGTTGCCGGATTGATTCTTTTCTTCGTGCCTCACAGCTTGCGGGAGTTCGGCCTGCGGGACGCGGCGCTGGGCAGGCTTTCCCCGGAAGGCGCGTACAAGGGCGCTTTCAGCCTCGTCTCCCTGCTCGGGCTCGGCCTGGTGATCTGGGGGAAATCCCTGGCCCCCTTCGTCATGGTCTGGGAGCCGGTTTTCGAGCTGCGCTGGATTTCCCACTACGTCATGATGCCGGTGTTCTGCCTGGTGATGGCGGGAGTGGGGCGGAATTCACTGACGCGCATGGTCACGCGCCATCCCATGCTGATAGGGGTGTTCCTCTGGGCGGCGGCGCATGTGTGGGTCAATGGCGATCTCGCCTCCATGCTGCTGTTCGGCAGTTTTGCCCTGTGGAGCGCGGTCAAGATTTTCAGCCTGTGGGAGCCACCGGATTTTCGGGATTTCCGCAAATCCATGCTGGTGCAGGATTTCCTGTACCTGGCGACCGGCTCCCTGCTCTATTTCGCCGTGTTCGTTTTCCACGGCGAGTTGTTCGGCGTGGGCCTGGCCCTCTAATGAAAATCGCCCCGCTCGCCCTGCTGTGTTGTCTTGCCGGCCCGGCGGCTGCTGCCGGGGACGATGATTCGTCCTGGTGGAACGGCGTCTGGATTGCCGAGGGCACGCTGTTTTCGGTTGCGGTGAGCGTGGAAGACGGCCGGGCCGAAGTGGGGCAGATCGAATCGCTCGGTTTTCAGTGGACCAGCGGCAACGCCAGCGTTTCCGGCGCCAGCCTCCGGATGGAAGTCGAATACGCCGGCGTGTCGGGAATCATCGAAGCCCGGCTTGAAGAACCCGGCCGCGCCGTGGTTTTCGCCCGCAGTTGCCTGCCCGACTACATGGTGGTCTGCGTCCTCGCCAGAGGCCGGCAGGCGGTGTTTCGCAAAGCGGCGGGTGAGACCCGGTCGGCGCAGCCGACAAAGAGCGGAACTCTTTGAGGGCCGAACGGTTCGACAGGGTGTCGAAACCGGGGCTAATCGAAGTCAGTGAATCCGCGCCATGGATGGCATGAACTATCCCGCGGAATGACGTAAAAGGGAGGGCTTCGCTACGCAGAATGACAGCCTTCAGCAGTTATCCTGGCTGTGGCGAATCCAGGCGATGATCTTCCACACATCGTCATCGCCCTCGGGGAAATTGTCGCCGAATCCCACCATGCGGGTTTCGGGAATCCCCTCCTTGATCACCCGGAAGATTTCGGCATTGTCCGCCGAGTGTTTCCAGCGGCAATCGAACAGGAACAGCGCATCCGCCACATCGGGTTCTTCGATCGGGTTATGGCAAAAGCTGACGCAGGAGCCCAGGAACAACTCCTGGCCCCGGCGCAGGGCGGCGGGGTCGTTGCGGTGGCCGGCCACGATGAATTCCGGCGTCGGCGGCAGGGGAACATCGGTAAAGGGATTGGCCCGGGATGCGGTTTCGTCCTCGCCGCAGGCGACCAGCAGCGGCAGACAAAGGGCGAGGACATGCATGACCCGCGGCAAGCGCCCTGCGCCAATCGCCATCAGGCGGTTTCCGGCCCCAGTGGCTTGAAGGTGGCAAGCAACTGGGGCAGCAGGGTCAGGGAGCCGGTCAGGGCGACGAGCATCGCCAGACTCGTCAACAGCCCAAAGATCCCCGTGGGAATGAAATTGGACAGGATCAGAATCGAAAAGCCCGCAACGATGGTCATGGAAGTGAAGTACATCGCCCGGCCGATGCTGTCGTGGCAGAAATACATCGTTCTGCGATAGTTCCCCAGCCGGGGAAACTCGCGCCGGAAGCGGTGCATGTAGTGGATGGTGTTGTCCACGCCGATGCCCACCGACACCGCGGCGATGGTGATGGTCATGATATCCAGGGGAATATCGAGCCAGCCCATGACGCCAAGAACCAGGGATGCGGCGATGGCGTTGGGAACAATGCATAACAACGCTATCGGCAGGGAGCGGAACAACACCAGAAACATTCCCATGATGGCGAACATGACCACACCCAGGGTCAGGATCTGGGACTGGAACAGGCTCTGCAGCACATTGTTGTACATCACCAGCAATCCGGTGAGCCGCACCTGCTCCGGCGCAAGCCCGAATTCCTCTTCGAGACCGGTTTCCACCCTTTGCAGCAATTCATTGCGATTGAGGTCCGGCGCCGATTCCCGCACCCGCACATTGAAGCGCAGTTCATTGTCGGCGACCCGCACAAAGGGATTCAGCACGACTTCCCGCAGGGTCTCGGGAAAGCGGTTGTACAGCACCGCCCAGAGCAGGCCGTCCACGGGTTGATTGCCGTTTAGCCGCTCGGCCAGCTGCACCACCGAGCCAAGCGACAGGACCTTGCCGGTGTAGGGGTCGGCGTCGAGATACTCGTGCATGGCCTTGACCTGGTTCATGCGCGGCGCGGTGAACCAGTAGGCGTCGCCGGTTTCCTCGCCGAAGCCGCCGCCGAAATCATCGGCGAACGGGTCGTCGAAGGCGGCTTCGGTATCCGCAAGGGTGACCACGGCGTCGAAGGACAGGGTGCCGCCGAGTTGCTCGTCGATCAGGCTCATGCCCTGGTGGATTTCGGTGCTGTCGCGAAAGTAGTCGATGAAACTGTTCTCGACCCGCAGCCGGGTGAGGCCGGTAACGCCGAGCGCCAGAATCAGCGCGTAGACGACGAATACCCAGCCCCGCAGCCGGTCGGTGAGCCGCGCCAGCGCCGAAGTCAGATTGAGCCGCAAATCCGGCGACAGCCGGCTGCGGTCCGCCGGCAGGGTGGACATGATCGAGGGGAACAGGGTGAACGCCACGACCAGCGCCGTGGCGACTCCCATCATCATCATCCAGCCGAAGGTGATGATGGGCAGAATCCCGCTGACGATCAGCGAGCCGAAGGCGACGATGGTGGTCAGGGCGGTGTAGAGGCAGGGCCGGAACATGCTCAGCACCGCATGGCGCAGCAACTTGCCGTGGCGGCTGTGGCGGCGGGTCGCGCGCAGCTCGCGGTAGCGCACCGTGAGATGCACCGTGAGCGAGATGGTGATGATCAGCAGCAGGGAAATGAAATTCGACGAAACCACGGTAACGCGCCAGTCCATCATGCCCAGGATGCCCACCATGATGGTTCCCGCGGCGGCGCAGCAGAGCAGGGGAATGGCGACAAAGCGCGGTTTGCGGAAAATCAGGCCCAGGGCGACGATGATGAGCAGCACCACGGCAATGCTGAAACTGCCGAGGTCGCCGCGCACAAAGCTGATGAGGTCGTCGGCGATCATGGGCGCGCCGCTGAGATGGATTCTCGCGCCATCGCGATAGCGGTCCAGCGTTTCGCGTATCGCGGAAATCAGTTCGCTCTGCCTGGCATTGACCGTGACGCTGTATTCCGCCCAGGCGGCTTCGACCTCGGCGAGTTCCGCCGCCTGTTCTTCATTGATCGCCCCGTCGAGCCGGAGTTGGCGCAATTCACTCCGGCGGCTCACCAGGCCCCGGGCGGTTTCGTCGATGGCCAGATTGAGCTGCAGGCCTGCGGCACCGCCGTCGGGGCTGATGAGGGCGTCGCGATAGATGGGATTGGCAATCAGTTCCCGCCGGGCGGCCGGGAGGTCGATGTCTTCATCCGCCAGGGTCTGGTAGTTCTCGGAAACCGCGGTAAGCGGCGTATCGCCGAACAGCGGCACATTGAGAATGCTGTCGATGCTCTCCACGCGATCGATCGCCAGCAGGTCCTGGCGCAGGCCGTCGAGTTTGCCGATTTCCTCCGGCGTGAACAGCTCGCCGGCGGGGATATAGGCCACATAGACGATCTCGCGGATGCCGTAGCGGGCCTCCACCTGACGGAAGTAGGCCAGGTCCGGGTCGTCTTCCAGCAATAGCGAATCGGCGGAGGCGTCGAGCCGGAAATACTGGGCAAACCAGCCAAAGCAGGCCACCACCAGGGCAGTGACGCCGATCACCAGCCAGGGCCTGCCGAAAACCAGTTCGCTATATTGCCTCAGCACTCGCTTGGTTCTGTCGTCCATGTTCCGGGCAATATACTACAAAGCCCGGGGTTGCCGTTCCGCCTCGAGTTCCAGTCGCCGGGCGCCGGCGAGAATCCCGGGGAAGGCGTAGTTGCCTCCGTGGCAGGCGTATTCGTACATGCGCTCTCCGGGAGCCTTGAGATTCATGACTCTCTCCGGGAGCGGTCGTCGCCGGGATGCAACGAGCATACTCCGAAGCCGATAATGCCTCAATAGCGGCCCGGGGGCGGTGGTCAAGAAAGATTTGCGGCGGTTTTCTTGCCCAAAGCGCGAGTCAGCACGATAATTGCCCAGCGAACATGATCAAACAACTGGAAATCTCCAACTTCACCCGCTTTCCCGAAGCAAAGTTCTTCTTCGGGGGTGGGCTCAACCTGTTCATCGGCGAGAACGGGACGGGGAAGTCGCAGGTCCTGAAGCTGGCGTACAGTCTGGCGTCGGTGCTTGCGGAAAATG
>JAJECW010000148.1 GCA_022821865.1 Pseudomonadales bacterium
AAGGAAATCTGGTGGTAGTGGCGCCCGGCAAGATGCGCCAGGCCGAGGCATTCGAGCCAGGCCATGGCCCGGTCCTGTTCACTGGCGCCGCTGTTGTCGTATAGCCCCACCGAATCAAAAAATCCCGACACCACCACATCGAGCACTTTCCAGCCCTTCACATAGCGGTTGTGCAACTCATTGGACACGACGCCAAAACAGCGCTTGATGTCCCAGACGGTCTCGCCGCCGCCCTTGCGCCGGCCGAACAGGTACACCTCCTGGCCATAGCCCTTGTGGTTCTCGCCGTCGATGAGGCTCAGCAGGGTGGACTTGCCGCAGCCGTTGGGGCCTTCGACGAGCACGTGATGCGCGCTGGTCATGGTCCAGTGGACATCCCGCAGCACTGGCAGGTCGCCATAGCCGGCGCTCACGCCTTTTAGTTCGATCAGTTTCCGTTCCGGCGGGTGGGTGTCCTGGTTTTCCTGGTTTTCGGTGCTCTGGTTTGCGTCGGATGGATGGGTGTCCTGGATTTTCGGGTGGGTGTCCCGGTTTGTCTCGCGGTTTGTCTCGTCAACAGATTGTGCCAATGGCAGGCGTTCGGGGATTGCGGGCCTGCGCCGGAAGCGCGCGACGGCCTTTTGCCATGGGGCATCCCGCATCGGACCCCGAGCCAGCACGCCAAGGTTTTCCATGACGAGCAAATGCGTTGCGCCGGGGAAGCGGTCGCCCCCGCGCCGGCACAGGTGCAGGCTGGCGCAGCCGGGGCCGAGATGTCTGGCGATGGCCTGCTCGATGCGGCCGCGGGATTCCCGGTCCACCGCTTCCAGCGGGTCATCGAAGATCAGCAGCCGCGGACGCGATGCATACCGGCCATAGAGCGCCCGGGCGATCAGGGCGCGGCGAATCTGGCCGGAGGAAAGAAAACGGATTCCCTTTCGCAACAGGGCGGTGAGGTCGAGTTCCGCGGCAAGACTTTGCAGCAGTGCTTCGTCCTGTTCCGCCGCCGGCAAGCTTGAACGAATCAGTTCAGCCACCAGGGTGCCCTGGTCGATTGCGTCTTCGCTGTAATCGCTGATGTCGAGTCGCTCGTCACGGCGCCACAGCCGTTGCTGCTCCTCGAAGGAAACGAGCAGGATATCCCGGGTGGGATCGAAGCCTCCGGCGAATCGCAGGTAGCCGCCGGTTTCGGGGCGGCGCCCGGTGATGAGGTCGACGAGCAGGGATTTGCCGGCGCCATTGGGCCCGAATACGCACCAGTGCTCGCCGACCCTGACTTCGAATCGCTCCACCAAAAACAGGTCATGGCGGTTGATTCGACAGCGCGCCCGGTCAATCTGGAATAACATTGCGCGAGTATAGCGAACAGGTCGGGAAACCGATGGGCCGAACTTCATGTATCTTGATTGCGCTTTCGCTGCTTTCGGCCTGCGCTGCCGCGGAGCCTGTTGCCGGGATGGATGGGGAGCGCCTGTTTCTTGACAATTGCGCGGAATGTCATCAGGTGGATGGGCGCGGGGTTGCGAATGTGTATCCCGCCCTCGACGGCAATGAAACCGTGGCGGGGTCGGGGGCCGATGTGGCGCTGGTGCTCATCATCGGCCGCGGCGAGATGCCTTCCTTTCGCGGGGCGCTCAGTTCGGCGGAAATGGCGGCGGTGATCAATTACGTTCGCAATGCCTGGAGCAATCGCGGCGAGCCCATCAGCGCCGGAGAGATCGATGCCTTGTAGCTTCGGAGCGGTCCTGAAGCGTCAATGCAAGGCGCCGCGGTGGCGCTTCAGGAGCGCAGATACGAGGCGCCGTTGACGTCGATGATGGTTCCGGTGGCGAATTCGGCGCCGCGGGAGGCGAGGAAAAGCACGGCATGGGCGACTTCCCCGGGTTCGGCGACGCGATGGAACGGGCTCTGGGCGCGGATTTCCTCGCCTTCGGGGCTGCCGAGGCGATCGGCGGTCAGTTCGGTATTGACGAACCCGGGCGCCACCGCGCCAACGAAGATACCATGCGGCGCCAGCGCCACGGCGAGTGACTGGCTCAGGGAATTGAGCGCGGCCTTGCTCGCGCCGTAGGCGGGTTTCAGCGGTTCTCCGCGGAATGCCCCCCGGGAAGTGATATTGACGATCCTGCCGCCGCCTCCCGCGATCATGTGCCGCGCCGCGCAGTAGCAGAGATTGGCGGGGCCTAGCAGATTCGCGGCCAGGGTCTCGCGCCAGGCCCGCTGCCATTCGCCGTAGGAAACCCCGGCAATGCGATGATACATGCCGATGCCGGCATTGTTCACGAGAACTTCGATTCCGCCAAGGCGTTCCGCGACTTCGTCCACGGCGGACTGAACCGCGTCCGGGTCCGCCACATCGGCGGCCAGGGCGATATGACCCCCGCCCGGCAATTGCGCCAGCGTTGCTTCCGCCGCCGCCGTATTGCCGCGGTACACGATGGCGACTTTCGCCCCGGCCCCGGCGAAGGCCAGCGCAATGGCGCGGCCTATGCCCCGGGAGCCGCCGGTGACCAGTACTTTCTGATTGTCGAATCTCATTTTGGTATCTGCATCCTGTCCAGTGGTTGATTTGGGGCCCCGGTCTTCATTCTGTGCGGAGCGAGGCGCAGTCGCGGAATGACATCAGTTTTCGGCGAGCGCCTACCTTCCCGAAAGATCTCCCAATGAGATTCCGCGACTGCGCGCGGAATGACGGCGGGAAGGCGCGCAGCACGACGAAGGAGGTCAATCGAGCCTGAACACATTATCCTCGCCGCTTGCATTGACCCGTCCGCCGCGACCGATTTGCTCTTCGCTCGCAAGACGCCGCAACGTGGCTTCATCCACCGGCGTGTTGGCGATGAATCGCTTCCCATTATCGCGCAATCGGCCAATGACAATCCCCCGCAGGGGCGCGCCGTGTTGAAAGCACACGGTCCAGGTTTCCACCGTGGCTGGCCCCCGTGGCTGTTCCGTGAACTCCGGGCTGGCCATGGCGTCGATCTGCGTCTGCATCGCGGAAGAATCCGGCCTCCGCCATGGGCCGGCGAATGGCGCCGTGGAATAGATCCCCGTTGCATGCTTGGAAAGAAAGCCGCCATTGGCGGTAACGAGGCCAAAACTGCCGGGGCGCGCCCGGAGCAAGCCCGACAGGGTGGCGATGGCGTGCATGCTGTAATTGTTCCCTGGGCCGCCGAAAAACGGCAATCCGCCGGTAACCGTCAGGCCCCTTGGATCATCGACCGCGAGGCCGAGTTCGGCGCAGGCCACTTCCACCGCCGAGGGAAAGCAGGAATACAGATCGATGAAATCCATGTCGGCCACGGTCTTGCCGGCCATGGCGAAAGCCGCGGCGGTATTGGCGCGAATCGCCGGCGAGGCATGGTAGTTGACCCGCCGGGAAATGAGCAGCTTTTCCCTCGCTTCGGCGCAGCCGTGGAGGAACACCCACCGGCGCGGGTCGATGCCCAACTCCCGCGCCCGGCCCACCGAAGTCATGAGCAGGGCGGCGCCCTGGTTCACCCGGTCCCTGGCGTTGAGCAGTTTTGGATACGGCAGGCAGATAAAGGGATTGGTTTCACTGACTTCCGCAAGTTTCCCCGCGCTGCGGATGTCTCCGTAAAATGCGCGGGGATTGTCATGGGCCACCCGGGAGAAAGGCGCCATGAGCCGGCCCATGTGCAGCAAATGATCATGGAGACTGTGGCCGAGCCGGGCGCGGATGGCGTTTTCGAACAGCGGATAGGTTTGTATGGGAATTCCGACGCCATGGGCCAATTCGTGCGGAGTCGCCAGCGGCGCGCCCATGCCGCGGTCTTCCAGCGAACCGCCGCCGGGCTCATGCCAATCGAGGCTGAGCCCGGCGCGGGACGCGCTGCGGGCGGTATCGATGGCTTCGCCGCCGGCAAGCAGGGCCATGTCCGCTTCACCGTCGGCGATCGCTTGGGCGATTTCATTCACCAGGGCCTGGGGGGTATCGCCCCCGATCGGGCCATAGATCGCCCGGGCCGGGTTCGCGCCAATGCGCCGCGCCACCGCCCGCGGCGGGTTTTCCGCCCGGCCGAAGCCATGATCGTCCCGGGGCCGGTTGCGGGAATCCTCGAAGCTGCGAACCACCGCCACCGTGTCGATGCGCGCCGCAAGCCCTTCTTTCCTGCCGGTATCCTGGAGGGCGGCGTCCGCGGCGCGGGCGGCAAGACCCATGGGCGGCAAGGCCCGCAGCGGCGGCTTGCGCTCACTGTACTGGCCCGCGCCGATGATTACTGGAGTGGAATCTTCAAGCAAGGTGATGGGTGATCGCCCTGATACTCTGCGACTTCGCTTTGCTCCGCGCAGGATACCACGGGGGTGGGGATTTTATCCCGCGCGCAACTGCCGGACTTCCCTGGGGAGCCGGAGATTCGGGCTGCAATGCAATGGACATTCCCCGGCATTGCTTTTACTGTGGAGCGCTGCAAAACGGAGGAGTTGGATTTGTCC
The DNA here is from genome assembly GCA_022821865.1 of Pseudomonadales bacterium. Taxonomy (GTDB): domain Bacteria; phylum Pseudomonadota; class Gammaproteobacteria; order Pseudomonadales; family Pseudohongiellaceae; genus UBA9145. The sequence continues at coordinate 4,438 of JAJECW010000148.1, forward strand.
AGAATCATGGGCGGCGGCGGTGAACAACCCGCGCCGTATTGGGATGAGGCCCGGCGGGCTTTGGGAGAGGTTGATCCGATGCTGGGCGGGATTATCGCCCGGGCGGGGGACTCGATGCTGCGGCCGCGGCATGACCCTTTCTTCTCGCTTTCGCGCTCGATCGTGGGCCAGCAGATTTCGGTGAAGGCGGCGGAGTCGGTCTGGCGGAAGATGCTCGGGCGGCTTGGCGGGATTTCGCCGGAAGCGGTGGGTGGCGAGGATGTGGAGAGCCTGCGCGGCTGTGGGCTGTCACGGCAGAAGGCGAGTTATCTGCTCAGTCTGGCGGGGCACTTTCTTGATGGCTCCCTGCAACAGGAACAGTGGGGTGAAATGGACGACGAGGCGGTGATTCAGCGCCTCGTCAAGGTCAAGGGCATTGGCCGCTGGACCGCCGAAATGTTCCTGATTTTCCACTTGCTGCGGCCCGATGTGCTGCCGGTGGACGACATCGGCATCCAGAAGGCCATCGCCAATCATTTCAATAACGGCCAGCGCCCAGGGCCGAAGGAAATGATCGCCATCGCCGAACCCTGGCGGCCCTGGCGTTCGGTGGCGTCCTGGTATCTCTGGCGCAGCCTGGACGCGGTGCCGGTGGAGTATTGAAGGCTCCCGGGGCGCGGCGCAGACTACCCGGGTTCCGGATCGGTCCCGACCACCTCTTCCAGCGTCCGCCGGAAGCGCTCGGTGGAACAGTCCCGCGCCACGGCCTCGGCGGCGGTCCTGCCGAGCCGCTCCCACAGTTCCGCGTCGCGATACAACCGCAGACACTGCGCCGCGAAGTCCCGCGGATTCTCCGCCACGAGGACTTCCTGTTCGTGCCGCCAGCTCAATTGCCTGGCGAGCAGGGGCGTCACCACCGCGGGAACGCCATGGGCGGCGGCTTCGTGCACCTTGTGTGGGATGCCGGCGGCAAAGCGCGTCGGGGCGATGAATACCCGGCACTGCCGATACAGGGTATCCAGGGATTCCAGCCTGCCGCGCAGGTGGATATTCGGCCGGTCGATGCTCGTCAGGGACGGGGCGCCGGTATTGCCGGCCACCTGCAAGTCGATTTCCGGCAGTTCCCGCTCGATCAGCGGCAGCACATTGCAGGCGAACCACAGCAGCGAATCCACATTGGGTGAATGTTCGTGCTTGAGCGCGCCGACGAAAAGCAGCCCCCGGCGGCTGTCGAATGGCTCTGGCCGCGTTTTGGGCTCCAAGCCATGGCCGAGGACGAAAACGCGCTCGTGGCCCTGGCGGGCAAACAGTTCGGCTTCGGCGGCGGATACGGTAATCACCGCGGATGCGCCCTTGGCGAGGTCGAGTTCCCCGGACATGACGCGCTGCTTTTCTTCGCTGTCGATGCATTCTCCCTGCAACTCGCGCCAGAGCAATTCCCGACCGGCGAATATGGCTTCCGCGTCGTAAATGACATCGAATTTCCTGGCTTCCCCGGGCAGGGAGTCGAGCACCGCATTGAACAATTCCATATTGGCGGGGCGGCTGATCATGACACGGCGGTAGAAACCCGCCCGTTCGCGCAACAGTTCGACAAGTCCCGAACGGCCCCGGTTCAGTAGCACTTCGACGCTTTCCGGCAGGGTTCGATACACCTCGTCCCAGTCGTCGAAGGGAATCTGGAGCGGAAAAAAGCTGACATTCAGCGGCATTCGCGAAAGCAGGGAAATGATATGGCGGCAGCGTGGATAGCCGCCGCCAAGGCTGGCATGGGGCACCGCGTCGTCGATGAACAGCAGGTTGGGATACTTGTTGGCCGTGCGCGCGCGCACCATTCGCTTCGGGTCCGCTTCCGGCTGGCCTTGCAGGAATTCCGCGTGCTTTTTTCGGAATAGCGCGCGATTCCTGTCCTGCAATGCCGCGGCGGCCCGCATGCCGCCGGTGCTGGCGAATTCGTAATGCCGCACCCGGGCGGCGGGCTCATAAATCACCCGCAGGCCCTGTTGCCGCAGGCGCAGGCAGAAGTCCGACTCCTCGTAGTAGGCGGGCGCAAAAGCTTCGTCGAAACCGCCGAGTTCCCGGAACTTCTCGCTGGCAAACAGGAGAAAGGCGCCCGAGCAGTAATCCACTTCGCGGCGAAAGCGGAAGGCGCCATCCTCCGGGTCGCCGCCGCGACCGTAACCGGCGCAGGAGCCGTCGCGCCAGATGATATTGCCCGCTTCCTGCAATCTGCCGTCGAGCAGGCGAATGCTGCCGCCCACCGCGCCCGCTCGTTTCTCCTGCTCCAGACATGCCAGGGCGGCGCCGAGGGCGCCGGGTTCGATGAAGGCGTCGTTGTTGAGCAGCAGCAGGTGGTCGGCGGCGGCTAATTCCGCGCCCTGGTTCACGGCCTTGACGAAGCCGACATTCTCCGCATTGCGGATCAGCTTGATGTTTTCCAGCCGGTCGAGCAATTCCGCAGTGCGGTCGCTGGATGCGTTGTCGACGATGATCAGTTCAAGGGGGACATCCGCATTTTGAATCAGCGCCCGCAGACAGAGCAGGCTGAGGCGGGCCTGATTGTAGAAAACCAGCAAGACTGAAAGTTCCGGGCGCCCGGCAGCGGGAATCGCCAGTTTCTCGCCGCTGGCCAGAAAGTCGGCGAGAGACTGCTCGGCCTCGCCATCGAATGCCGTCTTGAAATTGCCGTTTGCCCGGGCCGGAACGGGTTCCGGCCTGACAGGAGAACCCTGTTTGTTTGGGACATGCTCCGCGGGACGGGGCCTGGGCCGCGACGCTGTCCGCAATGAATCAACAGCCAATGGCGGCGGTTTTCCGGCAAGCGCGCCGAGCCATCTGTAAGGGCGGGTCATTTTCCAGCTTCGCGAATGCAGCAGGCTGCCGAGATTGCCGCGTAATTCCCGCACCACATCGTGCAGTTCCACATTGGCCGCTTGCAGGCCGTGGATCATCGTGTTGAGCCGGGCCTCCGTTCGACGCAGATCATCCCTCTCGGTGTGGAGTTTTTTTACCTGTTTTTCGGCCTTTTGCTTGCCCAGTGCAAGTTCGTCGATGCGGTGGATGCTGTCCACCCATTCCCGCTGGCTTGCGCCGAGCAACTGGTTCAGTTGATCGCCGGACCAGCGCTTGAGCCATTTGTTGTAAATGGCGGACCGGGCGATGCCCAGTTCATGTTCGGAATCGAATCGTTGCAGGTGATCGTCAAGGTCGGCGGCTCCCGAGGTGCCGCCGGAGCGATAGAAGGCCGTGGCGCGGTCCAGATGGTGAAAATCCGTGCGCTCGCTCAGTTGCAGCCAGAAATCCCAGTCCTCGAAAATGGCGAAGCGCTCATCAAAGCGAATGCCGCCATCGAGCAGGCCGCGGGCGAACAGCATCGAATGAATCGGAATGTAGTTGTCGCGCATGAGCAGCCAGCGGTCGAAAGGCTGCTGGAAGGTTTCCAGGGTGGCCTTGCCGGCGGTGTCGGTCTTGCGGGTGCTGCTGTAGGCCGCGGCCACTTCGCTCTGCCGCAATAGCCAGGCCAGGAGATGTTCGATGTGACCCGGCGCCAGCCAGTCGTCCTCGTCGAGAAACAGCAGATAGTCGCCCCGGGCGCGCTCAAGGCCGAAGTTGGCCGCCTCGGGCCGGGACAATGGCGCATCGGGCAGGGCCAGGTTTACCGGAACCTCTCCGCAATCGGCGCGGCAGGGCGCTTCGCCCCGGGCGGCGGCGTCCACCAGCACGATTTCCAGCGGCGCATGGGTCTGCGCCGCGGCGGAGGCCAGCGCCTCCCGCAGTTCGGGGCGGCCCATGGTTCGGCAGATGATGGAAACCAGTGGAGCTTGCGGGTCGGAGTTTTCGCTCGCCATGTATGCCTGCGCCCGGTCGCTAGGAGCCAGCGCCTAGCGCGCCAGGTGCAATGTGAACATGGCGCCCATGACTTCGGCAATGAAATCCAGAAACAGTGTTTCCATGTGGATGGTGAAATGGTCCGGGGATCGCTGGCCAAGCGCCATCAGGGCGAGGGGCTCGCCACCGGAATTGATCGGGCAGAGCGCGGTGGACTGGATCCGGGCGCTGCCCCCGGGGAACAGCCAGTTGAGCATCTCCTCGCGCTGCCGGCCGCAATGCGCCTTGTTGAGGCGGAACACATCCTTGAATTCGTCCAGCATCCGGGCTCCGTCTTCCCTGCGGAAATCGCCTTCGGGCAGGGCGCCCCGGTTGGCGAGAAAGATCACTTCGAGCACTTCCACATCGGTGCGGCTGAACAGATGCCCCCGGGTGACCGCGATGACCTGCTCCGGATTGCGGGTTTCGATCAGGGCAAGCACGAGCTGGCGGCTGATATTGAACAACTGCTCGCTGCGGCGGCCGTTTTCGAGCAACTCGCCGAGTTTGCGGCTGGTATTGTCGAAACGTTGCCGCAGCAGGGCAACCTGGTGTTCGAGCAGGGAGACCGCCTTGCCGGATTCATGTGGCAAGACGAGTTCGGCCACGAGTTTCTCCTGCCGGAGAAAGAACCCGGGATTGTCCGCCAGCCAGACGGCAACCTGCTCTTCGGTCAACTCGAAGGCTTCTTCGCCGGCTGCGCCGGATTCGGCAATTGCGTGCTTGTTCATAGGCTTGCGGTTCCTTCGTAGACGGCCTGCGCCGGCCCCGACAGGATTACCGGGGTTGTGCCGCCCTGCCATTCAATCCGCAGTTCTCCCCCGGTCAGCGCCACGGTCACCGGACTGTCGAGGAGTCCGGCTTCCATGCCGCTTGCCGCCGCCGCGCAGGCGCCGCTGCCGCAGGCCGGGGTTTCGCCCGGCCCCCGCTCGTACACGCGAAGCCCGATGCGATGGCGATTTTCCACCCGCATGAACCCCACGTTCACGCCGGCGGGGAAATCCGCGTGATTTCCCAGCGCCTTTCCTATTCTCTTTACGGCAGCATTCGCCAGGTCTTCAACTTCAATTACCGCATGGGGGTTTCCCATGGACAGCGCGGCAAAGCGAATTTCTCCTTCCGGGGCGCCGAGGACGAGGCGATACTGGCGTTCGCGGCGGGGAGCGCGGAAAGGCAGAGCTTGCGGATCGAAGTCGGGGCGGCCCATGTCCACGGCCACATTGCCATTGTCCAGCAGGCGCAGTTCCAAGATTCGGTTCACGGTGGTCACCCGGATGGGGTTGCGCCGGCTGAGGCCACTGTCGGCCACATAGCGGGCAAGGCAGCGGGCGCCATTGCCGCAGTGTTCGACTTCGCCTCCATCGGGGTTGAAGATGCGGTAGTGGAAATCCGCATCCGGGCCGCGGCTGGCCTCAAGCACCAGCAATTGATCGAAGCCCACGCCGCGGCGGCGGTCGGCGAGCGCCGCGATGCGGTTCGGCGACAAGTCGAATTCGCGCTCGCGGCTGTCCACGAGCATGAAATCGTTGCCCAGGCCGTGCATCTTGGTGAATTGAATTTGCATGATGGCCGCCCGGAGTATTCGGCACCGGAAATTTCAGTCCAGGCCCGGCAGGGTCGATTCCAGGGCGAACAGTTCGGCGCTGGATTCGCGCTGGCGGATGATATGGAACCGGTCGCCATCCACCATGACTTCCGCCGCCCGGGTGCGGGAATTGTAGTTGCTGCTCATGACAAAACCATAGGCGCCGGCGCCGCGCACCGCAAGCAGGTCGCCGGGTTGTACGCACAGTTCACGATCCTTGCCAAGAAAATCGGCCGACTCGCAAACCGGTCCAACGACATCGTAGACGGTCGTTTCGCCAAGTCTCCGGCTGACTGGAATGATTTCCTGCCAGGCGCCGTATAGCGCGGGGCGCAGCAGATCGTTCATGGCGCCGTCGACAATGGCGAAATTGCGCGCCGAATTCGACTTCAGGTATTCGACCCCGGTCACGAATACGCCAGCGTTCGCGGCGATCGAACGGCCGGGTTCAATGACGAGTTCCAGCTCGCGGCCCTGAAAACGGCTCGCAACCGCCCGCATCAGTTCATCGGGCTGCGGCGGAGCCTCTTCGCCATAGCGGACGCCGAGGCCCCCGCCGATGTCGAAATGCCGCAGCCGGATGCCTTCGCCCTCAAGTTCTTCGACGATCGGCAACAGCCGGTCGATGGCGTCCAGATAAGGTTCGACGCCGGTCAATTGCGAGCCGATATGGCAATCGATGCCGACCGGGTCGATCGCCGGCAGGCGCTCGGCGCGCCGATAGAGCTTGATGGCGCGCTCGGCGGGAATGCCGAACTTGCTTTCCTTCAGACCGGTGGCGATATAGGGATGCGTGCCGGCGTCGACATCGGGATTGATGCGCAGCGAAACGGGAGCAATGCGGCCCCCCTGCCCCGCGATGTCGTTGATGCGTTCCAGTTCCGCTTCCGACTCGACATTGAAACAGCGGATGCCGGCTTCGAGCGCCTGGCGAATCTCCCGGGCGCTCTTGCCCGGGCCGGAAAAAACCGTCTTGCCCGCATCGCCGCCGGCGGCGAGCACGCGCTGAAGTTCTCCACCCGAAACGATGTCGAAACCGCTGCCGAGCCGGGCAAGCACATTCAGCACCGCCAGGTTGGAATTGGCCTTGACGGCGAAACAAACGAGGCCGTCGCGTTCTCCGAGCGCTTCCCGGTAGACCCGGTAATGGCGCTCAAGCGTTGCCCGCGAGTAAACGAAGCAAGGCGTGCCGGCGCTTTCCGCGATTTCGGCAACGGCTACGTCTTCGGCGAACAGTTCATCGCCGCGATACAGGAAGTGGTCCATGGTTTTCCGCCCTGAACGGAGTGTCCAACATGATATCCCGAATTATCACTGACAGACCACCTCAAAAGTTCGGGAATTCAATTTCAATAACAACCGCTTTCATTCTAATCTTTATTGTGTTCATCGTATTTAGTGCCTGGAAAAATAATTTTTCTGATGATTTGGCTGTGCTAGGAGCCTGCGCCGCGGGAATTCACGGCTGCAAATCCGCTCCCGTCCACGCCCCCGGCCGCTCGATTTCGTTGCATATCCACCAATATTCGCCTCAATCGACCAACCGGGGGCGCGGCGATAGCGAATTTTCGCTTTCGCGAATTCCTACGGCGCAGGCTCCTAGAACGCCAGAATGACCAATTATTAGAATTGCTGAGATCAATAGACGATACGCTAGTTAACTTAGCTGAACTAACAAGCAATACTCAGGACATGGTATCTAATCTTGATGCTAACGTAAGGATGGAAAATCAAAGTGAAGTTCCCATAACCGAATTGTCACATTTTGTAGAAGACCCAAGCACACTACCCGATCTGATGAATCTTCCGCTTGATACTCGATTAAAGGAAGAGTTTTCTTTGCTTTTTGATGAGTATTATGTAAATTTCTTGAGAGTTATTAATGTTGATCAGATCACTATAGACAATATTGTTCTGGAACTATTTGAAGAGTACAGTCAATATCAAGATCGCTATTCTGAATCAGAAGATTCTGAAACAAGCTTTGAATTTGTTTCTGCATAACCCGGAGAAGGAGTTGCCTACATTCCAAGCCGAGTTATGAGCAGATTCTTAGAAGATGAAGAGCTTCTTCAGTTTTCATCATTTCAATCCGGTCTTGCTAAAGGTCAATATGATGTTTTTGAGTACTTCGAGTTTCAAATTAGGAATCTTGTCTCGGAACAGTAACTAAGAATCCTATGAGTAAATCTTGCCCTTTCCTAAAAATCTGCTTTTTATGATCGAATATGAAATTAGGGAAAGTCCAAGCAGAAACGTCGCAGGAATCACAGCAAAAAGCGCAGCTTTTACAGGGCGGATACTATCTGCATTTTCCCCGCCCAGCGACGAAGGGAGGATTTCCCTTATCTGCTTATCATCCAAAAGCGCAACTAATGCATCTGTATCCAAATACGAAATTTCGGAAGAACTTTTTCCTAGAAATATATCCCTGTTTCCTGTCTCCAAGTATTCCAATACCAAACTTTGTGCAGTGAGAGCGTCAGCTTTTCTGTTTGGTAAGCCATCACTAAACGATTGATATCCAACGATTGACAATCCAACAAAAGCAATGAGCAACCATAAGGCAGCGGCTTTTCTGGCAAATTTTGAACCCTTGTTACGGATCATATACCAAGCACATATTCCGTTCACCCATATCCCTACTATCATTATTTCCCAATAGCGATTAGCTGGCGGCACTCCTTCTCCACCGCGGAAATAAGCCATTGCCAAGATTTGGCAAGCAATGAACACTCCCACCGAAAGGATAAATGGGGAGCCACGTAAAGCAAGGGTACTCCTAATTAGGTAAAACATCAACGGCACATAGATTACTAACCCGATAACAGAGCTCACCCGGAACGGCCAACTGATCGCCGCCAAAATTGATATTAGAAATCCGCGTATATGCTGTGCGTGGTAAACTTGGGCTGCTGGCTCTTCGTGTAGCGTCAATATGAATAGAGTAAATAGCGATATGCTGATCATACATTGCAGTATCTGCCATTTTGTTATCGCTCTAGATCGTACTGCACTTACAAGTATCGCGCCAAAAAAAGCAGGGAATACGAAAGCGCCCGGAGTCATAGATAGCATCGCTAAAATTGAGAGGGAATATCCAAATGCATATTGAGAATTAGCTAATGATTGAAGAGCGAGTATGGAAAAGAGAATCACAAAATAGAATTGGGTTTGAAATGCAACGGTTATTGAAATCCATGAAAAAGGAACAGCGAATAGTATGACCGTCAGTACAACAGGAAATAGAGGGTTATAGCTGTGATGATTTAATAAGATAAATCTGACCAGAACAGCACAAATAATCGCATGTAATAGCGCATTGATAATCATTTGAAGCTGCGGATCCCACCCTGCATTGACTACGTATAAAGCAAGAGATGTTAAACGAGTCAATACTAGCCTATGGCCATCGTGTGGCGCTAAAATTTCACTTATTCCAAGATCGCTATTTTCATATTTCCTATACACCCAGTCGGCTTCCGCATCCCATTCATCATAATACGGAATTGACGTTCCGTAATTCTCTACTGTCCATGACATGGAAGAGAACACAACTAAAAATGTTCCGAACAACATCCAATTAGTATATATTTCGGATGATCGTTTCATGTTTTCCCCTATCACGAACCTGCAAGAAAGTTCATCCGAAATTTCCTACTTCGACTTTCACTTTAATCCCTAGGAGCCTGCGCCGTAGGAATTCGCGAAAGCGAAAATTCGCTATCGCCGCGCCCCCGGCCGGTCGATTGAGGCGAATATTGGTGGATATTCAACGAAATCGAGCGGCCGGGGGCGTGGATGAGAGCGGATTTGCAGCCGTGAATTCCTACGGCTCAGGCTCCTAGTGTATGAGGAAGAAGTTTGTGATCACTGT
>JAJECW010000144.1 GCA_022821865.1 Pseudomonadales bacterium
TTTTTTTCTTGTATTTGGATATGGGGGGGGGGGGGCTAAAATGAACGCTACGGCAAATGCGGCGCATGAAACCGCTTCAGCGCCCATGGCGAATACGTCCAGCCGACACAATTCCGGTATGGCAAATGTCTTCGCCAAAAAGGCGTGCATCTGGATGAACAACTGAATTACCCGTGTTGCTTGCGCAAAGCGAAAGCGCCCTGTTCCGCGTTTCGGCTTCCCGCCAACCCCTTATCCCGTCAACTTTTCCTGCTCACCAGCCCATTCCCCCCGACAGCGCGCCAGCATTGCATTGCAGCGCAAACAACAGGAAGGGCAATCAAGCGACGCGGATTCTAACAGAGATATCGACCGGTTTCCGATTTCCCGAAGTCTTTTCTACGCTTTCGTCCTGCTGTTTTTCCGAGTGAAATCCTTGCTTTTCCATCATTCCGCGTCAAGCTAGGGTCTGTCGCGGAATTCGTGGGGCATCGGTCAATCGGGCAGGTTGGCGACCGCCACCCTTTCGTTGCGGAGGCGGAGACCGCCGTCTGCATCCACGGTGGCTTCGAGAACCAGGTCCATGCCGTTGCGGCGGGAATCATCTCACAGAATCCCGGGGAGATTCCGCGACTACGCGCAGAATGACGGTACTTCCGATGGGTGTCCCATGCATTCCCATGCATTCCGCCATGCGCTCCCGGAAATTGTCATAAAACACGGAAAATGCACAATTTCCAAATATTATCAATCATTTATGACTTGCAAATTGTGCTGGAATGCAATCCCTGTTGATCACTTGCCCGAATCCGTCGCCTGATGATGACAGGATTGTCATTTATTGTTGTGTCGCTGAATATTCTCTGAGACTTTCTTTGATTTCTGTCATCGCAGCGATCAGAATCAAAGGTTTTCGATGAAATTTTGATTCGCTTTTCATGTCGTGTATATTATCGCTTTATGCGCTATTTAATCATTCTCTTTATCTGCCGGCAAACTTTCTCTTCGGCCACATTTGTCGCTACACTGGCGTCTGCTGCGATTCTGCAAGGGAAGCGAGACCGACGCCATGGATTCTGAACCCGACAAGTACCGCGCCATCATTGCCGCCTGGAAGTTTCGCGATGAGGGCGAGGCGGTGGCGCATTTGCTGGAACATGCGCCTTACGACCGGCGCCTCGCCAAACGGATCGAATCCCGGGCGGCGAAGCTGGTGACGGCGGCCCGCGCCGATGCGGCCAATCATTCGCTGCTCGATACCTTTCTCGCCGAATACGGCCTTGGCAGCCGGGAAGGCATCGCCCTCATGTGCCTGGCGGAAAGCCTGCTGCGGATTCCCGACCGCGCCACGGCGGAAAAACTGATTGCCGACCGCATCGGCCTTGGGGACTGGGCAGCCCATGCCGGCAAGTCGGGCTCGCTGCTGGTGAATGCCTCCACCTGGGCGCTGATGCTTGGCAGCAAGCTCGTGGAGCCGGAGCAAGCCTTTGCCCGGGATCCGAAATCCTGGCTTGGACGCCTGAGCCAACGGCTGGGCGAGCCCATCATGGAAGCCGCCATGCGCGCGGCGATGGGGATTCTGGGGCGCGAGTTCGTGGCGGGTTCCAGCATTGAAAACGCGCTCGGGCGCTGCGAATCCGGCGCCAGATATTCCTGGGACATGCTTGGCGAAGCCGCCAGGGACGCGGCCACGGCAAGTCGTTACCGTCAGGCCTATCGCCACGCCATCCAGGCGCTGGCGAAGCATGATGCGAAAGCGGAAACAAATGAAGCCTCTCTCTCCATCAAGCTTTCGGCGTTGCATCCCCGCCATGGGCGCAGCCAGCGTGACCGGGTGCTGGCGGAACTCGTTCCCGCGGCCCGGGAACTGTGCCAGGCCGCGGCGGGCGCCGGGGTTGCCATAACACTGGATGCGGAAGAGGCGGATCGACTGGAATTGTCCATGGAGATATTCGAGCGCCTGTCTTCGGATGAAACCTGCGCCGGCGCCCGGCCCGGCTTCGTCGTGCAGGCCTATGGCAAACGCGCCCTGCCCCTGCTCGATTGGCTGGCTGCCCTGGGACGCAAGCGGGGTCGCCGGATTCCCGTGCGTCTGGTCAAGGGCGCCTATTGGGATTTCGAGATCAAGCACGCCCAGGCGCTGGGCTATCCCGGCTTTCCGGTGTATACCCGCAAATGCGCCACGGACCTGTCCTGGCTCGCCTGCGCCGCGAGGATACTCCGGCACGCCGACAGCCTGTACGGACAGTTCGCAACCCACAATGCCCATGGCGTGGCCGCCGTCATGCAGCTTGCCGGCAAGGGCCGGGATTTTGAATTTCAGCGGCTCCACGGCATGGGTCAGGCGCTGTACGCCGCCGCCGGGCGCGAATACGCCGACTTTCCCGCGCTTCGCACTTACGCACCGGTCGGCAGGCACGACGATCTGCTGCCCTATCTGGTGCGCCGCCTGCTGGAAAACGGGGCCAACAGCTCCTTCGTTCATCGCCTGCTCGATGCAAAGGTGGCGGCGGATGAACTCGTGGCCGACCCGGTTGCCATGGCCCGGGCGGCAAGCCCCGCGGCGCACCCGCGCATCGCCTTGCCGGGAGAGATATTCGCGCCCCGGCGCAACTCCGCGGGTGCCGATTTGAGCAGCGAGGCGGTGCTGCGAGAGATGCGGGATTGCCTGCAAGACTCCCGCGGTGAAGCGCTTTTGGCGCACCCCCTGCCTGCTGCGGACGCCGCATGGAAAGCGGAGCGGAAAATGCCGGTCTTGAACCCGGCGGACCGCGGTGAAAAGGTTGGCGAAGCGGTCATGGCTGCCGAGGCCGACATCGAGGCGGCATTCTCAAGCGCCCGGGCCGTCTGGAAGAGGTGGGACGAATCCGGCGGCGAAGCCAGGGCCGCTTTGCTGGAAAGTTTCGCCGACCGGCTCGAAGCGCAAGCCGGAGAGTTCATCGCCCTGCTCTGCCGCGAAGCCGGCAAGACGATTCCCGATGCAGTGGACGAAGTGCGCGAAGCCGTGGATTTCTGCCGCTATTACGCCGCGGAGGCGAGAAAACACTTCGCCCGGGAAACGCCGCTTCCCGGACCCACCGGAGAAAGCAATCGCCTGCGTCTTGGCGGCCGCGGCGTGTTTGTGTGCATCAGCCCGTGGAACTTTCCCCTGGCCATCTTCTGCGGCCAGGTCTGCGCCGCGCTCGCGGCGGGCAATGCCGTGCTGGCCAAACCCGCCGAAGAAACCCCGCTGGTCGCCTTTCGGGCGCTGCGCCTGATGCACGAGGCGGGCATTCCCCGGGACGTTTGCCATCTGCTGCCGGGGGATGGCGCGGTGGGCGCGGGCCTGGTGCGGCATCCGCAATGCGCCGGGGTGGCTTTCACCGGCGGCATCGAAACCGCGCGGGCCATCCATCTCGCCCTGGCGCAAAAGCCCGGCGCCATTGTGCCCCTGATCGCCGAAACCGGCGGCCAGAACGCCATGATCGTCGACTCCACGGCGCTGCTGGAACAGGTGACCGACGATGTGATCCGCTCGGCCTTCGGCAGCGCCGGGCAACGCTGTTCGGCCCTGCGCGTATTGTATTTGCAGGAGGATATCGCCGAACCGGCGCTGGCCATGATTCGCGGCGCCATGGATGAGCTTCGGCCAGGCGATCCGGCCCGTATCGAAACTGACGTGGGGCCCATCATTTCCGGAGCGGCGGCGAAAAGACTGCGCGCCCATATCGAAGACTTGCGCGGCGCCGGACAATTGCTGCATCAAACGGAACCCGGGGCGGAATGCGAACGGGGATTTTTCGTGCCGCCAGCGCTTGCGGAAATCGGCGGTATCGGCGAACTCCGGCAGGAACATTTCGGGCCAATACTCCATGTCGTCCGCTTCGCTGAAGGCGATTTCAGCCGGATGCTGGAAGAAGTCAACCGCAGCGGTTTCGGCCTGACTTTCGGCATTCACACCCGCATCGCCTCGCGCATGGAGCAGGCCGCGGGCGCCGTGGCCGCCGGCAACATCTACGCCAACCGCAACATGACCGGCGCCGTGGTGGGCTCCCAGCCCTTCGGCGGCCGGGGCCTGTCGGGAACCGGCCCCAAAGCCGGCGGACCCAACTACCTGCCCCGCTTCGCCGCGGAAAAAACCCTGACGGTGAACACCGTGGCCACCGGCGGCAATGCGGAACTGTTGTCGCTGGACGGTGAGTGAAATAACTGCCGGGCTTGCTGCGCGAAGCGGTGCGCCCCAACCCGTCATTCCGCGCGCCGCGCTTCATGGAGAAAGGCACTCAGCTAGGGCCTGTTCACACTATGCGCTGTCGCTCTGCCGGAGATCTTTTTCGTCCGGCAAGACGCCGCGAGCGCCGTGTGGTTGATCCACATGAGCGAGCGGCAACGCCGCCCGGAGGAAAAAGAGACCCGGCCCTCCGGGTTGTGCCTGTCACGTCGCCACCCGGCGTTGCGACTCGCTCATTTGGAATCACCAAACCACGCTCCCCGCGCCTTGATTGGCGACGTGACAGACACAACAGGGCAAAAGCGCATAGTGTGGACAGGCCCTAAGTATTTGAAAAATTCCCTCCCTGGAATTTTTCATTATCGCAAAACAAAAGAGTGGTTTTGTTTTGCTCGCGAATTCAATGGCTTACGCCATCGAATTCGGCGACACATCCCTGTGCCGCAGGGAAGCTCTGACTTAATCAGAGCTTCCCTAACGCATCCAGCGGTAATGCGGCAAGGATTCCGCCGCGCCATCGCCGCCGCTCACTGGCAGCAGGTCCCGGTCCAGGGCAATCAGATTGAACAACTGTTCGGTGCTTCCCTGGAGGCCGAGTTCGAACTCAAGTCTTTCACCGTCCACGAACACGATTTCAGCGTTTTGCACCAAGCCAATGCCGCGCACATATTCGACCAGGGCGGTGTAATCGGCAAAATTGCGAACACCATCGACCCGCAGTCGCACCGACTGTCCCCCCGGCCCACCGGGAACCAGGGCGAAATACCCGGCCAGATTGCGGGTGATACGCCCCAGCGGCGCAGCCAGATAATCCTCGATTTCGGTGGCGAATCCATCGAAAATTTCGGTTTCTCCCATGAACAGGAACTGCCAAAGACCCACCAGTTCGCCGGTGGCGGTAAACAACAGCCGCCCCGCCAGGATACTGTCGGGATCATAACGATCGCTCGCGGCGCGGATGGCCAGCTCGTCCTGGGCCCAGATGGCGTCCGGGGACAGGTTGCGGTGGTCTTCGATATCGAGCAAGGGGAAGATGATGGGCAGGCCGCGCTCTTCGCTGAAGCGGCGCATGTATTCGATGATCCGCGGGGCGGTTTCCGGACTGAGCAGACTGCGCCGGCCGGCGGCGTCCTGCAGCACCATCCACACCAGCACACTGGGCCGGTTGCTGTCCCACACCGGAATGTCCGCTTCGCTGAGCAACTGGTTGATCAGCGGCGCCGAAAACTGCACTTCGAGATAGCGCTGGCCGGCGATGGGCCCCGCCGCCGCTTCGGTGGCATAGGCAAAGGCCTGGACGAAGTCGCTGGCATTGGCCGCCGCAATCCGGATGCGCGGGTGTTCCAGCCGCGCCTCATCACCGCTTACCTTGACGATCATGCGGCGAAAAGCGACTCCGTAGGCGCGGTTGCGCTCCCCCGCGCTTTCATCCGCCACCGCCACCCGCTGCTGATACAGGCCCATCACGGGCAAGCCGAAAACCGGGGGGGCATGCAGCGGCGGCGCCAGCAGAATCGCCAGCAGCGAGAGCATGCCGAAAGTCTCGCGCAAGCGACCGCCGAAGCCTGGAGTCGTGCCTGTGAACATGGGGAAATGATACTGCAATTCCGCTACCATAGCGGCATCCCGGAAGTCTGGCTGGCAGGCTTCCCCGCATGGACCAGAGCAAGGCATTCCGGCCATGAATGACCCAGCGCCCCAGGGCGGCGAATCCCTGAGTTACCGAGACGCCGGAGTCGACATCGACCGGGGCAATGCCCTGGTCAGGCGGATCGGACCGGTCGCCCGTTCCACCCTGCGGCCTGAAGTGCTTTCCGAAATCGGCGGATTCGGCGGCTTGTGCGAGATTCCCGCCGGCTATCGGCATCCTGTGCTCGTGGCCGCCACCGACGGCGTGGGCACCAAGCTCAAGCTCGCCTCGGAATGCGGCAGGCACGATGGCGTGGGTATCGATCTGGTGGCCATGTGCGTCAATGACCTGATCGTATGCGGCGCCGAACCCCTGTTCTTTCTCGATTACTACGCCACCGGCAAGCTCGGTCTCGAAGTTGCCGAAACGGTAATCGGCGGTATCGCCGGGGGTTGCCGGGAGGCGGGCTGCGCCCTGATCGGCGGCGAAACCGCGGAAATGCCGGGAATGTACGGCGGCGGCGACTATGACCTGGCCGGTTTCGCCGTGGGCGTGGTGGAGCGCGACGGGATCATCTCGCCAGAACGGGTGGCTGCCGGCGACAGGCTGATCGGTCTGGCCTCATCCGGGCCGCACTCCAACGGCTATTCGCTGATCCGGCGTATTGTGGAGGTCTCCGGCGCCGATCTCGCCGCGCCATTTGCCGGCGGCAGCCTCGGCGGCGCCCTGCTTGCGCCCACGCGAATCTACGTCCGCGCTGTGGCGGCGATGGCGGTGAGACTCCGTCTGCACGGGCTTGCCCATATCACCGGCGGCGGGATCAGCGAGAATCTGCCGCGCATGTTGCCGGAAGGAATGACGGCCAGACTCGAGGCCGGAAGCTGGCCGGAGCCGGAAATCTTCCATTGGCTGCAACGCAGGGGCAATGTCGCCAGGGGCGAGATGCTGCGCACGTTCAATTGCGGCCTTGGCATGATTGTTTG
Organism: Pseudomonadales bacterium; assembly: GCA_022821865.1. Taxonomy (GTDB): domain Bacteria; phylum Pseudomonadota; class Gammaproteobacteria; order Pseudomonadales; family Pseudohongiellaceae; genus UBA9145. The sequence continues at coordinate 6,803 of JAJECW010000144.1, forward strand.
CCTTGCGCGGGAAGACGAGGCGGACGCGCTTGCCATACTTCGCGAAGCGGGGGAAGAAGCCTTTGCCATCGGCACAGTGGCGCCCGGCGACGATTCCGGGGCCACAGTCGTCATCGACTGAATGGCCGGCGCGGGATGTCCATAAAAAAAACCATCGCGGTGCTGATTTCCGGCAATGGCTCGAATTTGCAGGCGCTGATCGACCAGGCCGGGGAACAGGCTTACCGGATTTCCGGCGTGGTCTGCAACAGGCATTCGGCATTTGGTCTGCAACGGGCGGCCAGGGCCGGGATACCCTCGGCAATCATCGAACACGGCGCTTTTCCTGACCGCGCCGCATTCGACGCCGCCCTGCTTGGGGCAATCGACCGCTTCCAGGCCGATTTCATCGTACTCGCGGGCTTCATGCGAATCCTCGGACCGGCTTTCATTCGCGCCAGACCAGGGGCGATACTCAATATCCACCCTTCCCTGCTGCCCAAATATCCCGGCATGCACACCCACCGCCGGGTGCTCGCCGCCGGCGACAACGAGCACGGCGTGTCGATCCATTTCGTCAATGAGGAACTCGATGGCGGGCCGATCATCGCCCGCAGCCGCATCGCCGTGGAGAGGGAAGACAGCGAGGAAAACCTCGCCGGGCGCATCCACCGCCTCGAACACCATCTGTATCCCAAAGTCGTCGGTTGGCTTGTGGCGGGACGACTGGAGCTGCGGGGAGACGCCGTGTATTTCGACAGTGTGGAACTGCCGGCCACGGGCATCGAACATCCCGCACCGGCGGGAGCATGAATAATCGGGTCTTGCGCCCCTGGGAGCCTGCGCCGCGGGAATCCACGGCTGCAAATTCGCTTTCGCGAATTCCTGCGACGCAGGCGCCTAACGGCTGGACCCGAGTTTGTGGCGGCGCATTTTTTCCACCAGGGTGGTGCGGCGCATCCGCAGGCGCTCGGCGGCATGCTTGACCACGCCGCCGCTGTCGCACAAGGCGCGTTCGATGAAGTCCCGTTCGAGATTCGCCAGATATTCCTTCAGGTCCAGGCCGTGAATGGATGGCATGTTCGCGCTGGCGTCCACCGCGGGAAGCGGATCTTGCCCCGGTCCTGATTGCAGGGGCGGCGGCCGCCCGGCTCCGGCCTGCCGGATTTTCTCCGGCAATTGTTCGCTGCCCACGATGCCATGGGGATGGAGAATCGCCATGCGCTCCACCAGATTGGCGAGTTCCCGCACATTACCGGGCCAGGACCAGGCGCAAAGCGCCGCAATGGCCGCGGAATTGAAGCGCACCGAACCCCTGCCGGCGGCTTCGAGATTGCGGATCAACTCATTGAGCAGGTCGGGCAGGTCCTCGATGCGTTCCCGCAGGGGCGGCATTTCCACCGGAAACACATTGATGCGGTAATACAGGTCTTCGCGGAAATCTCCGGCGGCGATCATGTCTTCGAGATTCTTGTGGGTGGCCGTGAGAATCCGCACGTCGGTGCTGATGGAGCGGTTGCCGCCGACCTTCTCGAAGGTTCCCGTTTCCAGCACCCGCAGCAGCTTGACCTGCATGTTCCGGGGCATGTCGCCGATTTCGTCGAGAAACAGGGTGCCGCCGTGGGCGCGTTCAAAACGACCGGTGGTGGAGGCCACGGCGCCGGTGAAGGCGCCGCGCTCGTGGCCGAACAATTCGCTTTCCAGCAACTCACCGGGAATCGCGCCGCAGTTCACCGGCACGAAGGGCTTGTCTTCCCGGCCCGAAATCCGATGCAGGCTGCGGGCGACGATCTCCTTGCCGGTGCCCGATTCCCCGGTTATCAGCACATTGACCTCCGAGTCCGCCAGCCGGGTGACGATTTCCCGGATACGCTGGATTGCCGGGCTAGCGCCAATCAGCCCCCGCACCGCGGCGAGTTCCCGGGAAATATCCGCATCCGCCGTACCGGCAAGATATTCATGGCACAAACGCGCCTTGTGCAGGGTGTCGAGCAGATTGCGGTAATTGGCCGGGGCGTCCGGCGCCGCGCACAGACGGGCTCTCAGTCCGGCGCCGACGATGTCCGGAATTTCTTCGGCGGCCAGCAAAACCATGGCGGCCTTGGGGAAAAAGCCGCCAATATCCCGGAGCAATTCGCCTTCATCGCGGGAACAGGAGCCGAGCAGGACGATTTCGAGTCCTCCGCGCTTTCCGGCGACCTGGCGCCAGTTGCCGGACTCGGCGCAGACTGGGGTTTCACCCAGAAATTCGAGTTTTACGGCAAGCTCATGGCGGATGGCAGCATCATCGCTGATCAGCAGTATGGAAGGCTTGGCTGCGGCCATGGGCGATAAGGTCCAGAATTGAAGCCCCCAGTTTACACGATGTGGATTGGCCCCTGGATTTTCCGGTCAACTTCCCGCACAGGCTGCCGACATTCTGGATGAGGCGGAAACAGCAATTGGCGTTGCCAGGCAAACCTGAACGGCGCCGGTCCGGCAGACTACCCGACGCGATGAACCAGCACTTCGACAGCAGGGGCAAGACCCTTCCTTTCGTCAGGCCCCTGCGCCCCGGAGCCAGTGGCGATCCTGGCGCGGGCGATGCCTCCATGGAAGACTGGGAAGCCTTGCTCGACATGATCCGGCAACAGCCCGATGTCAATATCAGCAAGATCGTCCAGCTTCACCGCCAAGTCTCCTCCGGGGGCTACCGGGTGAATGCTTCCCGGCTTGCCGACCGACTGTTGCAGTTTGAATCCCGACTCGAAGACAGCTTTCAGGGCGACAAGGGGGAGCCTGCGCCCCAGGAAAGCGGCGGGCGCAATTCCTGAAGCAACGGCAGATCCGCCGCGGTATCCACATCCCAGCATGGCGCCAGCAAATGCCGGCCCAGGCCAAGTTCCCCGGCTTGGGCCAGGGTTTGTTCCAGCACGTTTTTTCCGCCCCACTCCACGCCATCGAACAAGCCGGGCGGGGCCTTGCGCAGGCCGATCAGCACAAAGCCGCCGTCTCTGGCCGGGCCGAGCACGAGTTCCGCCTCGCCGGCAAGCGCAGCCAGGGCGCTTTCCAGATAGTCTGCCGTCAATGCCGGGCAATCGCTGCCGATTATCAGTACGTTGTCCACGCCTTCCACAGCGAGTTCCGTGGCCGCGGCATGCCGCATTCGCTCGCCAAGGTCATCGCCCTCCTGCCGGCAAATGCAGCGGATATCGCACAGACCCAGAAACTCCGGGTGCCGGGGATTGCCCGCCGCCCATAGATGCACCTCGGCCACTGCCGCCTGTTCCACGGTGGCGAAAACCCTGCGCAACATGGCGAGATAGAGGTCCAGAGCGGCATCGGCGCCGATGTCCCGGGCCAGCCGGGTCTTGACCTTTCCCGCCTCGGGCGCCCTGGCGAAAACCAGAATGCGGGCGCCGGGATACGGGTAGTCCGGGCCGGAGTCATACAGCGCCGGGTAGTACTCCCGCGCCAGACTTTCCGGCGAGGCGCCGAAAAAATACAGCAGGCGAAGACGCCACATCCACAAAATCGTCCGCAGCACGCCCTGGTTTTCCCAGCGGCGCGCCGAGCTCAGGGTGGGAAACGGCTGCGGCTGCGGCCGGGCGAGCTTGCCCAGGCGGCGGCAGATGGCGATATCCTCCATCAGGGGAATTTCAGGAAAACCGCCCGCGCGCCGGAACAGCGAAGCCGACACAAACAGGGCCTGGTCGCCGGTGCAGACCCTGCTCAGCCGCGCCCGCAGGTTCATCAGGCCCGCAATCAGGCGGAAAATAGGCCGCCTCCCCCCGAGCCGCACATCAAACCAGCCCCAGCCAGGCTTGCCGCCGGCAAAGACCGCCGCCAGCGCGGCTTCCGCCTGCTCCGGCAAGATGCTGTCCCCATGCAGGAACAGCAGCACATCCCCGGCGGCAAACCGGGCGCCAAGATTCATTTGCCGGCCGCGGCCCCGTTCCCCCCGCAGCAGTAGCGAACACAGGGGCCGCGCCAGCGACCGGGTTTCATCGCTGCTGCCGCCGTCCACCACAATGATCTCGTGACCTTTTACGGCAAGCGGCCGCAGGCGATCCAGGCAGGCGGCGATTCCTTCCTCTTCATTCCAGACCGGGATGACGATGCTGAGAAGCAAAGCGATAATCCCGCCGGGACATTTCCCGGCGATTTGTAACTAATTGTGAATTCGATTCCCAAATCCCCGGTCCATGCCGCCGGGAAGTTACAATAGCCACTGTATTCGGTATCCGGTCAAATCCTGTTGTATTTCCCGCTCGGAATATTTTAGTATGCGCCGCCAAAATTGACGCCCGCAAACGGGATATTCGATCCTTGCCCGGCAGGTGGAAACCAACGAAAGCCGTGAACGCAGAAAACTACTACATCGTGGCAACGGCTCCGAATGATTCTTCCCTGCAAGTGAAAATCTCCGGCCCCTACCTGACCCGGCAGGCCGCCAAGGCCGACCTCGAAGCCGCCATCGGCGAAGCCAGGGACATCGACCCCTGCGCCAGCAGTTACCGCTACAGCATTTCCAAGCTGGAAAGCCGCAAACCCGGCGTCATCCAGCACATGGCCTCACATTCCTGAAACTCGGGTTTTAGGGCCTGTTCACACTATGCGCTGTTGCTCTGTTGTGTCTGTCACGTCGCCAATCAATGCGCGGGGAGCGTGGTTTTGTGATTCCAAATGAGCGAGTCGCAACGCCGGGTGGCGACGTGACAGACACAACCCGAAGGGCCGGTTCTCTTTTTCCTCCGGGCGGCGTTGCCGCTCGCTTATGTGGATCAACCACACGGCGCTCGCGGCGTCTTGCCGGACGAAAAAAGAGATCCGGCAGAGCGACAGCGCATAGTGTGAACAGGCCCTAGTT
>JAJECW010000119.1 GCA_022821865.1 Pseudomonadales bacterium
TTGCGACATCGGCTTCGTTCGGCCTGGATCATCCACGCTTTCCTGGCGTTCTCCGCCCCATTTTTCCCGAACCGAGGCGTGTGCCCGCCGCACATGCACGGCAGGACGATGGCGAAGGGCAGTCCCACGGCGATGGTGAGGGCCTGGAGCGACGCCATGCCGCCGCCGAGCATAAGGGCCATGGCGGCCATGCCGGCGAGAAGGCACCATAAGACCCGCTGCCGCACCGGGACGCCCATCTTGCCGCCGGCGGTTTTCGGCGCGGCCTGACGCTGGCCCTGTCGGACATGCCGTTCGCGTTCGCCGCCCCGGCCGCCCCGCAGGTGGAGTTGGACCTCTTCCGAACGTCTCAATTCAAGCAGACAAAACGACCTTGCGTTCGGCAACCGGCCCGACGATCGTGACCGGTTACTGTGTGAAAAGCGGCCCCAACAGCAGTCCCGGACCCGGCTACAGGAAAATAGAGGGAGCGCGAGGGGATGGCAGGCGCGCGCGTCTATGTGCGGAAAATGTGGTCGTTGATCAGGTTTTCCACCAGTTCCTGTTTGCCGCTGATCCGGGCGGGCTCGCCTGCGGCGGCGGCGATGTCTCGCAGCGCCGGCAGATCGAGTTCCCGGTTTTCGAAGCGTTCGCCGTCGCCGGAATCGAAGCTGCCGTAGCGGCCTTGCCTGAGCGCGTGCATTTTCGGGTCGGCCAGGATGCTGTCGGCGATGAGCAGGCCTCGCGCGAATGCGTCCATGCCGCCGATGTGGGCGATGAACAGGTCCTCGATGTCGGTGGATTCCCGCCTGACCTTGGCGTCGAAATTGAGTCCGCCGCGGCCGAGGCCGCCCGCTTCGAGCACGACCATCATGCCGTGGACGCAGTCGTACAGGTCGAGCGGGAACTGGTCGGTGTCCCAGCCGTTTTGCGGGTCGCCGCGATTGGCGTCGATGGAGCCGAGCAGGCCCGCGTCCGCGGCCATGCGGAGATCGTGGGCGAAGGGGTGTCCCGCGAGGGTGGCGTGGTTCGCTTCGACGTTCAACTTGAAATCGCCCGCGAGCCCATGATGGCGCAGGAATCCGATCACCGTCTGGGCGTCGAAATCATATTGATGCTTCATCGGCTCCATCGGTTTGGGTTCGATCAGGAAGGCGCCGTCGAAACCGATCGAACGGCCGTAGTCGCGGGCTTTTTCCAGGAAAATCGCCATGTGTTCGAGTTCCCGGCGCGTGTCGGTGTTCTGCAGGCAGGCATAACCTTCGCGTCCGCCCCAGAATACGTAGTTGCTCCCGCCCAGTTCGACGGTTGCCTCGAGCGCCGCCTTGACCTGGGCCGCGGCTCGCGCGACGACGGCGAAATCGGGATTGGTCGCGGCGCCGTTCATGTAACGCGGATGGGAAAACAGGTTCGCCGTGCCCCAGAGCAGCCGCAATCCCGTTTCGCGCTGCCGCTCTTTCGCGAGTTCGACCATCGCCCGCAGATTTTCTTCGGACTCACCGACCGAGGCGCCTTCGCTGGAGAGGTCATAGTCGTGGAAGCACCAGAACGGAACGCCCAACTTGCTGAAAAACTCGAATGCGGCATCCAGACGGTCGCGAGAACGGTCCATCGCGTCGGCTTTCGCCGCCCAGGCGTGCTGGCGCGTTCCCGGCCCGAACGGGTCGGCGCCTTCGGCGCAAAACGTGTGCCAATAACAGACGGCGAAACGGAGGTGTTCTTCCATCGTCTTGCCGGCGACCACGCGCGCAGGGTCATAAGCCTTGAAGGCGAGCGCGTTGTCGGATTCGGGTCCTTCGTATCCGATCCGGACGATGCCGGGAAAGTACTCCCGGTCACCGACGAAAACTTTTCGACTCATGTTCTTTCCTCTCACCGTTCCGGGCTGATTCCAATCTCAGGCATATAGCGAAGAGACCGCCGCTACCGCCTGCTGATATTGGCCGTAGGCGTCTTCGTAGGATTTCACCGCTTCGCGCCGGGGTTCGCAACACCGGTCGTCGTTGCGGGTCAGGTTCGCGCGGCAGATATCCGTGATCGAGGCGCCGGGTTCGAGCAGTTGCATGGCTTGCAACGCCGCCCCGAAAGCCGCCCCTTCCTGCTGTTCGTAAACCGTTACCGGGGAGGCGCAGATATCGGCGACTATCTGCCGCCATTCGCCGCTGTTGGCGCCGCCGCCGGTCAACACGATATTGGCGGCTTTCACGCCGAGGGCCGCGAGTTCGTCGATGCCGAACTTCAATGCGAAGGTGGCGCCTTCGACTGCCGAGCGCAGGAAGTTTTCCGGCTTCATGTTGCGACCGTCGAGACCGACGATGCAGCCGCGGGCTCCGGGAAGATTCGGCGTGCGCTCGCCATTGAAGAACGGCAGCGTGATCACGCCTTCCGAGCCGCGCGGCGCCTGCCTGATGCGCGATTCGAACGCGGTCAGGCCGGCGCCGAACAGGTCTCGCATCAGTTCGGTCGTGACGGTGCAATTCATCGTGCAAAGCAGGGGCAGCCAGCCGCCGGTCGATGAACAGAAGGCGGCGATATTGCCCCCGGGGTCGATGACGGGCTTGTCCGCATACGCATACACGGTGCCCGATGTTCCCAGGCTCATGGTGACGTTGCCGGGCTCGACGTTGCCGGTGCCGATTGCGCTCATCATGTTGTCGCCGCCGCCGATGGCCACCGGAATGCCCGCGGGAATGCCGAGTTCGGCGGCCGCGTCGGCGCGAACCTCGCCGATCGCTTCATTGTCGATGCGCAAGGGGGGCAGGCATTCGCCCAGGTCCCGATCCGGGTCGACCGCGCGCAACATGGCCGGCGACCAGTCGCGGCGGCGGATATCGAGCAGGCCGGTGCCCGAGGCGTCGCCCATTTCCATGCAGCGCTCGCCGGTCAGATAGAGATTGAGGTAATCGTGGGGCAGGAGAATGGCGTCGAGTTTTTCGTATTCGCGTGGGAGATTCTTCTTCAGCCAGCGGATCTTCGAGGCCGTGTAGCCGGGCGGAATCGGATTTCCCGCCTGCTCGATGCAGGCATCGAACCCGCCGGCTTCGCGCATGATTTCGGCGCATTCGTCTTCGGTCGAGGTATCGCACCACAACTTCACCGGCGCCAGAACCTGGTCGGCTGCATCGACGGCGACAAAACCATGTTGCTGGCCGGAAACCGCCAGCGCCCGGGCGGAAGCGCGAATTTCCGGATCGACCCCGGAAAAAGCGGTTTTCAGTGCGCTCAGCCACCATTGGCTTGGCTGTTCGGCGGCGCCGCTATCGTCCTGGCGCAGTTCCAGCGGAGCGGACACCACCGCCGCGACTTTGCGCAAGTCCACATCGTAAAACACCAGCTTGAGCGCCTGGGTGCCCAGATCGATGCCGACAACGGTGTTCAAAACGGATTTTCCATCTGTTTTCCTGCCCGGCCGCACTGTTTACAAGACCCGCGTAATGCTAGATTCTTGACCGGCCCGAAACAAGGATCTAGGGCCTGCGCCGTAGGAATTCGCGAAAGCGAAAATTCGCTATCGCCGCGCCCCCGGCCGGTCGATTGAGGAGAATATTGGTGAATATGCAACGAAATCGAGCGGCCGGGGGCGTGGACGGGAGCGGATTTGCAGCCGTGAATTCCTACGGCGCAGGCTCCTAGCCCATGTCATCACTCAGCACACTCGGCTGGTTCGTCATCGCCGCCTATTTCGGCGTGCTGTTCCTGATCAGCGTTGCCGTCATCGTCGTATTATCCTGCAGCGCCGCATCGCCGAAACCCGGGCAGGTTCGCGGCCTGACGCTGGCGACGATCAACCGCGAAGACGTGCGGCAAAGCTACGACCGCAAGGATATCGCCGCGACTGCCGTCGTATTCGGCCTGGCCGCCGCGGTTTATCTATACTTCTCGTTCTGGGTGTAGCAGAGCCAAATGAATTTTCAAGTCACGGAAATGTCGCATATAATTCCTATTAGCGCATTTTGAGATTATGAGGCAGCAAGCGCAATCCATGTCTTTATTTAGTGCCACATACATGACAAACTGTTCATGTAAAACTACTCAGTTAATAGTGTTGCTGGTGTTGGCATTACTATTTGGCTCCTGCGGACAGAAAGGTGGTTTAGAGCGTCCAGAAACTGTTGAGATTTTTGGGGAAGAACAGTGATCACAAACTTCTTCCTCATACACTAGGAGCCTGAGCCGTAGGAATTCACGGCTGCAAATCCGCTCTCATCCACGCCCCCGGCCGCTCGATTTCGTGGCATATCCACCAATATTCGCCTCAATCGCCCGGCGGGGGGCGCGGCGATAGCGAATTTTCGCTTTCGCGAATTCCTACGGCGCAGGCTCCTAGGATGAAATAGGCCGTTCAATCAGGAGCCTGCACAAATGAGACCCATTGAAATCATCTTCGAAGTTACCGAGGCGCCCGAGGGCGGATACGATGCGCGGGCGCTTGGCCATGACATTTTTACCCAGGGGAGCGATTGGGACGAACTGAAAGCCATGGCTCGGAATGCCGTGCTTTGCCATTTCGCGTCTGAAGACACACCCCGCGTCGCAAGATTGCACCTGGTCCGGGAAGAAGCCGTCGCGGTATGAAAATTCCCCGAAATCTGTCGGGGGCCGCGGCTGCAAAGTTACTGTCTCGCAGATACGGCTATAGCATCGTGCGAAATTCCGGCAGCCATATGACCTTGACGTTGAAATCGGGTGAGAAGAGTCACAGTTTGACCGTCCCCCGCCATCAGGCATTGAGGCTTTCCCTGACTATGGGCTACATTCTGTGAACGATGGCTAAAAAACGCACTGCCAAATCGATGCGCGTAATTGCGATTGATCCCGCCCCGGGAAAAGAAAGCACTGTTTTCGAGGGAACGGAATACTTACGGCTATCCGCGCGGGAGCTTCGCGAGTTCATGGATCAAGTAGCCGATGCGAAGGGCTCGGTTCTGGTTTGCTGGGACGCGCCATTGACGGGACCCTTCGATACCGAAAACGCCGGTTCGTATCGATTCGACTTCACCAAGCGCCCCATAGAGCGCTTCTTTTCTCTCGACGATACCGGTTTCAAGACGCCAAAAGGCATTTCCGTGCTTGGCTATGGCGCCTGTCCGCACTGGACAATCAGTCGAGCTTTGCTCGGACTTCCCCGGGTCGGCCCCCATGACAAGCCGGAAAACAAACTTCCGTTGAAACTGGTTACCAATTCCAGCGACAAATTGCAGAAGCGAAAATCGGTAATCGAGATTCATCCGGGATTGGCGGCCTGGCTTTGGTGCCGCGGCGAAAGAGGCGCCGACGCGAACTGGATATACAAGGGAAACCAGGGTGGGAAAATTCGGGAAGAAATGTGGGAGATCGTCCTTGAACGTAGTGGCTTCGAGGAGGATTTGCCCCATCCGAAATCGGACGACGAATTCGACGCAGCCATTGGTTTCGTTCTTGGCAAGTTGTTCGCACTGGACCGGGAGGCGGCGCTGCGGCGCAGTCTGATCCTCGGGGGGCGCGAGTACGGCGCCTTGCTTCTACCGAAGGTTTCCGGGCTCGCGGATGCCTGGATTCGGTGGAAGGACACGGCGGGAGTTAAACCGGTTCCCGATCGTTCCTCAGACGGCCAGTCGCCTGCCGCCGACGAATCCGCGGGATACCTGAACGGCGTTTCGAAGGCCGCGACCGAAGCAGGCTCCGCGGTAAGAAAGTCCGCGGCCTCGGCGGTCGATGCGACCGCAAGCGCCGCCAGCGGTGTTTTTGCCCGTGTGAAATCCGGTCCCGGGCAAGCGCTGGCCTCGGCGGCGGCGCTCGCCGACGAACTGCTCGCGACCGTGCAGGGACTGCTGGCGAGTTCGCTCGCCATCGATCTAAACGAACTGCTGCAGGCAACGGCAAAGGGTTCGGCAACGATCTACGACAAGGCCATGGACGCCGAATACTTGCGAACCTCGATCGGCGGCGGCAACCATCGCATGGTCGATGGCGGGCACACCATCGCCGGCGCCTGGCAAGCGGTTCGAGGCGCTGTGCCGGACGATACCTTCGTCGAAGAAGCTTTGGGATTCGCTGAAGCGATGTTCAAGGATCTGACCACGCCAAAAGGTTTGCCCATAGCCAACTGGGACAAGTCAACTTACGATCAAGTAGCAAATCACCTGCAATCGAACTTCGGTATTCCCAAAGACTGGTTCTACGACATCAACAGCTACGACGCTCCCGAATTGCTCGCGGGCATCATCGGTTTCATGTCGGTGGTCCTGAGTTGGAACGAGGAAGATACCGAGAAATTTTCCAGGCTTGTGGGCAACATGGGAGTGGCTGCGGTTTTCAGCGCCAATCCGATCCTCCTGGTCGTTACGCTTACCAGCCTGGCGCGCGCGTTCCACAAGGCCGAACAAGCCGGCGAATACGTTGAAGCGGTGGATGGAATGCTCAAGGGCGGGCTGGGCACCGGCGCAACGCTCGCCGCCGCCTCCCAGGTGGCGGTCTTCGGCGGACCTGTTGGCTTGACCTTGCTTGCCGGATTAGCCGCGGGGATGCTCGTGAATCGCGCGGCCAAAGACATCAGCGTGGTTCAATTGCATCAGTTCGTCATGGAGCGCGCCACCGGAGCGGCCACCGAAGTCAGAAAGCTGGCCGAGTTGGGGGCTGTCCAACCTGATCCGATTTAGGGCCTGTTCACACTATGCGCTGTCGCCCTGCCGGATCTCTTTTTTCGTCCGGCAAGACGCCGCGAGCGCCGTGTGGTTGATCCACATGAGCGAGCGGCAACGCCGCCCGGAGGAAAAAGGGAACCGGCCCTTCGGGTTGTGTCTGTCACGTCGCCACCCGGCGTTGCGACTCGCTCATTTGGAATCACCAAACCACGCTCCCCGCGCCTTGATTGGCGACGTGACAGACACAACAGGGCAACAGCGCACAGTGTGAACAGGCCCTAATGGTCGAATCAGTTGCCGCGGGATTACCTTCAAGTAGCGGCGTATCATGAGATGCCCGTCTCCGGTTCGGGATTCGCTCGCTGTCTTGAACATCGTCGTTGGAACAAATCGTGAAAATGTTCAAAATACGCGTCGGTTTGGTCTTTTTGCCTGCCTTCGCGGCGGCGGATGCCGCCGCGACGATGCTTCCGGCCCTAACCGGCAACGAACTCGAAGAATTGCGGCGGTCGGCGGAAACCGGCCTTTCGACGGCTGAAATCGTTGGGTCCGACGCGATAGAAAGTCCCGCTCCCGGTGTGATCGAGCTCGTGTGCGACGCCATGCCCAATCTTGGGAGGCAGCCGCCCCCGCTTCGCCTGCGGTGGTGGAAAAAGACGCCGGTCAGCGCCATAAGCGGGGATCAGGATGCGCGCAGCGCTTGACCGCTGTTTCTGTCTGTGACATTCTGGCCTGCCCTGCAACCGTGGATTCGGAGGCGTTTCGTGGCTGAGCGGGACTGCGAAGACTCCAGTGTCGAGATCGATCAGAAGCTGATTGAGGAAGGCACGATGCAACTGACCGGCGAGATCAAGGTGCTGGAAGCCTGGTTGCGGGAGATCGAGGAGGCCGAGGCAGAAGACGAGGAAGCGCTTGCGGTTCGCAAATCCTACACCGACATGTTGCGCAGCAGGCGCGACATGCTGAGCACCCTCGCAAAGCAGGCTCGCTGAATCTTCCCTCTATTCGGATTACCCACCGGCGCCCCCATGCTGTCACGGGAACAGGCTTCCGCCATGCTTGCCCTGCAGGCGGAAATGAATGCAAGAATCGACCCGGACTGGCTTGCGGCCGCCCACCCCTACCTGCGGGCGGTGATCGTCGAAGGCGCCGAGGCGATCGAGCACCACGGCTGGAAATGGTGGCAGCGGCAGCGGCGCGACAACGCCCAGTTGCAGATGGAACTCGTGGATATCTGGCACTTCCTGTTGTCGGAAATCCTGCTGCGGGAAAACGGGGACCAGAACTCTGCCCTGGCTGCCCTGCTCGGCCTGCTGGACGAGGGTCGGAGCGCTGGCGGCATGGATTTCGACGGCGGCCGCTACCGGCCCGCCGAACTCGACCCGCTCGGCAAGCTCGAATTGCTGATCGGCCTGAGCGCGAGCCGCCGCATCGACCTGCAACTGTTCGGCGCCCTCATGGAGGACTGCGGGCTGGACTGGCTTGCGCTGTACCGCCGGTACATCGGCAAGAACGTGCTCAATATGTTCCGCCAGGACCATGGCTACAAGGAAGGCCGCTACCGGAAGCTCTGGTCGGGCCGCGAGGACAATGAATGTCTGGCGGATATCCTTGACGAACTCGACCCCGAACCGGCGGATTACCGGCAGCGGGTCTACGGGGAACTGGCCCGGCGCTATCCCGGTTGAATTGGCGCCGGTTGCCCGCGCTTACCGGTAATAGGCGTTTTCCCGGTAGCTGTGGTCGGTGATGTCGCGGACTTCCTTGAGCTGCGGAATCTGGGACAGCAGCGCGGATTCCACGCCGTCCTTGAGCGTCACGTCCACCATGCCGCAGCCCTGGCAGCCGCCGCCAAAACGCAGAACGGCGATGTTTTCCTCAAAGATTTCCTCCAGGGTGACATGGCCACCGTGGGCGGCGAGGCCGGGATTGATTTCGTTATAGAGGATATAGTTGACCCGGTCCTCGATGGAACTGTCTTCGCCGATTCGCGGCAGACGGGAATTGGGGGCCTTGATGGTAAGTTGCCCGCCCATGGAATCCCTGGCGAAATCCACCACGGCGTCCTCGAGAAAGGCGATGCTGGGCTGGTCGACCCAGGCGGTGAATCCGGCGTAGGGTTTTTTCTCGTCCGTGGGTTTTTCCTCGCCGGGGCGGCAATAGGAAATGCAGGTCTCCGCCTGGGGCGTGCCGGCGTCGAGAATGAATATCCGCACGCCAATACCCTCGCAATCCTGCTTGGCAAGCAATTCCGCAAGATACTCCTGGGCCGATTCCGTAATGCTGATCACGTCGGGCGCTCCCCGGCATAGCCGATGATTCAACCCGGCCATTTTACCGCAAGCTTGAAGATTTTGTTCAAGGCATCGCCCCTCTCCGCGTCATTCTGCGCGGAGTCGCAGAATCTCCCGGAGGGGCCGCTACCTGGAATTCCGCGACCACGCTTCGCTTCGCGCAGGCTCCCAGGAGCCGGGGGCGTGGATGAGAGCGGATTTGCAGCCGTGAATTCCTGTGGCGCAGGCTCCCAGGGCGGGTTTTGCTAGAATTGCCGCCTTTTCCCCCGGGGGTGGACTGCGGCCATGCGGAAATCTGCTGTTTATTGCGAGCTGGAAGCGATTCTTGCCCGGCGGATCCTGCTGCTCGATGGCGCCATGGGGACGATGATTCAGCGGCACGGGCTGCTTGAGGCGGATTTCCGGGGGGAAAGGTTTGCCGACTGGGAAACCGATCTGCGGGGCAATAATGACCTGTTGAATCTGAGCCGGCCCGAATTGATCCGGGATATTCACCTGGCCTATCTGGAAGCCGGGGCGGACATTGTCGAAACGAACACCTTCAACTCCAGCCGCTGTTCCCAGGCGGACTATGGGATGGAGTCGCTGGCGCGGGAACTGAACCTCGCCGGAGCGAGACTCGCCCGGACCGCCTGTGACGAGATGAATGCCCGCACCCCGGAACAGCCGCGATTTGTGGCGGGCGTCATCGGCCCCACGAGCAAGACGGCTTCGATTTCGCCGGATGTCAATGATCCGGGTTTTCGCAGTATCGGTTACGATCAGCTTGCGGAGGATTATGCCGGGGCCATTGCCGCCCTGGTGGAGGGAGGCGCCGACCTGCTGCTGATCGAAACCTCTTTCGACACGCTCAATGCCAAGGCGGCCATCCATGCCTGTCTCGACTTCTTCGAGCAGCGCGGCGAACGGCTTCCCCTGATGATTTCGGGAACGATAACCGACGCCAGCGGACGCACGCTATCCGGGCAGACCGTCGAGGCCTTCTGCCATTCGGTCATCCATGGCAATCCGCTGGCGCTGGGCTTCAATTGCGCTCTCGGCGCGGAACAGCTTGCGCCCCATGTGGAAGCCCTGTCCCGCATCGCGCCGGTTCCCGTCAGCACCCACCCCAATGCCGGCCTGCCCAATGCCTTTGGTGAATACGACCAGACGCCGGAGGAGATTGCGGCTTTTATGGGTGATTTCGCCCGGCGCGGCCTCGTGAACATCGTCGGCGGCTGCTGCGGCACTACGGAAGCGCATATCCGCGCCATGGCCAAAGCCGTGGCCGGGCTTGCGCCGCGCAAGATCCCCGCGATCAGTCCCGCCTGCCGCCTCTCCGGACTGGAAGCCTTCTCTATCGGGCCGGATTCGCTGTTCGTCAATGTGGGCGAGCGCACCAATGTCACGGGTTCGGCGCGCTTTGCCAGATTGATCCGCGAAGAAAGTTACGAGGAAGCGCTAGAGGTCGCCCGGCAGCAGGTGGAAGCCGGCGCCCAGATTATCGACATCAATATGGACGAAGGCATGCTCGATTCCGCGGCGGCCATGAAGAAGTTTGTCTGCCTGATCGCCGCGGAGCCCGAGATCTGCCGGGTGCCCCTGATGATCGATTCCTCGCGCTGGGAAGTGATCGAGGCGGGCCTGAAATGCGCCCAGGGCAAATGCGTGGTCAATTCCATCAGCCTCAAGGATGGCGAGGAGGATTTTCTCGCCAAGGCGCGGCTTTGCCTGAAATACGGCGCGGCGGTCATCGTCATGGCTTTTGACGAAAAAGGCCAGGCCGACACCCTGGCGCGCAAGATCGAAATCTGCGAGCGCTCTTATCATTTGCTGCGGGAAAAACTCGATTTTTGCGCCTGGGACATCATCTTCGATCCCAATATCTTCGCCGTCGCCACGGGCATCGAGGAACACAACCATTACGCGGTGGATTTTATCGAATGCTGCCGTCATGTCCGCGCGAATCTGCCCGGCGCGCTGGTTTCCGGCGGCGTCAGCAATGTTTCCTTTTCCTTCCGCGGCAACAACACCGTGCGCGAGGCGATTCATTCGGTCTTCCTCTATCACGCCATCCGCGCAGGGCTGAGCATGGGTATCGTCAATGCCGGCCAGCTTGTGGTGTACGACGCCATCGACGCGGAACTGAAAGACGCCGTGGAAGACGTGATTCTCAATCGCTCCCCGGACGCCACCGAAGCCCTGCTGGCGCTGGCGGGGGATTTGCAACAGCGTTCCGGGAGCGATCCGGACGCAGCGGAAGCGGAGGCCCGGGCGCGGGAAGCCTGGCGTCAATGGCCGGTGGAAAAGCGCTTGCGCCACGCCCTGGTCCAGGGCATCAACCGCCATATCGAGGAAGATGTAGAGGAAGCCCGCCTGCGGGCGCGAAAACCCATTGAAGTGATCGAAGGTCCGCTGATGCGGGGCATGAACGAAGTGGGCGACCTGTTCGGCGCCGGCAAGATGTTCCTGCCCCAGGTGGTCAAGAGCGCCCGGGTCATGAAGCGGGCGGTGGCCTGGCTCGAACCCTTCATGGAAGCGGAAAAAGGCCGGTTATCCGCCAGCGCCAAGGGCACGATTCTGCTCGCCACGGTGAAAGGCGATGTCCATGACATCGGCAAGAACATCGTCGGCGTGGTGCTTGGTTGCAACAATTACCGGGTGATCGATCTCGGCGTCATGGTAAGCAGCGAGCGGATCCTGCAAACCGCCAGGGAGGAGAATGTCGATCTCGTGGGTCTTAGTGGCCTGATCACGCCATCGCTCGACGAAATGGTGCATGTGGCCCGGGAAATGCAGCGGCAGGATTTCAACATTCCCCTGCTGATCGGCGGCGCAACCACTTCCAAGGCCCATACGGCGGTGAAGATCGAGCGGCACTATCACAATGACCAGGCGGTTTACGTCCCGGACGCCTCGCGTTCCGTGGCCGTGGTCGGCACCCTGCTCAACCCCCGGGCAAAGCCCGAATACTGCGGCAAGCTGAAGCGGGAGTACGCCGAAATCCGCAGGCGCAGCAGCCGGCGCGGCAAACGCCGTCAAATGCTCAAGTACGCCGAGGCCCAGTCCAGGGCGCTGGCCATCGACTGGGAAAACACGGCAATCGCCAAACCGCGCCTGACCGGAACGAAAATCCTCAAGAATTATTCCATCGCGGAACTAAGCGGCTATATCGACTGGACGCCGTTCTTCATTACCTGGGGACTTGCCGGCAAGTACCCGGCAATCCTGAACGATGAAAAAGTCGGCCGCGAGGCCCGGGAACTCTTCGCCGCCGCCAACTCGCTGCTTGGGCGCATCACCAACGAAAAGCTGCTCACCGCCAAAGCCGTATTCGGCATCTGGCCCGCAAGCCGCACAGGGGCCAATGACGTGCGCGTGCGCGCCGGCGACGCCAGAGCCGGGTTGCCAGCTTGCCGCCACGCCAGTGACGCTCGCGCAGGCGCCACGGAAAACTCCGGCGGCCAAAGCGCGGTATTCCATTTCCTGCGCCAGCAATTGCCCGGAACCCGGGAAGCGGACCAGGCCCAGCTCTGCCTTGCCGACTTCATCGCCCCGGAATCCAGCGGAATAACCGATTATCTCGGCGGATTCGCGGTAAGCATTACCGGCGCCGAAAAACTCGCCGCCGAGTTCGAATCCGGCGGGGACGACTATCAATCCATCATGACCAAGGCGCTTGCCGACCGCCTCGCGGAAGCCTTCGCCGAACGCCTCCACGAGCGGGTCCGCCGGGAATTCTGGGCCTATGCCCCAGAGGAATCACTCGGCGCGGAAGACCTGATCCGGGAAAAATACCAGGGTATCCGCCCCGCGCCGGGCTACCCCGCCTGCCCCGACCACAGCGAGAAAGCCACCCTCTTCCGGCTCCTGCGAGCCACGGAATCCATCGGCGCAACGCTCACCGAAAGCTATGCCATGCTGCCCGCCGCCAGCGTCTCCGGCTGGTACTTTGCCCACCCCCAATCCAGATACTTCCCGGTGGGCAAGATCAGCCGGGAACAGGTCGATGAACTGGCCAGGCGCAAGAATTGCGATTCCGAAGCGCTCCGCCGCCTGCTTTCGCCCAATATCGAGGACCAGGAAAGCTCTGATTAAGTCAGAGCTTCCCTGCGGCACATGGAAGTGCCGCCGAATTCGATGGCGTAAGCCATTGAATTCGGGAGCAAAACAAAACCACGCTTTTGTTTTGCGATAATGAAAAACTCCACGGATGGAGTTT
>JAJECW010000062.1 GCA_022821865.1 Pseudomonadales bacterium
CCGCTGGAAGCGCGCGCTGGCCGGGCTGGGGGACGGGGACGCCATCGCCGAGGGCTACATGCCCATGACCGCGGCCGAGGCTCAGGACATGGCGGACGCCTATTCCGCCAGCCGCTGGGACCCGGTCGTGGAGGCCCTGACCGATCTGGAGTCAAGACATGCCGCGGAGCCGGAACCGGAACCGGAACCGGAACCGGAACCTGAACCGGAACCAGACCCTGAACCGGAATCTTCCATCGCCGACCCGGAAATCTCCTTTGCCGGGGAATCTTCCCGGGTTGACGAGGACGCCGGCACGGTGAATGTACGCATCGAAATCGATCCGGCGCCTTTCGGCGGCCTCAGTCTCGGTTATTCGCTCAGCGGCTCAGCCGAGGAGGGTGAGGATTTCACCGTCGACAACAGCGGCAGAATCGGCATCGATGCCGGCGCCACCGGGGCGAACATCCCCATATCGATTCTCGACGACAGTATTGCAGAGGGCGAAGAAGCCATCGTTCTCACGCTCACCGGCAGCTTGCACTATGACCGGGGTCGCCCGCGAACCCACATCCTCACCATTGTCGACAATGACGAACCCAATGCGCCGCCCACCGGCGCGGACGGTTCCCTGTCCATCAACGAGGACAGCCACCGCGTCTTCGGCGCTGAAGATTTCGGCTTTGCCGACGCCGATGCGGGCGATAACCTGGTCGCCGTCCGGCTCGTGACCCTCCCCGGCGATGGGGCGCTGAGTATCGATGGCGTCGCCGCCACCGCTGGCCAGACGGTTTCCCGCCGGGACATAGACGCCGGCAAGCTGCGCTTCACACCCGAGGCCAATGCCCACGGCATGCCCTACAGCGGCTTCCGCTTCCGGGTCAGCGACGGCGAGGACGAAGGCGAGGCGGACAACACGATCATCCTCAACGTCATATCGGTCAACGACCCGGCCACGGGCACGCCCGCAATCTCCGGCACGCCGGGCCTCGGGGAGACCCTCACCGCGGACCTCGCCAGTCTGGAAGACATCGATGGCCTGACCCGGACCGTCTACGACTACCAGTGGCTGCGCATCGGCAATGGCGAAGAGACGGCGATCGAAAACCCCCGCGGCAGCGCGTACACCACAACCCTTGCCGATGTGGGCGGCATGCTCAAGCTGCGGGTGAGTTTCCGCGACGACGACGGTTTTGCCGAATCACTGACCAGCGAAGCCAGCGCGGCGGTTGCGCCCGGCCTCCCAACGGCGCCGATTGCGGTTGCAGCCGCCGCGGGCGACACCGAAGCCACCCTGAGCTGGCAGATTCCGGAGTTCGACGGCGGCGCGGCCATTACCGGTTACGAGTACCACTACGCCCAGGGTGAAACCGTAACCGAAGACGCCGCCTGGATATCCGCGGGCGCCAGCCTGGGCGCCACGGTCACCGGGCTGGAGAACGGCAGCGACTATGCTTTCGCGGTTCGCGCCGTCAACCCCGCCGGCCCCGGCGCCGCCGCCAGCGTCGGCGTCTTTCTTCCCATCCCGGAAACCATGCCCGGCGCTCCGCAAGGGCTGGACGCCACCGGCGGCGAGCGCGAAATCCACCTGAGCTGGAGAGCGCCGGCGGACGACGGCAATACCCCCATCATCGACTACGAGTACCGTATCGCCCATGGGGTGGATGTCCCGCGGGGCGCGCCCTGGCAATCCGCCGGCGCCGACCTGCGGGAACTGATCACCGGCCTGGATTACAGCGAGCGATACAGCATTGAACTGCGGGCGGTGAACCGAATTGGCCCCGGCCCCGCGGTTTCCACCAGCGCCGCCACCGCGCCGCGCCGATTCAGCAATGAAACCGTGGAAGGCTGGCTTGCCAGATTCGGCCGCACCGCCGCCGGCGACACCGCCGAGGCGATCCGCCAGCGGCTTGAGGAAGGCCCGCAACGCCGGCAACTCATCGTCGGCGGCCGCAACGTATCGGACCTGTTCGCCGAAAACGGCGCAGGCTTCGCATCCGGCCCACAGTCCCCGATGCGGAATCCCGCCATCATCCCCGGCGCCACCAACTCCACTTCCCACCCATTGGGCGATCTCCTGCATAACAGTTCCTTCTTCTATCGCTTCCAGGACGAAAACCCTGCCGCCAGCAGCAATGGGACACCCATCAGCCAAGGCGCCAGAACCCTCTGGGGCAATGCCGCCAGCAGCCGTTTCGACGCCAATGCCGGCGGCCTGAAACTCGATGCCGAAGTCGATACCGGCACCGCCGGATTCGATATCGAGTGGGGCCGATGGCTGGCTGGCGTCGCCATTTCCCACAGCAGTGGCGATGGCCGCTTCGCCGACGCCGAAGGTGACGCGGGCAGCGCCAGCAGCAGCCTCACCGGCGTCTATCCCTACGCTTACTACCAGTTCGATTCGCTCACCAGCTTCTGGGGCGTTGCCGGCCGCGCCAGCGGAGACATGCGATTGATTCCCGACGCCGACGCACCCGCCGTGCAAACCGACATCAGCAATACCATGGCGGCGTTCGGCGGTCGCAGCGTGTTCTCGGCAAGCAGCCGGGAAGGCAGCCGCTTTGAGTTGGCGGTCCGCTCCGACGCCCTGCTCACCAGCACCTCCGCCGACGGCAACGCCATGCTCGCCGCAGCCGACGCCTCGACCCGAAGACTGCGGCTATTGCTCGAAGCCAGCGGCTCCATCGCCACCGGCGGCGGCCTGCTGAGCCCGACCCTGGAAGCCGGTTTGCGCCACGACGGCGGTGACGCCGAGACGGGCGCCGGATTTGAACTCGGCGGCGGCCTTGCCTGGCGCACGGGTCCGCTGACCCTGCAGTTCAATGGCCGCGGCCTGCTGCGCCATTCCGACGATAACTACGATGAGTGGGGTTACAGCGCCGGCATCCAGTATCAGCCCGACGCCGACGGTCGGGGCCTGCTGATGAATCTGGCTGCCACCCGGGGCGCGGCCTTCGGCGGCGCGGAACAACTCTGGGAGTTGTCCGACGCTGGCGGGCTGGGCGCCGGGCCGAACGCCATGCAGGGCCGGCGCACCGAGTTCGAAGTGGGTTACGGGCTCGAAGGCAACTGGCGCCAGGCTCTGTGGTACCCCTATTTCGGTGTGGAGGATTACGCCGGCGCCGGACACGCGCTCAAGTTCGGCCTCAAGCTGAACACCGGCCCGCAAGTTCATGCCGGCGTCGAATACGGTCGCCGCCAAAACGGCTTCGGCGCCCCGTTCAACGCCATTCAGCTACGGGGTGAAATCCGCTGGTAGCCATACCCTCGACGGGTTGGCGCATGGTACAACGGGCCGGACCAGGAGATTCAAGATCAGGCAGCCTCCAGGGCCTGTTCGATATCCGCCAGGATATCCTTGATGTGCTCGATGCCGATGCACAGGCGGATGGTTTCCGGGCGCACGCCGGCGGTCAACTGTTCTGCTTCGGTCAACTGCCGGTGGGTGGTTGACGCGGGATGGCAGGAGAGGGTCTTGGCGTCGCCGATATTCACCAGGCGCTTGATCATTTGCAGGGCGTCGTAGAACCGCACGCCCGCCTCAAAGCCGCCTTTCACCCCGAAAGTCAGCAGGGAAGCCGGTGTGCCGCCGCAGTACTTCCGCGCCAGGGCGTGACCCGGGTCCGATGGCAGTCCGGCAAAACTGACCCATTCCACCTTGTCGTGGCTCGACAGGTATTCGGCCACGGCCATGGCGTTCTCGCAATGCCGCTCCATGCGCAGGTTGAGGGTTTCCAGGCCCTGCAGGATAAGAAAGGCGTTCATGGGAGACAGGGCGGAGCCGGTATTGCGCAGGGGAACCGTCCGCGCGCGACCGATGAAAGCCGCCTCGGCCAGGGCTTCGGTATAGACGATGCCATGATACGAAGGTTCGGGGTTGTTCAGTTCGGGATAGCGCTGCGCGTGTTCTGCCCAGGGAAACTTGCCCGAGTCCACGATCACCCCGCCGATGGAAGTGCCGTGGCCGCCCACGTACTTGGTCAGGGAATGCACCACGATGTCGGCGCCGTATTCGATGGGCCGGCACAGCGCGGGTGTGGGCACGGTATTGTCGACAATAACCGCCACCCCGTGCCTGCGCGCCATCTGGCAGATGGGTTCCAGGTCGATGATATTGCCCGCGGGGTTGCCGATGGTTTCGCAGTAGATGGCGCGGGTGTTACCGTCGATGAGTTTTTCCAGCGCCGCGACCGAATCGTCCCCGGCAAAGCGCACTTCGATGCCCTGGCTCGGCAGCATGTGGGCGAAGAGCGTGTAGGTGCCGCCGTACAACTGGGGTACGGTGATGATGTTGTTGCCCGCGCTGGCCAGGGTCAGGATCGAGTAATTGATGGCCGCCATGCCCGAGCCCACCGCGAGCGCGGCGAGGCCGCCTTCCATCGCCGCCATGCGCGCTTCGAGCACGGCATTGGTGGGATTCATGATCCGGGTGTAGATATTGCCTGGGACCGCGAGGTCGAACAGGTCCGCACCGTGCCTGGCGTCGTCGAATTCGTAGGCGACGGTCTGGAAAATCGGGACCGCAACCGCCCTGGTGGTCGCGTCAGTCTCGTAGCCGCCATGTATGGCGATGGTTTCCTGTTCCACAGTTGCGCTCCTCATGCCGGAAATGAATGAGCGGCGGATGATACATCATATTGTCATTTGTGCATGGCCGGGGGTTTCCTGCTATTCTCGATTGCCTTTCCGGGCTTGTGACGAAACCCGGAGAACCCGCAAAGCAGGCTGCGAACCCGCACTGAAAGGAGAGTCCATGGCCGCCAATGAATCCACCACGGTGCAGCAAGCCGAAGCGCATCGGGAACAGAACATGCGCACCGTGGCGCTGACCGCCCTCGCCGGCACGAGCATCGAGTGGTACGACTTTTTCCTGTACGCCACGGCAGCCGCGCTGATCTTCCCGGCGGCCTTCTTTCCGGAAAGCTCTCCCACGGTGGGCCTGATCCTTTCTTTCGGCACCTTCGCCTTCGGTTTTATCGCCCGGCCCCTGGGCGGCATCCTGTTCGGCCATTTTGGCGACCGCATCGGCCGCAAGCGCACCCTGGTCATCGCCCTGATGCTGATGGGCGTGGCCTCGACCCTGATCGGCCTGCTGCCGACCTATGCCACCATCGGCATTGCGGCGCCCATCCTGCTGACCGTGCTGCGTTTCTGCCAGGGCCTTGCCATTGGCGGCCAGTGGGGCGGGGCGATGCTGCTCGTCACCGAAAGCGCGCCGTCCAATGAACGGGGCTGGTTCGGCGCCTATGCCCAGGCCGGCGCGCCAGTGGGGGTGATTCTCGCCAACATGGCCTTCATCATCATCAGCGCCATGGTTTCCGACGAATTCTTCCAGGCCTGGGGCTGGCGCATTCCCTTCCTCGCCAGCGTGGTGCTGATCGGCATCAGCATGTACGTGCAGTTGAAGCTTGAGGACACCGTGGCCTTCCGCGAATTGCAGATGCTGCGGGAAGCGCAGCGGGAAAATGAACAGGCGGCGCAGGCCGCGCGCCGCTCGCCGGTGCTGGAAGCCCTGATCAAGTACCCGCGCACCATTGCCCTGGCGGCGGGGGCTTTTCTTTCCATCCAGGTTTCCTTCTACATCCTCATCGGCTTCATTCTCGCCTATGGCAGCCAGGGAGTGGCGGGCATGAGCCGGGATGAAATGCTGTGGGCGGTACTGCTTGCCTCGGCCCTGCAGATTCCCTTCCAGTTCTGGGCCGCGGGCTATTCCGACAGGAACGGCCGGCGCGGCATATTCATGCTCGGCGCGATTCTCACCGGCGTCTGGGCCTTCGCCCTGTTCCCGCTGGTGGATACCGGCCAGTTCTGGCTCGTGGTGCTTGGCGTCACCGGCGGGCTTTGTTTCCTCGGCATGATGTACGGCCCCCAGGCGGCCTACTATACCGAGCTGTTCAGCACCGAAGTGCGCTATTCCGGCGCCTCCCTGGGCTATCAGATCGGCGCGATCATGGGCGGCGCCTTCGCTCCCACCATAGCCACGATTCTGTGGACCGAATACGCCATTGTCTGGGTTTCGGTGTATATCGCCGTTGCCTCGCTGGCCTCGCTGCTCTGCGTGTGGACCCTGAGCGAGACTTCCGGCGACAGCCTGCACAATGTGTACGGCGCCGACCGCTGAATCATTGTTATCCCGAACCCGGGCAAGGACCTGTCTTGCGCATCAGCGATTGCCACAATCCGGCCGACTTTCGCAAGCTCGCCAGGAAGCGGCTGCCCGCGCCGCTGTTTCATTACATCGACGGCGGCGCCGATGACGAAATCACCCTGCGCCGCAATACCGGCGCCTTCGACCGGGTCAGGCTGATCCCCGACGCCCTGGCGGACTTGTCGAATCTCGATCTTTCAGTGAATGTGCTGGGCCAGAAGCTCGACTGGCCGGTGTTCTGCTCGCCCACGGCGATGTCGCGGCTGTTCCACCACCACGGCGAAAACGCCGTCTGCCGCATGGCCCACAAGCACCGGACCATGTACAGCCTGTCCACCATCGCCACCACGAGTATCGAGGAAATCGGCGCCCTCACGCCGGGGCCCAAGTGCTACCAGCTCTATATCCACAAGGACCGGGCCATGAGTTGGGATTTCATCGATCGCTGCAGGGAGGCGAATTTTTCCACCATCTGCCTTACCGTGGATACCCTGGTGGCGGGCAACCGCGAACGCGACCTGCGCACCGGCATGGTGACGCCGCCGCGCTTCACCCTCAAGAGCCTGTTCAGTTTCTGCACCCATCCGCACTGGAGTCTCAACTACCTCACTTCGCGGAAATTCGAGCTCGCCAATGTGGCCGGCCGGATCGACGAGGGCACCAGCAAGCTCATCTCGGTCATCGATTACATCAACAGCCAGTTCGACCGCTCGATCACCTGGAAGGACGCCGAAGAGGCGATCCAGCGCTGGGGCGGGCCTTTCGCCATCAAGGGCGTCATGTCGGTGGACGATGCCCGGCGCGCGGTGGATATCGGCGCCAGCGCCATCATGATTTCCAACCATGGCGGCCGCCAGCTTGACGGCTCCACTGCGCCTTTTGATCAACTCGGACCCATCGTCGATGCCGTGGGCGACCGCATCGAAGTCATTCTCGACGGCGGCGTGCGCCGGGGCACCCATGTGCTGAAAGCCCTGGCCATGGGCGCCAAAGCCTGCATGATCGGCCGTGGCTATCTCTACGCCCTCGCCGCCGGCGGCGAACCCGCGGTCGACCGGGCCCTGAGCAAACTGCGGGAAGAAATCGAGCGCGACATGATTCTCATGGGCTGCAATTCGGTAAAACGCCTGAACCGCTCGCGGCTGCACTTTGATTAGGCCCTAGGAGCCTGCGCCGTAGGAATTCACGGCTGTAAATCCGCTCTCATCCGCGCCCCCGGCCGCTCGATTTCGTTGCATATCCACCAATATTCGCCTCAATCGACCGGCCGGGGGCGATTGCCTGCAATTGACCAGGGGCGGTTGAGGTGCCAGAATTGCGCGCTTCGAAATGGGGGGATCCAATGTTTGATCTTGCGGGACTGCGGCAGGCGCAGGAGGTGATTGCGCGGCATATGCCGCCGACGCCACAGTACGCCTGGCCCGGGCTTGGCGGCGTCAGCGGCTGCGAAGTCTGGTTGAAGCACGAAAACCACACGCCCATCGGCGCCTTCAAGGTGCGCGGCGGCCTCGTTCTCATGGACGAGTTGCAGCGCGGCCCGGGGCTGCCGCACAAGATGGTTACCGCCACCCGGGGCAATCACGGCCAGAGCATTCCCTTTGCCGCCTGCCGCCTCGGCGTGTCGGTTACGGTCTATGCGCCCCGGGGCAACAGTGTGGAAAAGAATGCCGCCATGACCGGCTGGGGCGCCGAGTTGATCGAGTTCGGCGACGATTTCGAGGAATCGCGGCTGGAATCGGTGCGGGTCGCCGACGCCGAAGGCGCCATGAAAGTGCCGCCTTTTCATCCCGCCATCGTGCGCGGCGTGGCGACCTATGCGCTGGAGTTGTTTGAAGCCGTGGCGGACCTGGACGCGGTGTACGTCCCCATAGGCATGGGTTCCGGAATCTGCGGCGTCATTCGCACCCGGGACCTGCTAGGCCTGCAAACCGGGGTCATTGGCGTGGTGGCGAAAAAAGCGGCGGCGCTGGCCCGCAGCTTCGAAGCGGGCAAGGTGGTGGCCAGCGATTCCGCCAATACCTTCGCCGATGGCATGGCCTGCCGCGTGCCAATGGAAGAACCGCTGGAAATAATTCGCGCGGGAGCCGAACGGGTGGTCGAGGTCGGCGAGGAGGAAATCGCCGAAGCCATGCGCCTGCTCTACCGGCACAGCCACAATGTGGCCGAAGGCGCCGGCGCCGCGGCATTCGCCGCGCTGATGCAGGAGCGGGAGCGGCAGGCGGGCCGAAGGGTGGGTGTGATTCTCACCGGCGGCAATGTGGACACCGAAGTCTTCCGCAAGGTCCTTGACGGCGAAGTTCCGCAAGTCGCCTGAGTATTCCCCCCAGGAGCCTGCGCCACAGGAATTCGCGAAAGCGAAAATTCGCTATCGCCGCGCCCCCGGCCGGTCGATTGAGGCGAATATTGGTGGATATGCAACGAAATCGAGCGGCCGGGGGCGTGGATGAGAGCGGATTTGCATCCGCTTGTTCACGCCATCCCCGGCGCGGCTTTCAGGGCTCTCGCGGCAAGCGGAAAATCACATCGGCTGGGACATGATCATGGCGTGCTGCATGTCCATGGCCGAGCGGCTGCGGTTGCGTTCCGACTGCATCAGTTCACCCACCGCCGGGCCGCCCTGGTTGTAGATGCCGCCGCGCAGGGCGAACAGCAGATAACTCATGCTGTCGCTGAGGTTTTCGGTCTTGTTGGTGAATTCGCCGGTCCAGGCTTCAATCAGCCCGGCGCGATTGTCGAGATTAGGGTACGCCATGATGTCGGCGACAATGGTCTCCAGCACATTGAGATTGTCGATGATGACCGCGGCTTCCATGGACTGGCTGTAGAGATTGGGCGCAATGGCCGGCGCCATGGGCAATTCCACCGGCGCCGGGAACATGGTCATGCCGCCGGATGAGCCCATCTTGTTCCAGAATCGATCGAGTGCGGTGTCGATGCCGCCGCTGACATTGCTGTCCACATGCTCAAGCACCACGGCTTCCAGGGCGGCGAGTTCCAGCCACTGATTCGACCAGAGAAAGCCCCGCAGCAGGGGGAAACCGGTCTGAAAGGCGCCAGCCTGATCGTGGGTGAGCAGCAGACCCACATTCTTGGGTGTGCTCGCCACCGAGTGGATTTCGTCGCTCATGTATTCGGCGACGGCGTCCCGCACCGCGGCCTGCTTGTCGCTGAGCGAATCATCGAGATAGATGGCCACGATCCGCCGCTCGAAACGGCGGCCGCGTTCGAAGATCTCCGCCGTATGGCGGTCGAGCGACGCGCTGTTCTGGAACGAAGCGGCGGCTTCCGCAGGCTCGTGCTCCCGCCGCAGCTCCTCCAGCAGGGCGACGCGGACTTCCGTTTCCCGTTCGCCGTAAGGATTCTCCATATCCATCGACATGGCCACTTCCCCCGCGCCATGACCGCCCATGGCCATCATTTCCCGCATGGTCATGTTGGCCATCATCTCCAGATGCATGGCCAGTTCCATCCGCGCATCCATGGTCTCCGGATCGGCATTGATTTCCGCAATGGCGTCGAGCGCCGCGGCCTGCGTCACATCAAAAGCACTGAACAGCCCGGCAAGTTCCGGAAAACTATCCCGAATCGTCTCGTCAGCCTGCCCCCAGGCCGCACCGGCGGCCCCCAGCGCCAGAACCAGGGCAGTCGCCCGGCCAAGATTTCGAGTGGCGGACAACCAGGAAATTCTCAAAAAGCTCATGCTTGATTCCCCTTCAATTCGATCTTCAAGCGCAATTGCGCAAACCGCACAAAGTATAAACGCATCCCGCTCTCCCGCTGTAATTTTTTGTGACTACCCCCGCGGCCAAACCGCTGCCGGTGGGACAGTGCAGCGGGCGTGTGAGACATGGGTGAGGCCCGGTCGGCGCAGTCGGCAAAGAGCGAAGCTTCGTACGCGGCCCGACTCGGCCCACTGGCATTCAGGCCCCATCCGCGCCATAATCGCGGCCCCCGCGGGAGTGTCCGCGGCCTTCGATTCATCCAATTCGTTCAGTTTGTCGTATTCAGGGAAACACGATGTACCGTATCCAGCTCTACAATTCGATTGCGGACCGGGGACTGGCGATTTTTCCGCCAAAGATGTACCGCTTCGGCAACTCCCAGGTGGATCCCCATGCGATTCTGCTGCGTAGCCACAGGCTCGACCCGGCCATGGTCAATGGCGGGCTGCGGGCGGTGGCCCGGGCCGGGGCCGGCACCAACAACGTGCCGGTGGAGGATTGCACCAGGGCCGGCGTGGTGGTTTTCAATACCCCCGGCGCCAACGCCAATGCGGTGAAGGAACTCGTGCTCTGCGGCCTGCTGCTGGCTTCCCGGGGGATTATTCCGGGCATTCGTTTCGCCGAAGAGAATGGCGTCGGCGACCCGGTCGAGTATTCGCGCCTGATCGAATCGAACAAGAAGCGGTTCAAGGGCTCGGAAATCGCCGGCAAGACCCTGGGCGTGATCGGTCTCGGGGCCATTGGTTCCCGGGTGGCCGAAATGGGCATCCGGCTCAACATGAAAGTCCATGGCTACGACCCGGCATTGTCGGTGGAGGCCGCCTGGCGCCTGCCCAGCAAGGTCAAGCGCAAGGACAGCCTGCAAGCCCTGGCGGCCAGTTCGGATTATGTGAGCCTGCACCTGCCCGTGCTCGATTCGACCCGGGGCCTGATGAATCGCGAGCTGTTTGCCGCCATGAAGCCCGGCGCCAGCCTGCTCAATTTCGCCCGGGGGGAAATCGTCGATGTGGAAGCCCTGCGGGAGGCCCTGGATTCCGGGCAACTGCAGAGTTACGTCAGTGATTTTCCCCAGGCCGGGCTGATTGGCCGGGACGATGTCATCAGCATGCCGCATATCGGCGCGAGCACCCGGGAGGCGGAAGAGAACTGCGCCGTCATGGCGGCGAATCAACTGCGGGATTTCCTGGAAAACGGCAATATCAGCAACTCGGTGAATTTCCCCAATCTGCATCTGGAACGAATTCCCGGCGCGGCGCCGGGAACGCGGCTGGCCATCGCCAACCGCAATGTGCCGAAAATGCTGGGGCAGATCACCTCGATCCTCGCCGACCGGAACATCAATGTGATCGACCTGCTCAACAAGAGCCGCGGCGATATCGCCTACAACCTGATCGATCTCGAACAGCCGGCGTCGCCAAAAATCCTCGACGCCATGCGCGGCATCGAACAGGTCATCAAAGCCACCGCGATCTAGGAGCCTGCGCCATGAGTGGAAGGGTTTACAATTTCGGCGCGGGCCCCGCCATGTTGCCGGAGCCGGTGATGAAGCAGGCCCAGCGGGAGTTTCTGAACTATCGGGGCATTGGCGCTTCGGTGATTGAAATCAGCCATCGCTCGGCGGATTTCATGGAAATTGTCGAGGCCGCCGACGCACTGCTCGCCGAACTTGCGGCAATCCCGGAAAACTACCGGATCCTGTACGTTCACGGCGGCGCCCAGATGCAGTTTTCGGCGATTCCCCTCAATCTGATCCAGCGCCTTCCGGCGCGCCGGGCCGCCTATATGGTGTCTGGCAATTTCGCCAACCTTGCGGCGAAGGAAGCCGCCCGCTATGGCGAAATCGATACTTCCCGCAGCAGCGCCGCGAGCAATTTCGACCGGATTCCCGAGTTCCCGCCGGACGGGCTGGCCCCGGACACTTCCTACGCCCACATCACCAGCAACAACACGATCTACGGCACCCGCTGGAACGATTTTCCCGATACCGGCGCCATTCCCCTGGTGGCCGACATGACTTCGGAATTGCTGTCGCGGCGCTTCGACATCAACCGCTTCGGCGCGGTTTTCGCCTCGCTGCAAAAAAACCTCGGGCCTTCCGGGCTTGCCGTGGTGATCATCCGCGAAGACCTGCTCGGCCACGCCCTGCCGGAAACCCCCGCCCTGCTCAATTACCGGGCCTGCGCCGAAAAACATTCCTTGGCCAATACCATCAACACCTTTGCGCTGTACCTGATGAAGCTGGTGCTCGAATGGCTGCGGGATGAAGGCGGCGTTGCGGCCATCGAGCAACGCAACGCGGCCAAGGCGGCGCTGCTGTACGATGTCATCGACCGCAGCGATTTCTACCGGGGCACAGCCCATCCACCGCATCGCTCCCATATGAATGTGACCTTCCATCTCGCCGATGATGCGCTGCTCGGGGCCTTTTTGCGGGAGGCGGGCGACAATGGCCTGTATGCCCTCAAGGGGCACCGCAATGTGGGCGGTGCCCGGGCGTCGATCTACAATGCCATGCCCGCCGCCGGCTGCGAGGCGCTGGCGGGCTTCATGGAACATTTTGAGCGCAGTCGCGCCTGAGTTCGCGGCCGCCTGCCGTGGCGCCCCACATCATCCATTGCGATTGCGACAGCTTCTACGCTTCGGTGGAGGAGCGGGACAATCCCGTCCTGGCGGGCAAACCGGTGGCCGTGGGCGGCTTGCCGGAATACCGGGGAGTCGTCGCCACCTGCAATTATGTGGCGCGCAAGTTCGGCATTCACTCCGCCATGCCCTCGGCCACGGCGCGGCGACGCTGCGCCAATCTGATCATTATCCGCCCGGACATGGAAAAGTACCGGCGGATTTCCCGCCAGGTGCACGAGGTTTTCCGCCGTTACACGAATCTCATCGAGCCGCTTTCACTCGATGAGGCCTATCTCGATGTCAGCGCCTGCCGGGAATTCGACGGTGCCGCGGTTCGTATCGCCGAGGCGATACGCAAGGCGGTGCGGGAGGAAATCGGCATAACCATCTCCGCCGGCATCGCGCCGAACAAGCTTCTTGCCAAGATCGCCAGCGACTGGAACAAGCCCGATGGCCAGTATCTGGTGGCCCCGGAAGCTGTGGCGGATTTCATGGCAAGACTGCCGGTTTCCAGACTGCATGGCGTGGGCAAGGTGACCAGCGGCAAACTGCGCGAACTCGGCATTGCCACCTGCGGCGAGCTGCAGGGCCTTCCACGGGAAGAATTGCAGCGGCGTTTCGGTCGCTTCGGCCGGCGGCTGTATCTGCAGAGCCGGGGCATTGACGAGCGGCCGGTGCAGCCACATCGAATCCGCAAATCCATCAGCGTGGAGCGCACCTACGCCAGTGATCTGCCGGACTTGCCGGCCTGCCTGGCGGAATTGCCGGACCTGATCGCCCAGTTGGAACAACGCGTTGGCGGGCGCCCCGAGCCGGTGCGGATTCGCAAGCAGGTGGTGAAAATCAAGTTCCACGACTTCAGTCAGACCACAGTGGAAATGCAGTCCGCATCGCTTGCGGCGGAGAATTTTGCGCAGTTGCTGGACACCGGATTCCAGCGCGGCGACAAGCCGGTGCGCCTGCTCGGCGTGGGAATTCGACTGCCCGAAGACCCGGCAAAATGAAGGCTTCGGTCATCAGCGCAGCAGGCTGGCCATAGCTTCTTCAAGCCCCTTGATGGTCAGCGGCATCATGCGGTTCGTCACGAGTTCCCGCACGAGCCCGATGGAGTAGCTGTGTTCCCAATAGTCCCGCGGCGTGGGATTGAGCCAGACCAGATGCTCGAAACGCTCGCTCATGCGCTGCATCCAGACCGCGCCGGGCTCCTCGTTGTAATGCTCGATACTGCCGCCGGAGTGGGTGATTTCATAGGGCGCCATGGTGGCGTCGCCGACAAAGATGACCTTGTAGTCCGCGGGATACCTGTGCATCAGTTCGAAGGTGGATTCGGTTTCGGCGTGTCGCCGACGGCCCCGGGTCCAGACCGATTCATAGAGAAAATTGTGGAAATAATAGTATTCCAGATGCTTGAACTCGGAACGCGCCGCTGAAAACAGCTCCTCGCAAACCTTGACATGCGGGTCCATGGAACCGCCCACATCGAAGAACAGCAGCACCTTCACCGCGTTGTGGCGCTCCGGGACCATCTTGATGTCGAGCAGGCCGGCCTTTTTGGCGGTGGAGGAAATCGTGTCATTCATGTCGAGTTCCTCCTCGGCGCCGGTGCGGGCGAACTTGCGCAGCTTGCGCAGGGCGAGCTTGATATTGCGGGTGCCGATCTCCACGCTGTCGTCGAGGTCGCGGTATTCGCGCCGATCCCAGACCTTGACCGCCTTGCCGCTTCCGCCTTCCGGCTGGCCGATGCGGATCCCCTCGGGGTTGTAGCCGTAGGCCCCGAATGGCGAAGTGCCGCCTGTGCCGATCCACTTGCTGCCGCCTTCGTGGCGTTTCCCCTGTTCTTCCAGGCGCTTGCGGAATTCCTCAAGCAGTTTTTCGAGGCCGCCGAGGCTTTCGAGGCGCGCCTTGTCCTCTTCGCTGAGAGAAGCCTCGAAACGCCGCCGCAGCCATTCTTCCGGCAGCTTGTGGAGCAGGATGTCGCCGACCGCTTCAACATCCTTGAAATAGCTGGAGAAAGCCCGGTCGAAGCGGTCGAAGTGCTTTTCGTCCTTGACCATGCACAGGCGGGCAAGATGGTAGAATTCATCCACATTGCCAAAGACGATGTTTTCGTCGAGGCACTCAAGCAGGGCGAACAGTTCCGTCACCGAAACCGGCAGGCCGCTGTCCTTGAGGTGGGTGAAAAAGCGGATGAGCATCGGTTGGCAAGCTGCTTTGGCTTCAGCGCCCGGCGCGGTGCATGAAGGCGAGTTTTTCGAGCAATTGCACGTCGCCCTCATTTTTCAGCAGGGCGCCATACAGCGGCGGAATCGCGCTGGCCGAGTCGCGGTCCTTGAGAATATCGTCTGGCATGTCGTCCGCCATCAAGAGCTTGAGCCAGTCGAGCAGTTCCGATGTGGAGGGCTTTTTTTTCAGGCCCGGAACCTTGCGCAGGTCAAAGAAAATCTCCATGGCCTCGCGCACCAGCTTCTTGCGGATATCGGGATAATGGACATTGATGATTTTCTCCATGGTGAGGGTGTCGGGGAAATCGATGTAATGGAAGAAACAGCGGCGCAGGAAAGCGTCCGGCAGTTCTTTTTCGTTGTTGCTGGTGATCACCACGATGGGCCGGGTTCTGGCCTTGATCAGTTCCCGGGTTTCGTAGACATGAAATTCCATCTTGTCGAGTTCGAGCAACAGATCATTGGGAAACTCGATATCGGCCTTGTCGATTTCGTCGATCAGCAATACGCACTGCCGCTCCGAGGCGAAAGCCTGCCAGAGCTTGCCCTGGACGATATAGTTGCCGATGTCGCGCACCTTCTCCTCGCCGAGCTGGGAATCCCGCAGGCGCGACACCGCGTCGTACTCATACAGGCCTTGCTGGGCCCGGGTGGTGGATTTGATATGCCACTGGATGAAGGGCAGATCGAGCGCAAGGGCTATCTGTTCGGCGAGCATGGTCTTGCCGGTTCCCGGCTCGCCCTTGATCAATAATGGCTTGCGCAGCCGAATCGCGGCGTTGACCGCCATCTGCAATTCCCCGGTGGCTACATAGGCGTCGGTCCCGGCAAAGTTCATGTGGTTTCCCTGATTCTGAAAAGCGGCGATTTTATACCACGCGCCGCTGGAAACCACTCACCGGGCCGCCTTCGCCGGCGGAGAACCCGCCAACGCCTATGTCGGCATGGCCCGGGCGGGACTACCCCGATCCCCGTCCCCGGAAGCCTGCGCCGCAGGCTCCCGGGGAGATTTTTCGACCGCGCGCGGAATGACGGCCTCCCCCACCATCATTCCGCAAAAGGCGTGGTCGCGTAACCCGGGGATCACCGCGACAACACCCGCCGCAGGGACTGCTGCTCCATGCATCGGAGCGCGTTCGCCACGGGGAGCCAGCCGGGCTGACCGCCCGCGGCGTGGAAGTGCGCTTCGGCGGGGGTGACGACCGTGGCGTCGTTGGCGCCGCCGGTGAAGGTCTGCGCCACCCGCAGCCAGCGCTCCACGTGGGCCGCGCCGCGCCAGGTTTCCCCGGCCCTTGCCGCCGCCTCGGATCGCAGTCGCGGGGATACGCAGGTTCCGGCGGTGAAATCGGGCATCGCATCCGGC
>JAJECW010000003.1 GCA_022821865.1 Pseudomonadales bacterium
ATTAAGTCAGAGCTTCCCTGCGGCA
The DNA here is from genome assembly GCA_022821865.1 of Pseudomonadales bacterium. Lineage (GTDB taxonomy): Bacteria > Pseudomonadota > Gammaproteobacteria > Pseudomonadales > Pseudohongiellaceae > UBA9145. Next base: position 26 of record JAJECW010000003.1, read on the forward strand.
CATGGAAGTGCCGCCGAATTCGATGGCGTAAGACATTGAATTCGGGAGCAAAACAAAACCACGCTTTTGTTTTGCGATAATGAAAAACTCCACGGATGGAGTTTTTCAGAGAATACCTAAGGTGCCGCGGTGTGGGGCAGTTATTGGGCGGACCTTCGCCTTCCGTCCAGGGCGTCCTGTCGCGATTCTTCATCCGACACAGTTTCGTCAGGCCGCGTCGGGTTCCTGTCGAACGATGGTGATGCGCTTCCCGGCAATAAAACTGCGATATTCATCTATTTTTGGGCCACCCACGCCGGCGCGGAACTCGACCTGTTCGTCATGCGGGACGGAAAACGACTCGGCTTCGAATGCAAATTGTCCGACGCTCCGGGAACCACGATTGCCGGCGGCGGGCCCACGCTACCGTGGCGGGAAACACCCGGGGACGACCTGAAGTTTCACGAAGCCTCATTCGTCAAGACGGTCTTGCGGCTCCGGCGGCTTGCCCCCTTTGCGGCGCAGCAGGCGGCGCGCCTCGCCGATATTCGCCTTGTCCCGCTGGCTTGCAAAGAACTCGGCGGTTTTCAAGGCCGAAATCTTCTCGGCGACTGCCGAGTTCACGAACTGATTGATACTGGTGCCCTCTTCCCGGCAGATTTCCACCAGGGCCGCTTTCATCGATTTCGGTAGTCGCAGTGGGTATGCCGCGGACTGTGTTTTCATGATGCTGCTCTCCTCAAGGCCTGTTGCGGCGTTACCAGGGCAATGCCGAATCGCTGGGGCGCATTGCCGAAGTAAACGTTGCCAATGCATCGGCGCAGCCATTGATCGCGGCTTCAAGAACCATCTCGTCGCCAGGGTCTCGCGCCAGCGGCCGCCAGAGATAGCTCGCGACTACCGGCTCCGCATATCGCAAGTGATATTAGATCACTGGTGATATGACAAACTGAAGTACCCTTTGCTGCGATACCTGCCGCCGAGCTTCGCCGATATGGTCATCGAACTGAGTATTCAGACCGAACGGCTCGAAATCAGTTGGAGGGCAGGTAGTGGTACAGCTTCTGCCCCGGGAAGCTGAAATCCGCCACTTCCATCAGTTCCGTCGATCTGTTTTGCTGTAAATGGCGCACCGCCTGCTCGAACACCCTGGGCGGGTCCTGGGAGAGAATGTAGTCCGGTCGGTGGAGTTCCAGCCAACTTGTGTAATCCCCCTCGGCCACAAAGGCGGAGTTCCTGCTGCTGATCAACCCCAGTATGTCAATCACCTGCCGCTGCGAATACCAGCCCACTGTCCCGATTTCGGCCATGGCGATGGAGGCGTCGGCATCGGTGTTTTCGGCGACCCACAGGCCGATCTCTCTGTAGTCTTCCCGAACGGTCCGGCCGTGCAGATTCAGATTCGCGACTTGCTGCCACACCAGAAATACCGCCAGACCGATTACGGAAACATGCTGAAGCGAACTGAATGTCGCCAGATTGAAGCGGTGAATCAGCCAGTGGGCTCCAATGATCAGATACGTCACGAACACGTTAAAGTAGATTGCGTAGTACCACCATTGACTGGGTATGTTGAAAATAGCGAAGAGCGCCGTGTAGAGCGCGAGAAAAGTCGATGTGATCACCAGATATTGCCTCGCCGAACTCTCCCGCACGGAAAACGCCGCAAGCAGAACCATCACAATCGGGATGAGATACAAGCCAAAGGTCATGAGTTGACCCGGCATTCCGAATCCCAGAACAAACGCATATCCCAGATTGAACAGGAATATGTTGCTGCCCCAGTCCCCCGACAGACCCTGGGAGACTTTCGCGACCCCGGAGGAAGGCAGCATCGCATCATAGTAAGCCAGGTTGAATGCGAGTTGCGCGGCGACCAGGATTGCCGGTGCGATGCAGCATCGGCAATTCGGCCATTTCCGCTTGAACAGCCATGTGTTCAGAGCCAAGGCTGGAACGAGGAATACCGCCTCCGGCCTTGCCAGTATGGCCAGACCAGTGAATACGCCAAGGAGCATGTGGCGGTCCCTGAAATAGAAGTACAGGCAGATTCCAATCAGCAAGGTAAAAAGGCTGGTTTCCATGCCAAGATTGATGTACGTCATAGTCGAACTGGCGGCAAGAAAGACCGATACCGCGGCGAGATTCTTGTTGATATTGCATTGAACCAGCAATTTGTGGAAGACAAGCGCGGTACCCAGGGAGCCCAGAACCGAAACAAGCATTGTTCCTTGCCTGGCATCATTCATTACCCAAGCCGGCGCGATGGACAAGTACGCAAAGAGCGGCGAGGTCAACCCATTGACGTATTCGCCGGCATTGTAGACCAGGCCACTCCCTGAAATCAGATTCTGGATGTATCTCGCATAGATCAAGGCATCATCCAGTTCATGCCCGCGAAAAATGAAACCGTTAATCCCGATAATGGAAAGCGAAATGACCAGCAGCCAGTTTTCCTGAATGTATAAGATAGTTGAGTGGCTTTTCATCAGATGCGCCATGCCCAACGTTGGGGGGGTCAGGCAGATCGTATGGAGAAGCGGTAGCCTGCCGTGCGGACGGTCTGGATCAGTTTGGAATAATTGATAGTCGTGCCCTTGACCTGGGACAGCGCCTTGCGCAGGCGCCGGATATGGACATCAATGGTGCGCTCTTCCAGATAGATATTGGCACCCCAGACCAGATTCAGGATTTGGTCGCGGTTGAAAACCTTTTCCTGATTTTGCAGGAAAAACTTCAGCAGTCGAAACTCCGTGGGGCCCATCTCCACCGCCCGGTCTTCAATGGTGACCCGATGGCTGGTGGGGTCGAGTTGAAGGTCGAAGACTTGCAATACACTGTCGTGGCCATCCCCCTGTTTTGCGTTGACTCGGCGCAGCACGGTCTTGATGCGCGCCACGAGTTCCCTGGGCGAGAATGGCTTGGTGACGTAGTCGTCAACGCCTTCGTTCAGGCCCTGCACCTTGTTGTCCTCGCTGGCCTTGGCAGAGAGCATGATGATGGGGATATTGCTCGTGACTTCGTCCCGGCGCAGGCGACGGGCGAGTTCAATGCCGCTGCCGCCCGGAAGCATCCAGTCGAGCAGCACGAGATCCGGCTTCTGGTCGATGATGGAAACGTGGGCATCGCGGGCATTTGCCGCCTTGATGGTGTCAAAACCCGCAAGGTCGAGGGTAATGCCCACCACATCCCTGATGGCGGCCTCGTCGTCAACGATCAGTATGGTTGAATCTTCTGCCATCGCTGTTGCCTCCCACCGGGCTGTGCTGATTTTGTCAGAAAGTGTAGTCCACCTGGAAGCTGAATTGGCGGCCACGATTGTAGGCCGTCGAGATCAGTCCGCCCTGGGTAATCTCGGAACGTTCGTCGAACAGATTGCGGCCCTTGGCCTGAATCTTCCAGTTGTCATTCAACTCCCGGATGAAAACGAAGTTGAGCTCGCCGAAAGGCTGTTCGTAGAGGTCGGGGGCCCCTTCAATGCCCACTTCCGTGATACGTTCGCCAAAATAGTGGTAGAGCAGGGTAGCGGTGGTGCCGGTGAATGGCTCGTATCCCGCCTGGAAGTTGAACAGCCAATCCGACTGGCCCTGCAGGGGGCGGTTGAGATTGGTCACGATGCCGGCGTCATCGGGATCGATTTCCACCGAGGAATCGATGAACGAGAGATTGCTCTGCACGTAAAAATCCTCGCCGATGCCACCGAGGAAATCCAGGCTCTTGTACACTTCCCATTCGATGCCCTGGTTCTCGCCGGCTTTCGCGTTGGTAAATGTCTGAATTCCCGTGGCGCCGCCGAGGATGATGGACTCAATGGGGTTTTCGAATTCCTTGTAGAAAACACCAAAAGACATGTAATCGCTGAAACCGAAATACCATTCCCAGCGGAAATCGTAGTTGGTGATGGAGGTGACGAGCAGTTCCGGATTTCCAATCACTTCCCGGCCTGTGATCGGGTCCGTGAAGGCAGCGGTGGACAACTCCCGGAAATCAGGTCGCGACAAGGTCTCACTGTATGCGAGCCGGAACTGATGATCCTGGTTGATAAAGGTCGCGCTGAACGCCGGCAACACATCTTCGGTGTTTTGGCGGGCGGAAACTCCTTGTTCCGGTTGAAACAAATCGAAGGTGTCCACGGACTGCTGGAATTCCTCGAAACGGATGCCGCCGTTCAGGCGCAGGCGGTCGTCGAAATTGATTTCACCGTTGACGTACCAGGATTCTGATTCGTTTCTGGCGACGTAGTTGTCCGTTGGCCGCGTGAACTCCCGCAACTCGAAAGCGTCAGGGGCAATGTTTTCGGGTACGAAAATCTCTTCCATGGACAGCATCAGCAGCTCGGGGTCGCGAGTTCGACGGCCCTGATCGAAAAAGGAATAGCGGCGGATTTCCGAATCGCGCTCCTTTTCGTTGATTACCATGCCGGCCTGGGCGGTGATGAGTGAATTGCGCGGGCCATCAAACACCATGGTGGCATCAAGTCCGAAATCCTCGGCGTTGTCGTCCAACACGCTGTATCGGCGCACATTTCCGTCTGACCGGGTTGAAAATTCGAATGTGCCGTCGGACTCAAGATCATAGCGGTAGCGGCGGTGGTCGGGGGAATCCCGCTCCGCCTTGACATCGCTGTAGCGCCAGTTGACGACCAACTCATTGAATTGCGGGAAATAGTGGTCACCCTGTAACTGATTGGAAAATAGTTCGCGCTCAATCCATTCGAGTTCGGTGCGGCGGATATAGGCTTCCTGGGCGATATCGCCTTCCACAAAGCCTACGCGGTCATCAGTTTTGCGCAATACCACCGAAGTCAGCCGCACATTATGGTTGGGGTTGAAATCGATGGCTGTGGTGAGAAAGCTGCTTGTGTCGATGCTATGTTCAGTGCCGTTCCAGGCCAGGTCGTCATCAAGGGTGAGTCCCTGGTTGTTTACCTTGTATGTCTTGCGTTCGATTTCGTTGCGATCCCAGGAATTGGAGTAGTCAATCGCAGCCAGGTAATTGAGCGTGGCGCCGGAACTTCCGATCTCGTGAAAGTTGCCCAGGGAAGTTGATAGATCGTAGTTGGCGGGTAAGTCCTCGAATTGCGGCGCATATTCGTTTCGAAGAGACTGGCCGATGGTTTGCAATTCTTCGGGCGAATAGCCGCCGGAGCCAAAGCGACTCGCACGCCGAAGTTCGTTGTCGCCTTCGGTGGCTTTCCGCAGGATTTCGGGAATGCCACGATAACCGTCATCGTAGCCTAACCAGCCGAGGTCTCCGCCGGGAATCGTCATGCCTTGCCCGAAATTCACGTCAGTGGTCATGCCGACAGAGGAAGAGACATTCCAGAAGAATTCATCAATGGACTTCTTGGTGCGCAGTTGCAGGACCCCGCCGCCGAATTCGCTGGGGTACTGGGCCGAATAGGTTTTTTGCACGAGAACGCTTTCCAGCACCGCCGTGGGGAACAGGTCCATGGGCACCACCCGGTTGATGGGCTCCGGGCTGGGCAGGATGGCGCCATTGAGCAGGGTGGTTGAATAGCGCTCGCCGAGGCCCCGCACATAAACGAACTTGCCGCCCACAGTGCTCAGGCCCGCCACTCGCTTGAGGCTTTCGGCGATGTTGGAGTCCCCGGAGCGGGTGAACTGTTCCCCGCCCACCACATTGGACACCGAAGCCGTCTCGCGTTTTTCATCGGGTACGAACTGGCCGATGACCTGAATTTCCTCCACCCGGGTCTCCGGCTCCTGGGCTGGCGCCGCACCGCTGCCCGCCCCAAGGGCGGCGGCGATGGCCAGAGTCGGGATGGAAGGTTTTCCGGATGCGGGATAGGAATGCTTCATGACTGCGTCCGATAGCCTGAATTCATGGCGCGAGTGTATGGCAAGTATGTGACAGTAATGTTACCGGGAAGAAAAATCTTCGGAACGAAATCCGGCTTACTGTCATACCTCCCGAAGCGTAGTCGCAGAATCTCTGCGGGGGTCCACGCCATCCCTGGCGTGGCTATCCGGGCATCGTCAACCCCCGGTCTCGACGTTCCGGTTGTCGAGCGGTCCGGGATTGCTGGTTCCTGCTCCTGGCGGGAATCAGTCCCAGTCGGAGAATGACCAGCCCGCGGTCCAGTCAGAGGTTTCGTCCTTGATGGCGCCGATGTAATCGACCTGTTGGAAGAACGGGTCATTCGGGATCATGGGCATTACGGAGTTCAGCATGTGGCCGTTGACCAGGCCGCTGTCGCCGCCGAGGTCTACTCCGCCCTCCATGCTGCCTGCCTGGGCGGCGAACCATTCACCGACATTGAAAGGATCTTGATCTTCCTGGGACAAGTTGCAACCCATGGCCAGTCGCGAATGGCTGAGTGTCAGACTTCCATTCAGTCCCGCGATACTGCCGCCTGCGGCCGTGAAAGTTGCCGGGTCGTCAATGTCAACGCAGTAGCTGCTGCCAAAATTTCCGATGACTGCATTGGAAATCACGGCGGAAGTGCCTTCACGCAGCCGGAAACCACTTTCGTTGCTGTCCGGGGGGCCGGCACAGGTAATGTTCGAGATGGTCGCCTTTGCCCTGGGCTCATTATCGTTATTGTCGCTGTTGCTGTCGGCTTCAATGCAGTGTTCACTCGCCGCAGTCTGCCTGATCGCGACAAATTGCAGATTGCCATTCCAGCCCTGGGTCCAGTCGAGGGCATCGTCTTCGTTGCCGGTGAGCAACACGTGCCTGGCGCTGGTGGTTCCTCCGAAGAATTCAACACCGTCATCCGCGTTGTTGTGAACCTGGATATAATCGACAAGAGTTCCCGAACCCGTTCCCTGGAAGGCGATACCATTCAGTTCATCTTCCTCATTGAAGTTATAGCCTGCGTATCTGACCTGGGTGAAGGTCAATACGCCGCTGCTATCGTCGGGACGGTCGCCACCGTACTCTCCACTGCCTCCTTCGCCACTCGGCGGATCACCCTGTACATTGGTGGGCGCACTGCCGTTCAACACGATGCCGCCCCATTGGCCGGTTGTGGATTCATCGGCGTCTTGTTCGTCAACGTAGGTGAATACAACCGGCCTTTCCCGGTTGCCATTGGCGTGGAGCTGGCCTCCCCGGTCAATGTGGAGATAGTGATTCCCACCTTGCTGCGCATAGACGGTAGTGCCGGCATCAATGGTGAGTCGCACCTTGTCTTCGTTGGCAGTCACATCGTTCACGCCAACGGATACTTTGCCATCGAGCACATAGGCAAAATTGGAAGTCAGATGGGTGTGGCTGTCGATTGTGCCCGTCAGCAGACAAACGGCCTTGCCATTCAACATCTGGCCGTTGGGGTCTGCCATTGTATTCTCCGGACAACTATCCCCAGCCGCTTCCGCGATGCGCAACTGCGCGGGAGTGCCGTCCATACCAGGCAGTGCGAGGGTATTGAAGGTTAATCTCGAAAGGTCGCCTCCCGGGGCGTAGGCCACATACGAATCGATCGTCATTCCGGCCATATTGGCGTTGTCGCCCACCATGCCGTCGATAACAGTGATCATTTGGTGTTCCTGCAAGGTCATGCTCGTATAGGGCTGCAAGCTCGCCGGTTGTGTGTCCCACGGCACCCAGATGCCGCCGGAAATCCGCTGGAACCATCCTTCGCCTCCTTCCGCTCCCAGTCCGGGAATTCGAAGTACGGCGTAGATATCCGCCTCTTCGCCCACATCGGCAGGGTCCGGATGAATAGACATGACAAGGTCGGCGGGCTCTGAGGAAGGCACTGCCGGCAGGTAGCTGACGCCGCCGTTTATCGTGGCTCCACTGGCAAACTTTGCTCCTGAAGCCGAGGGAAAAGTCCCAAGTTCAGTCAATCCACCATCGCTCGCCTGTGTGGCCAGGCTGGCCACGCCGAGCGCCACGCCGGTAGCGAGCGCGGTCATCTTGCTTTGCTTGAATTTCATTTCGTCTCCTAGTTGCTGTTTGACGCTTGTCACCAAGCGGGTCAGGGATTGCGTGGCATCATGTTAATGGCCATTTGTTGCAGTTTGACGGCAAATTTCTTGCATTTTTGTTACACCGGATGGTGGCCTGCGGCAACGGCGACAGCAACCCTGCGGTCCACGATGCAATTCGGCGCCATTGTGCCCCGGCACACCATGCGAACTGTTGCGGATGTTCAGGCTGAAATGGATTTGGGGCCGTGCCGGCTGACTGCGAAGACAATGAGAATCGCGTAATACGCGATAAAGAAGCGATCAAGAAACAATGTCTGGGGAAACAGGAACATGAAGACCAGGAATACAGGAAAACACAGCAATGCCGCATCGGCCAGGCAGACATCATTTGTGGGGCGCAGCACACTGGATGTATTCATGCGCCAGTTGGAGAACCATGCTGCAATGCCGATCAACATGAATAAGGGTACTCTCGAAGTTGAAAAAGAAGAAATGTCAGGAGTGATGGTAAAAAATTGAATAAAAGCATCCTTAACTACACCCAGGTACAATGAAAAAGAAAATGGTATATCAAACCCGGCAAGATCAACTTGATAGTCAATGAAGGTATGATAGAACAATAACCACCAATCGTATTCATATCTGTAGTTAATCCAAAAATACGATAAGATACTGAAGACCAAAGAAGATAAGCACCATCGGAAATTCGTATGCAGAAACATCATCTTGATTTTTTTCAATGTAAATATTTCAACAAGTTTCAAGCCAGTTTCATGACCAATTTGTGATCTGAAAAAATAGTTCCAGCAAAAGAGCATCATCATCGGAGCGACAAAGAGAATATTTGATGTCCTGACCCATATTGATAACATCAAGATACTCGATCCAGCAGGAATCAACTTCTTATGTAATATAAGCCAAGTTCCCGTCAAAATCATCAAGCTGGCAAGGGCATCGGGAAACGCTACCCTGCTGATATCAAATAGTCGAGATGCCAAGGAAAAAACTACTGTTAAGCATAAGGAAAACCATGGGCCGGTTAAATCTCGGAACCAAAGATAGGCTATCAGACAAATCAAGATACCGGGAATTAGGGACACTAACAGGATGCTTTCTATCGGGTCTAGTCCCGAATTTACAAGTAGTTTGATTGTGCTGACATATAAGGGCTTGATCTGAAACATTTTGAGATGAGCCTCAAAGAAGTCCGGATTTTCATAAAGTTCCGCCACTTCCGGGCTGCCGCCAATAATCGAAGCATATTGTTGTTCGGTAAATCGATCCCGCAGAATACCATAGGATTTTTTATGCACCACACTATTATCATATTCATCCGAAAAAGTCAGTGCAACATAAGGCAGAAAATCCCAATTATACCCCTGATTATGTGCAACAAAAGCTGTCAAAAAAAATAAATGCAAAAATAGAAATGCTACAGAAAGGAAAGAACTTACTGTTGCGCGAACTTTTTTCATGCCGAACCTTTCTTTCCAGAACAAAAGGATTTTACTGCAAACACTGTCAGGATAGCGTAATAAGCGGTCAGAAATCTATCCAAATCCGGGATTAGCGGGAACAGTGACAAAAATACTCCAATAACTGGAATGCAAAGCAAGCTGATCTCTGAAACACCGACTGGTCTGTCAGGATACAATAGATTATGCAGACACTCTCGCCAGCAGTTAATCCAGGCTATCATCCACAGTAATATAAAGACAAGCAGGCTTGTATCAAACATCATGGTGGCAGGATCGAGAGAAATCAATTGCATTAGTGAACTTTCCAGAACATTGGCATATTGGGTAACGGAAAAAGATTCTGTGAATTCAGCAAGATCAGGAATAGGGGCAATCATCGTATGACTGAATAGCCTCCACCACTGATAATCAAATCTATAGGAAATCCATACATAGGAAGTGACTGCGAGTCCGATGCCAATGATATTCCAGCACAATAACCTTCTGGCAATAACATCATCCCTATTGTATAGATTCCAGGAAACGAAGATTAACAGAGGAACAATAAGCAATATGTTGTTTGTGCGAGTCCAGATGGACAGAACAAAAAACAAGACTGCCAATAAGTATCGCTCCCTCGCAGCTAGACACCAGACTCCGATGAGCAGCAGCAATGCGGACAGATTGTCGGGAGTGGGTATCCTGCTCAAATCAAACAACCGTGCGCCGATGGAAAACAGCATGATGACGAGGACGGATATGCCCGTAGCAGAATATCGGCGTAGCCAAGTGTATAGCAATAAGCATATGAATAATCCGGGAACGATGGAAACCAGTAATATCGCGTCAAGCATATTCAACCCAATTGAAACCAGTCCTTTGAGCAACATTGTATACAAGGGTTTGATGCGGTACATATTGAGCTGGCTGGAGAAGGACTGCGGATCCTCGTAGACTGTTCGGGCATACTCTCCAGAGATAAGAGAACTGTATTGAGCATTGCTCAATGACTGTTGAAGCAATTGGTAGGTCTCTTGATGAATTTCTTGAAAATTTTCAAAGTCGGATTCCAGGGCAATCGCCACATAAGGGACCACATCCCATGTGTATATTGGATTGTTCCAGGAAAACCATGCCAGTGCGGTCAGATGAATCATCAACACCGTGATTGCCGTTATGTGAACCAGTGGGCCAAAAACGATGGATTTCATGGCATCAAGATATGTGCGAGGCCTGGCATTGTCGTCAGAGCAGAGCGGCATGATACTTCGGAAGGCCCACAAGAGGCAAGAATTATCTGGCGCGGTTGGCTGCCGTGATCATTATCAGTCAACGGTCTGACGATTTATGCTATACGAAGGAATTGGAACATGGCACCTGAAACTGGTGGAAATTGTCTCCCGAACATGCGATGCTAGGAGCCTGCGCCGTAGGAATTCGCGAAAGCGAAAATTCGCTATCGCCGCGCCCCCGGCCGGTCGATTGAGGCGAATATTGGTGAATATGCAACGAAATCGAGCGGCCGGGGGCGCGGATGAGAGCGGATTTGCAGCCGTGAATTCCTACGGCGCAGGCTCCTAGGAGCCTGCGCCGTAGAAATTTGACGCAAAGAATGTTTTTTATGCGATTTACGGATACAAGGAAAGAAGTATTTGCAATGCTGTTGGCAGTTATTGCCGCACTGTTCTATTATGGAATTTCCCAGCAAACCATTTCCATCGAGGGCGGTCATCCATACGATTCCCAAGTCTACTTCAACATGGCGGAGCAGGTGGCGGCAGGGCTACCTGTTTCTGAACTGCGCCCATTCACTTATCGAATTGGCCTGCCGTTTATAGTCGGCTCACTTTTTCCAGACGATATTACTATGGGATTCACTCTCCTGAATCTAATATTTGCATTTCTGACTGCCATAGTTCTGTTTCTGTTTGCCCGCAGTTTCAACTTGTCTCGTGTTACTTCGCTGCTCATTGTGCTGTGTTTTGTCTGTGCTCCTCAATCCCCAGCAAGATTCATACATTCCATACCAGCATATACAGACCCTCCTGCACTGTTTTTCATCATGCTGTTCCTGTATCTATTGCGGATCACTAGTCAAATCAGTTTGCGCGGCAGTCTCTTGATCTCCCTGATTGCATTGGCTGGCGTACTGTTTCGAGAACTTTCCATATGCGGAGTTTTGATATTTGTTTTCGGCAAGTGTTTCCGCCTGCAAGGAAATCTGCCCTTCCTGTCTGTCAGTTCCTGGAGCCAACTGGGGATGTGCTTGATTCCCCTGGCGGTTTCCTGTGTGACCATAATGTTGATTCATCAGTTCGTTGATGGGACAGGTGACTATGCATACATTCGGCAAATGGGGGCGGTCTTCAATGATCTGATCAGGCGGCCTGACGTGTTTGTGCTTTCATGGTTTACATCTTTTGGGGTCATTCCACTGACACTCCTGGTTTTCGCGCGTAAGCTGCTGACGGATTTCCTGGTCAGGCATCAGTTTGTCGGAGTGTATTTGTTTGGTTGTATGCTGCTCGCGCTCTTGACGGGCTTTCATACGGACCGAATCGTGTTCTGGTCATTCCCGGCGGTTTTGCTGTTGTTTGGCGTAGTGATCGAGGGGCGACCGTTCGATGACCATTCCATCCGGCTCAAACTGGCGTTTTATGCGCCGTTGATTTTCGGCCAGATTCTGGCCTGGCGGGCCTGGTTGCCGATTCCGGACGACCCCAGGGCCGAACTGTTCAATCCGGGCGCTCCCCCTGTGCTACTATTTTCGGCGTACGGGGATGTTTCCCTGGGCCACATCTACGCTTCCACGCTACCCCTGGAGTCCCGATTGATGATGCTCGGGCAGTATTTTGCTCTTGGGCTGTATTTCTGGTTGCTGGCGCGCCGGGCTACTCGTCGGCAATCCGCCACAAGTGATATCCGATCCGATCAGGGCTGACCGCATGGACATCGCCAGGACCCCAACCAACCGGATATTTTTGTCCGGCCTGTTTTTTCTCACATGCGCGACGCTGTTGCTGGAGGTCCTGAACACGAGATTGCTGTCCGTTGTGACCTGGTATCACTTGTCGTTTTTCGCGGTATCCGTGGCCATGTTCGGCATGGCTGCCGGAGCATTGTGGGTATATCTGCAGCCTCGCCGGTTCGGGTTCGATAATGCGTTCACGAATCTTGTCCTGTATTCCGTATTGTTTTCCGCCAGCGCGGTCATTTGCCATCTCGCGGTAATTTATACCCCGCTCAATCTCAGGGAAGGCTGGACCCTGCTGGCGGTCTCAAGAATGGTGCTGATCACAGCGGCAATAGCCATCCCCTTCTTTTTCAGCGGCGTGGCGGTAACCATCGCCTTGACCCAAGTGAAGGGAAACAGCGGGCTGATCTACGCCGTGGACCTCGCGGGGGCGGCGTTGGGCAGTATCGCATGCCTCATGCTGCTGGATTTGCTGGACATTACCAGTGCGACCTTTGTGGCCGCGGCCATGGGGTTTTTCGGCGTTTTCCTTTTCCAGCTCGCGCGGGGAGGCGGCAGGCCACTGTTGTGGACCCTGGCCGCCGCCGCGGTGGTCGTGGGCGCCATCGCGAACCATTCCACTCCAAACGGCTTTCGCGTCTTTTATCCAAAGGGAATTTCGAGTCCCTTCGGGGAGCCGATTCTTGAATACTGGACCATACACGGCCAGGTTGTGGTTTGGCCTCTGGTGGATCAAGGTCTGCCGTTTTACTGGGGCGCCGGGGAAGGCGCTGTGGAGATCGAGGGAATGAGGGGGCAGGCGATCATCATCGACGGAGAAGCGGGCACAGCGCTGACCGAGTGGGACGGCGACCGCGAAAATCTCGATTGGGCGCGGTTCGATGTCACCGCCCTGCCCTACCATCTGCGGCCCGGCGGCAGGACAGCCGTAATCGGGGTCGGCGGAGGCAGGGATATTCTCACGGCGCTGTGGGCGGGAAGCTCGGAAATCACCGGAATCGAGATCAACAGCGCCATATTGCGGGTGCTGCAGGAAGAGCGGCGCGATTACGCGCAACTGGATGCACGGGAAGAAGTGACACTTGTTCACGATGAAGCCCGCTCGTTTCTGACCAGGACGGGGAAATCCTACGACCTGATCCAGATGTCCCTGATTGATACCTGGGCTGCGACCGGGGCCGGGGCGTTCACCTTGTCGGAAAACGGGCTGTACACGGTTGAGGGATGGCAAGTGTTTCTTGACCGCCTCGACGACGGTGGAATCTTCAGCGTGTCGCGCTGGTACTCCCCGGAAGCCCTGTCGGAAACCAACCGGTTGATTTCACTTGCGGCAATGTCCTTGTTGCGCCGCGGAATTGAAAACCCGGCAGACCACCTGGCCCTGGTGGCGCGCGACAGCGTTGCAACCCTCCTGGTGTCGAACCAGCCGCTGGGGCGGCAGGACCTCAACGCCATCGAGAGCGCGGCGGATGAATATGGGTTTGGCATCATTCACTCGCCCCGGCATCAGTCCCCCGCACCGCTGGTGCGAGAAATCGTGTCCGCCGGTTCCGAGCGGGAATTGCTCGATGCGACGCGGCATGATTATCTGGACCTGCGCCCACCGACGGACAGCAGGCCCTACTTTTTCAATATCCTCAAGCCAGGCGCCCTGTTCAACGCCCGGGGAGAGCTGGAAAACCTTGGCGTCGTGGGCAGCGGGAACCTGCTGGCGACCTACACCTTGATGCTGCTTTGCGGGATCGCGCTGGCGGGAGTCCTGCTGGTGATCGTCCTGCCGCTGTTGATTGTGGGGAAACCGAAAATTCCCAAGAATGTGTTTTTAAGCGGATTGCTCTACTTTGCCTGCATTGGCACGGGATTCATGATGGTGCAGATCCCCCTCATGCAGCGTTTTTCGGTGTATCTGGGCCACCCCGTCCATGCGGTCGCCGTGTTGCTGTGCTCCATGATCCTCGCGGCCGGCGCCGGCAGTTTCCTGTCCGACCGCATCCGCGTTGGCATGGGCTCGCGCTGGACAGTGCTCGTCCCCGCCGCCATTGTGCTTTTGCTGGTGCTGATCTACCTGGCGTCCGGACCGCTGATCACCTCAACAATTGAGCGGAATCTGCTGGTCCGTTGCCTCATCGTTGTGCTGCTGGTGAGTTTGGCGGCGCTGCCCATGGGCATGTGCTTTCCCCTGGGTCTCCGCCTTTTCCGGGAGTACTCCAGCGAGTGCCTGCCCTGGATGTGGGGAGTCAACGGCGCGACTGGCGTGCTGGCCAGCACCGCCGCGGTCGCCATTTCCATGTGGGCCAGCATCAACACCAGCCTGCTGGTTGCGATCTTCTGCTATGCGCTTCTGGCGCTGCCCGCACGATACCTGCAATCAAAACTGGCATCTTGACCAGCGCCCGGCAGTTGTAAATAACGGCAAATACGAGCAAACCCCAGGACACCCATAGCCCCGGATGGGTTTCCTATCTATAGTCATTGCCGGCGACGAGGCGATCCGCCTCAAGCGCATGTTGATGCTTCAAGCATCATTTTGCTAGCATCATTGTGTATCAGTGTTATTCATGCAGGGTCAATCACATGAGGACGACAATTACGCTGGAAGACGATGTGGTGGCGAAGCTGAAAGACCGCATGGCGCGGTCGGGGGCGAGCTTCAAGGAGACGCTCAACGAAAACCTGCGGCGCGGTCTTGAGCAACCGACGGAAGACGAGCTTGCCAGGCCGTTTCGCGTTCGACCCCGGCCCATGGGACTTCGCCCCGGAATCGAACTCGACAACATCGGCGGACTGCTCGATCTTCTCGACAGGCCCGTGCAACCCTGATGATTCTCGTGGACGCCAACCTGCTGCTGTACGCGTACAATCAGGACAGTCCGAGCCATGCGCTTGCCCGGGCATGGCTGCAGAGCGAGATTTCTTCAGGCAGGCCCGTGCGGCTGGCGCTGGTCACCTTGCTCGCTTTCGTGCGCATCGGTACGGATAGCCGCGTATTTATCGAGCCGCTTTCTCCAGCGGAGGCTTGCGGCATCGTGGAGTCCTGGCTCGAAGCGCCCAACGTTCAGATACTGGCGCCCGGTCCTCGAACCTGGACGCATCTGGCGGCGCTCTGCGATCAGGGGCAGGCCAGGGGTGCCATGATCATGGACGCGCATCTGGCTGCGCTGGCATTGGAGCACGGCGCCGCTGTCGCAAGCACCGACCGCGATTTCAACCGGTTCGACGGCATCAGGACAATCAATCCGCTTCTCTAGCCAGGGAGACAGGCAATGAAAACCCCTATCGGCCGCACACTGGTCTTCAGCTTCGACGGCACGGGCAACGAGCCCCGCGATGCCGGGAAGTTCGAGCACGACGAAAGCATCAGCAATGTGCTCAAGTTGCATATCCTCATGGGAGGCGGGCTGCGGGGAGACCTGACCGAAACCCGGACTCCGCTCGGCGCGCCGCAACGAACCTGGTATTACAACGGCATAGGGACGCGGGAAAACGGGGAGGACATACCGCTCGTCGGCTGGATGGTAACCACGATGGCGGAGCTGGTGAACAGCGCGCTGGCGCCGAAATGGGGCGACGCCAGAAGGATTCTGAACGAGGCGAAAGCGGACCTGACGGAGGCGGAGCCGAAGCCGGAAGACCGGATCGTCGTGTTCGGATTCAGCCGGGGCGCGGCGCTGGCGAGAAAGTTTGCAAGTCTCATACTGCAGGAGCGCGAGGGGTTGGAGGTGGCCTTTCTCGGCGTGTTCGACACGGTCGCCGCGATGGACGGCATCCACCGCAAGGGCGAAAAGATCGTCAGTGACGTGGTACTCGAGAACGGCACGGTGGACCGGCGCGTCAAACGCGCGGTACACATCCTTTCACTCGACGAGGACCGCGTCGCCTTCGAACCGACGCAGATCAACCGCGACCCCGGCGACCCCGAACGCATCACGGAAATATGGTTTCCGGGCGCGCACAGCGACGTCGGCGGCGGATACTGGAGCGACGGCCTCAGCGACGTCGCGCTGCAATACATGATCGAACAGTGCAAGGCGACTCTGGGCGGCAATATCCTGTTCGCCGACCCGCGCAGCCCGGGCGAGGTTCGAAATCTGCTGAACGGGCAAGGCGAGGTGCTGGGTTTTCTCGACGCGGACGACATCCTGATGCATCCGAACGTCACCTGCGTCTCGCGGACGAGCCCAAAAGGGCTCGGCAAGCTCTATGACAGGGCGGTGCGAAACGTATGCGTCCGCGAGAATAACGACGCGCTGCCCGCCGATACGCACCCGCCGCTGCTGCATCATTCGGTAAAGGCGCGGTTCGACCTCGTGCCGGACTATCGGCCCGCGCCGCTGCGGGGGCTGCATTTCGATTTGCTGCTTCCCGGCCCGGGGGCGAAGAAAAAGACGAAGAAACAGTTGACCGGCATAACCGGGCTTCGCTCGGATCTAGACCAGAGGCCGCGTAACGTGAAAATAGAGGGCTAGGAGTCTGCGCCGTAGGAATCCGCGAAAGCGAAACTACCGGTTGCGACGATTGACTAGATTTTGATCACCCCTTCGAGGTAGGGGACGGCCTGGCCTGCCATCAGGACGCGGTCGCCTTCGAGAGCGCACCAGAGCTTGCCGCCGCGGCTGGAAAGCTGGCGGGCGAAGAGTTCGTTCTTGCCGAGGCGCCCGGCCCAGTAGGGGACAAGCAGGCAATGGGCGGAGCCGGTGACCGGGTCCTCGTTGATGCCCGCGCCGGGGGCGAAGAAGCGTGAGACGAAGTCGCTGTCGTTTCCCGGGGCGGTAATGATGAGGTTGGGAATGTCCAGCGCGGCGATGCGGGCGAAGTCCGGGCGGGCGGCAAGCACCGATTCTTCGCAGTCCAGCACGGCCATGGCGTAGCTGGCGGCAAGTACGGCTTGTGGTTCGATTCCTGGTTCGTCCGGGGAAAGCGCAGCGGCCACATTTCCGATCTCGGCGGGCCATGGCGGCTGGGCCGGGAAATCCAGCAGCAGCATTTCGCCCTCGCGCAATACCGAAAGCTCCCCACCGCGGGTGTGGAAGCGGACGCTGTCGCCGTCCACGCCGAGTCTGTTGAACAAAACCCAGGCCGCGGCGAGGGTGGCGTGGCCGCAAAGCGGCACTTCGACAGCGGGGGTGAACCAGCGCAAATCGTAGTCCCGGTCGAAGCGCGGCACGAAGAATGCGGTTTCGGCGAGGTTGTTTTCCATGGCGATGGCCTGCATGGTCTCCGCCGGCAGCCATTCGCCCAGCGGCACCACCGCTGCGGGGTTGCCGCCGAATACCTTTTCGGTGAAGGCGTCGACCTGAAATATCTTGAGTTCCATGTGCGATTCCCATATTCAACTATTGATTGTGAGCGCGAATGTGCGGATGCTGGAAAAGATTCTGCGACTCCGCGCAGAATAATCCTGCCTTCCCGTCATCCTGCTCGCAGTCGCGGGACCTCATCGGAGGGGCAACTGCCAGACGCTCAAAACCCGAAACTGAAGCCTACTTCAAAGGTGGTGTCACTGGTGTCGAAGAGGCCGATGTTGCTGTCCTGCTGCTGGTAATAGAGGTTGATCAGCACTTCGGCGGGGGCGCCGTTGACGGTGGCGCCGCGGCGGTATTGCAGCAGCGCGTAGCTGCGGTTGAGCCAGCGCGGCGCGCCGCCATCGAGCAGGGGACTGTAGTTTTCCCGGTCTTCGAGGCGGGTATGGTTGAGCACGGCGCGGAACAGACCCTGGGGCAGCGGATACTGCCAATTGGCGGCGAACTGCCAGCCACGGCGGTCGCCTCCCGGGCGATCGGACTTTATCGCCTGGCTGTCGAGCAGCGCCGCCTCAAAACCGAGATTGCCAAAGCTGCGCTCTTCATCGCCGAGGGGGCAGGCGAAACCGCTCCCGAGACGGGAGTCAAAGGCGTTCAGCCAACTCTGGTCGTGGAACAACTGGTACTGCGTGGCGGCGTCGAAGAAGGGGCGGCAGGTGAGCACCGGGGAGATGCTGTAGCGCACCCTGGCGTCGGCTGACGTGAACAATGCCGAGCCCCCAAAGGCCAGGCTGCGGAAGCCCGAATCGACTTGCCAGCTCCCGGCCCGGCGCGGTCGGACAAAGTTGTAGCGGCCGTCGAATTGCAGCAGGTCGGTGTTGCGGTCATTACTGACGCGGCCTCGCACCTCGCCGCTGAAACTGTGCTGACGCCCGGGTTCGAGCAGGCGATGCCGCGCGGCGAAACCGATATTGGTGTAAGGCCCGCTCATGGTCTGGAATTCGTCGCCAAGCGCCAGCAGGATGTTTTCTCCGGCGATGGTCAGGGTAACCTGGCCCGGGTCCGGTGCGCCATTGAGATTGCTGTCGTAGCCAAGCAGGAAATCGCCCCGAAAGCCTGTATCCCGGGTAACCCCGCGCCATTGCCGCTGGCGGCTTTCCAGAGCCGGGCGCAGGTTCGTCGGCAGGTCGCCCCTGGCGAGAATCTGCTCGTTGAGTTCGATGGCGGCGAACAACTGCCCCTGCTGGTACAGGGCTTCGGCGTAGTCGATCTGGGCGGCGCCATTGTCCGGGTCGAGCAAAAGCGCGCGCTCAAGGGCCTCGGCGGCTTCCGGCAGCAGTCCGCCATTGAGCCAGGCGGCGCCGAGCAGGGCGAAGTATTCGGCGGATTCCAGGCAACGCGGCTGGAAAGCGTCCAGCTCGCCAGCTACTCGCAGCCATTCGACTTGTGAGCGGGAATCCTGCCCGGCAATCCAGGGGTTCAGGTCAGGGCAGTTCTGGGCGGCGGATGGCGGGGGCGGGCAAAACGCCAGGGTAAACGCCAGCGCTGCCTGGAAACGAGTCATCATGGACTTCCATGCAATATGGGATGTCCAGACACAAAATGAAGATCGTTGAGGAGCAAGAATGTTGAACCCTGGACCTGAATAGAACGGATTATCTTGAATCCGGGACAAACGGGCAAATCCCCGGGATATCCTTGTGGAGCCCCTGCCTGAGATTTTGCGACTGCGCATAGAATGACAGGTGGATGGGCTCCGCCATGTGCGGGATGGAACTGGAGGGGCGCCAGAATGAGAATTGCCGGAAATTCAGTTACGACCGCCGTGGATCAGTTTCAGGCTGCGGTCTTCGGTTCGCCGACCGGTGCTTGGCAAGGCGAACAATTGTTGGGGATTGCGCAGGCCATCGAGCAGGAAGTGGCCCTGGGGTTCGAGGTTTTCGTCCTTGAGTTTTCTCGCCGCAACACCGCCGACAAGCACTGGATGGGCCAGATCCGCGGTCAGTTCCTGGATGCGCAGGACAATGGTTACCGTATCCCCAAGAAGGACGTGGCCGCGGCGGTGGGCCGGGCCCACCGAGCCGATCAGCACCGAGCCCTGCTCGATGCCGATACCGAGAGCCAGGGGTTCGAGGCCCTGGGGCGAGTCTTCCGGCAGCATGTCGGCGATTTCGATGGCCTGCATCTTGCGCGCCGCCTGCAGGGCATTGCGGGCGGCGATGGCGTCCTGGCTGTCCCAGACCGCAATCAGGCCGTCGCCCTTGAATTCATGCACCCGCCCGCCGGATTCCTCGATGATTCGGGTGGCCCGGGTGAAGAAATAGTGCAGCACCGCCGCGGATTCCTCGGGCGGGCGCGATTCGCCAAAGGCCGAGAAGTTGCGCAGGTCGGCGCAGAGCAGGGTCATTTCGGTGCGGCGGGCGTTGATGCTTGAACTCGGCAGGCTGTAGGCGATCTCCCGGGCGATTTCATTGGGCAGATAGCTGTTGAGATTGCCGAAGATGCGACCGCGCTCGGCGCGCACCCGGCCATACTCAAGCAGCAGCAGCATGCCCGCCGCCAGCGGGCTGTAGAGCGCTGGGAACAGCCATCCCAGCCAGATACCCTGGCCCTGCAACAACTGGATATGCAGGGTCAGCATGACGATGGGCAGCAATACGCCGGCGACCGGCAGGCCAATGGCGGACCAGCGGCTGCGGCCGCTGGCAAGCGGATACAGGGCGCAAGCCGCGGCAAGGCTCAGCAGGCCGAGCAAGAGGTTGGCGGAAGCCGGGGTATAGGGGATCTCGCCATCGAGCAGGCTGCCGAGGATGCGGGCCTGAAGCTCCACTCCGGGTACCACGCCGGCGTAGGGCGTGGGCACCACATCGCCCATGCTGAAGGCGGTGCCGCCAATCAGCACCCAGACATTATCGAACCAGGCCGGGTCGAAATTGCCGTTGAGCATGTCCACTGCGGGAACCGCGCGGAAGGCCGATGGATCCCGGGCATAGGAAATCCGCAGATTGCCTTCGCTATCCACGGGGATTTCCAGATCGGGATAGGCCACCAGCCGCAGATACCGGGCGGGACCGAACAGGCCGCCGTCCACCATGGTGGCCGACCAGTTGTCCGCCTGCACTGCGGTCAGCCAGCCGGAAAGCGCCAGCGCCGGATAGCCTTCACCATCGACGCAGATCGCCGCCGGCGTCCTGCCCACCGAGCCATCGCTGGAGATAACCGGCGTGATATGCCCCTTGGGAATACTCGCGAAGGCGCCATTGGCCGCGAGATAACGCCCGGTCTGGGGCAGACCCGCGGCGCATTGCAGGCCGGCGAGCGGATGGGTGATTACGCCGGCCTGCACGGGCTGCCCGGATTGCAGCACGGGCACCTGGGCGAGCACGGCGCCGCGGCTGGCGGCAAGCGCCGCGCTGAGCGCCCCGTCGCCGGGGCGCGGTTCGGAATAGACGATATCGTGGAGTTGCAGTTGCGCGCCGGCCTCGTCAATGGCGGTCACCAGCCGCGCCATGGTTTCCCGGGGCCAGGGCCAGGGGCCCACTTCGGCGAGGCTGGTTTCGTCGATAGTGACCAGGATAATGCGCTGTTCCTCGGTAGCGTCGGCAAACATCGTCCAGCCGAGGACGCCGAGGCGCTCTTCCATCGTCAGCATGGCGGGGCGCAATGCGGCGAACAACCCGAGCGCAAGCAATGCCGCCAGCGCGAGCATGGCCAACCGTGACCAGGCCGGCGGCAGGCGCAGCAGCGTCGTTACGGGATTCCGGTTTCGCATCGCATTCCTCATCAACGGCTATCCCACAGGGTCAGGCCGGTGATTTCCCCCTCATTGAGTTGCTGCTCGAAAAAGTACCCGGCCTCCTTGCCGTCGAGAGTGACCGCGCCGCTCAGGCGCTGGTTGCTGTCCCTCATGCGCAAGAACCCGCCGTCATACACCCGGCCTTCGGCGCTGAACAGCACCTCGCCGGTGGAATCGTGATTGAGCGTCAGGCCGGTGCTGAACAGGTTGCGATCGAAATTGATGGCAAGATTGCCGTC
Organism: Pseudomonadales bacterium; assembly: GCA_022821865.1. Classification (GTDB taxonomy): domain Bacteria; phylum Pseudomonadota; class Gammaproteobacteria; order Pseudomonadales; family Pseudohongiellaceae; genus UBA9145. The sequence continues at coordinate 21,612 of JAJECW010000003.1, forward strand.
GCTGACCTGCATGGCGACGGCCTTGCCCTGTTTCTTGTAAAAGGCCTGGGCGGCGGCAAGGTCGAATTCGATTTCACCGAGGCCGTCATTGACATCGCGGCTTTCCAGGTCGGGCCGGAACAGCGCGTATTCGAGGTTGCCCACGCTGACCTCGCGGCCTTCCCGGGCGACTTCATAGGCATAGGTGATGCGCTCCAGGGCGCCCTGGCCATTGCCCCAACGCCCCCAGGCCATTTGCCGCTGCCGATTTTCGTCTTCGCCGAAGGGAACGTCCGGGGTGAAATCGGGTTCGGGAGTCGTATTGTCGTCAGTGGGCATGGAAGAGTTCAGATTGACGATGCCCGCGATGCCCGCATTGACGCGATCATTGGCCGTGCCTTCCAGGTAAACCTCGGCGGCCGCGGTGATTTCCTCTTCGCTTTCGGTGGCGGACTCCACGGCGTCGTCCACATCGTCGCGCAAGGTGTCCGGGTCGGTTTCATGCACCGCCGGCAGTACCCGTGGCGCCTGGGAGCCGAGATCGAATCCGAGCATCTGCTCCGTGGCGCCGCTGAGTTCCACCGCGTTGGCGGCGCAGGGGCCAAAGGCTTCCACGGTGCATTCTTCGGAATAGGGAGCGAGGACGATGGCGCCTTCGTTGACCAGGGCGCGCACCGAATCCCGGGTTGCGCTGACGACGAAATCAGTGCCGCGCACGCCGATCGCGGCGATGGGCGTATTCAGGCGGAAGCGCTGCCGGGCGGAACTTGCGGCGTCGCCGGAAATCGAGCGGGTGACACCTTCTTCGAGACTGAACTTGACCGTGGACCGGCCGGGGTTGTCGCGGTTGTACTCGTAGCGCACGATTTCCAGGCGGCTGTCGGGCCGCACGCTGACCAGGGCATTGTCGATAAAGCGGATATGCACATGTCCATTGGGTTGGGTCTGGACGAAATCGCCCGCGTCCACGGGCATGCCCATTTCGATGCGCCGGCGTTCGCCTCCGGGGGTGTCGAGCCAGGCGCCGCCAAGCACCATGCTCACCTTGCCGGCGGCCGGATGCGGCGCGCCGTCGCCGGCGGCCAGCGCGGGATCGAGCGCCAGCGCCTGCCACTGCCAGCCGAAAAACAGAAGCAGGAGGGTAAATGTTTTGCCGCGGATGCCGACTTTCATGGGATCAGTCTTCAATCATCGAAAAATATGGCTTCGTCTTCGAACTGGCAGGGAATTGCTGCAATCTTCGTCTTTCCTGGCCAGCACGAGGCGCCCGGGGACTCTCGTGACTCATGAATCTAGCGCAAGTGTCGATAAATTGACGTGACCAGAGTCACAAGCAATTGCGATACTCGGAACCTGCGCCGCTCACGGACCCCAATGTTCTGGGGGGAATCAACGGATTCATTGTATGCAGGTTACTCCCGAATTGCTAAGCAGGTTCACCCTGCTGAAGCCGCTGCCGCGACAGGTGCTTGAGGGGCTGGCTCCCCATGCGAGCCTCGCGCGCCATGCGCGCCGGGAAGTGGTGGTGCGGGCCGGGGTCCGGGAAGATCGGGTCTGCTTTCTGTTCGAGGGCCGCCTGCAAGGCGTTGGGCATACCATTGACGGTCGCGAAGTCGGGCTCTATTTCGTCGAACCTGGCGACTTCTGCGGCGAACTTGCGCTGTTCGACGATAACCCGCAGCCCGAGTTCGTCATTGCCACCGCCGCCGCCACGGTAGTCTTTCTCGCCCGCAATCCGCTACGCGAGGTCATGCTCAACAGCAGTTCGGTGAGCAATATCGTCGGTCGCAAGCTCGCCGAGCGGGTCCGGCAGATGACCGAACAGCGCACCCTGCTTGGCTTGAGCAATATCGACCAGCGCGTCTGCGGCCAGTTGTATCTGCTGATCAAGGGCGAACAGCGGCAGGTGGAAAGCGGCGAAATCGTCAATCCGCCCACCCACCAGGAAATCGCCATCATGCTCAATATCAGCCGGGAACGGGTCACCCGCGCGTTTCAGGCCCTGCAATCCCGCCGCATAGTCCGCCGCGACGGACCGGGGCGGCTGGTGATCATCGATCTCAATTCCCTGCGCCGCTTCGCCAGGGGTGAGGAGGAACTGTGACACCGGACACATGCAAGAAACAGGGAATTGTGGTCAAATCACAAGTTGCCGATAGTGGAGACTTGGCTGTCGATAGTTGAATTGTGCGATTCCGCCCGCATCCAAGTATTCTCTGAAAAATTCCATCCATGGAATTTTTCATTGTCGCAAAACAAAAGCGTGGTTTTGTTTTGCTCCCGAATTCAATGGCTTACGCCATCGAATTCGGCGGCACTTCCATGTGCCGCAGGGAAGCTCTGACTTA